>SXTU01000215.1 GCA_005791875.1 Verrucomicrobiales bacterium
GGCGCATTCAACGTGAACAACATGGAGTTCATCCAGGCCATCGTGGAGGCCGCCGAGGAGGAGAAGGCCCCGCTGATGCTCCAGATCTCCAAGGGTGCCCGTGACTACGCGCATCCCGTCTATCTTAAGAAGCTCATTGAGGCTGCGGTCTCGCTCTCCAACATCCCGATCGCCGTCCACCTCGACCACGGCGACACCTTCGAGCTGTGCAAGCAGTGCATTGATGAGGGTTTCACCAGCGTGATGATTGACGCCTCGCACGACCCGTTCGAGAAGAACGTCGAGGTCTGCCGCAAGGTCGTGGACTACGCGCACAAGCATAATTGCGTCGTCGAAGGCGAGCTCGGCATGCTCGTCGGCGCGCAGCACGACGACGGCGAAGAAGGCGGCGCTTACTCCAAGGGCGGCTGCTACACGCACCCCGATGAGGCCGTTGAATTCGTCCGGCAATCCGGCGTGGACTCGCTCGCCGTCGCCATCGGCAACAGCCACGGCGCTTACAAGTTCAAGGGCGAGCAACACCTCGACCTCGAGCGCCTCAAGGCCATCAAGGCGGCTCTGATGAACGCCGGCCTGGGCGACTATCCCCTCGTGCTCCACGGGGCCAGCTCTGTCCCGAAGGAACTCGCGCAGAAGATCAACCAATTTGGTGGTGGCATGGGAGAAGACACCGCCGGCGTGCCCGAGGCGGACATCGAGGTCGCCCGCCGAACTGGCTGCACCAAGGTGAACATTGACACCGACCTCCGCCTGGCGATGACCGCCGCCATCCGCGAAGTGCTTTGGACCAAGCCGAAGGAATTCGACCCCCGCAAGTATCTCGGCCCCGCGCGCAAGGCCGTGAAGGAACTCGTCCGCCACAAGATGCGCAACGTGCTTTGCTGCTCGGGCCACGCGTTCGACTGATCGAGCATCCCTTTGAAATGCGAAAGCCCCGCTGGACAAGTCCAGCGGGACTTTTCTTTGCCACGGTTGCCCGAGACAAAATAAAACCGGGGCTAGCGACCTGAGGAAGGACGTCTAGCCCCGGGGAGTTTTCAGAAACGGCACACAGTAGGCTAATGGGGAACTCGATCGAAGCTGTGCCAACCCCGACCGAAATTGAACTGAGTTACAAAGAGCTCGCAGCTTTTTGCCTGTGACCGTTGCTGCCTACGGCCTGTAGAAAACCACCTCCCCAACCTGGTGTCAACGCCTGCGTAAAAGTATTACCAACCCTGTTCTGCCGGATTACTCGAGACGGTCCGGCTAATCACCAAAAAGCTTCCTCATCTGGTCCCGCGCCGCCGCCTCGCGCGTGCCGTCGGACTTCGGCGGCGTGAACTTGCGCTTCACGAACTCGAAATACTCGCAGAAGTTCCCCGCGTGCTTGTCCATCTCCGGGTCCGCCCGGCGGTCGCGGCATTGGTGCGCGGCGGAGCGGTCGTAGGCGGTGCAGTTCACGCACGCGCGCAGATCGGCCCGGCACTGCGGACAAGTCTCGCCCCGGCCCGGGCTCACCGAGAAAGTCCACTCGCACCCGCACTTCCAGCAATGTCGCGTCACGCGCTGAAAGTATGTTCAAAGCCCAAAGTTCAAAGTTCAAAGTTGCCGGCCCCGCCGACTTGAACCTTGAACTTTGAACTTTGAACTCAACACTCCCTCCATGTCCGCCTACGCGCAGTTGCTCGACGCCGCCATCCAGGACCTGGAAGCCCGCAAGGCCGGCGGCGAACGCTTCGTGGTCGTCGCCCCCGATACCCTGAATGCCCTTGCCGCGCCCGCGCCCCGTGGCCGACGACGTGAGGAGGCGGAACCAGCGGCCCAACCACGCCCCGTCTCAGCAGCGACTCGCCCAGCGCCGGCGCAGGCCCCTATTCGCCCGACAACCCCAGTCGCGATTGCATCCGCACCGCTGCCTGCTCCCCCAGTTTCGCCCGCCGACAAACCTGCCACCTTCGCCGCTCTCCGCGAGCGCGTGCTTGTCTGCGTGAAGTGCCCGCACCTCGTCACCACGCGCAAGTCCGTCGTCTTCGGCGTTGGCGACATCAACGCGCCGCTCATGTTCGTCGGCGAAGCACCAGGCGCGGATGAGGACCGTCAAGCCGAGCCGTTCGTAGGTGCCGCGGGCCAGCTCCTCACCAAGATCATCACCGCGATGGGCCAGACGCGGCAGACCGTTTACATTGCCAACGTCCTCAAGTGCCGGCCCAACCAACCCCCGGGCGAGACGGGCAATCGCAAGCCGAGTCCCGACGAGATGGGCGCCTGCCTCCCATATTTGATGGAGCAGATTCAACTCATCCAGCCGCGCGTCATCGTCGCGCTCGGCGGCGCCGCTGTGGAGGGACTTTTCGCCATCAGCGACGCGCACATCACGCGGCGGCGTGGTCAGTGGATGGAGCTTCGCGGGACGCCGGTGATGCCCACCTTCCATCCCAGCTACGTCCTCCGTGCGGAAGCCAATGCAGACAAGGGCCGCATCATCAAGCGCCAAGTCTGGGAAGACATGCTCCAAGTCATGGAACGCCTCGCGATGCCCATCAACGAGAAGCAGCGCGGGTTCTTCAGGTAGTGGCAGATTCTCCCGTGAAAAGACCCGTCAAGCTCGGCCTCTGGCTCCTCGGCTTCGCTGTGCTGGCGATGCTGGGGTTGTGGCTGGAGCACGAGCGGGCCAAGGCGCGGCTGGCGGCGTTCAAGGCGCAGCTCATCGCCAAGGGCGAGAAACTCGCCATCGCCGACCACGTGCCCAAGCTCCCGCCCGCGCTCTCGAACGCCGCGCCGGACTTCATCGCCGCCGCCAACCGGCTCACGGAGCTAAAGCCCGAGTTCCAGCCGCAGCGGATGCGCCTCATCGCGCCCGGCAAAGCCCGCGTGACGTGGCAGCAGCCCGAACTGCCGACGGACAAGGAGCCGGACCTCTGGCCGTTCGTGACTGCGCATGTGGAGGACAACCGCGACCGGCTCGCCGAGATGGCCACCGCGCTGGAGCGCCCGGAGATGGTGTTCGACTTGGACTACCCGAAGGGGTTCAGCCTGTTGATCCCACATCTCCAGAAACTGCGGCTGGCCGCGCTGCAACTTTCCTTCGCCTGCGTGGTGGACTTGCACGGCGGGCAGACCAACAGCGCCTTCACGAACGTCCTCGCAGCCGTCCGGGTCGGTCAGCGGCTGCAGGAGCCGCTGCTGATATCGCAGCTCGTGCGCGTCGCCGCCGGCCAAATTGCGCAGCAAGCCACCTGGGAGGCGCTGCAACATCCGGGCTGGACCGATTCGCAACTGCGCGAGTTGCAAGCCGCGTGGCAAATCACCGACTTGCGCACCGGCTGGCTGGGCGCATTGGGTATGGAGCGCGCGATTGGGAGTAGCGTGTTTCAGCAATTTCGGCAGTCGCCCGGAATGCTGGACGAGAACACGAGTGGCATGGGCGGCTCCGGAAGAAGTTTTTGGGATGAGCTCTTCCACGATCCGGCGGCCGCCGCGACCCGCACTGGCAAGTTCGGCTTCGGGCTGATCTGGGCCGGATGGTTGTCTTACTCCGACGAACAGTGGGCGCTGACGCAGCAGCAGCTCTGGCACACGAGCGTCCGTCAGGCGTGGACCAACCAGGCCAGCGCCCCGGCGGAGCAGTGGCTGAAGCGGGAGCGCGGCACGATGACGGAACCGCCCAGACTCCAGCGCTTCCTGTCGAGCGTGCTCGCTTCCGCCATCGACAACTACAACCGCCGCATGGTTGCCTTTGAGACTGTCCGACGCCTCACCTTCACCGCCATCGCGCTGCATCGGCATCGCTTGCAGCAGGGTAAGTTTCCGGAGTCACTCAGCGCGCTGGTGCCAGGCTCTCTTGCCGAAATCCCACGCGATTTCATGGACGGCCTTCCGCTGCGCTACAAGCTCCAGTCCGACGGCAAATTCCTCCTCTGGTCTGTGGGCGAGGATTTCAAGGACGACGGCGGCGATCCCACTCCCGTGGGCGTGGCAAGCGGTTCGTCGAATCTGCCGGATTGGCTCAAAGGCCGCGACTGGGTCTGGCCGCAAGCCGCCACCGAGGCAGAAGTCGCCGCCTACCACGCCGGACTCGCCGCCAAGCGCGCCCTTTCCGCCCCGAAGCCGCCGCCGTGATTTCCCGCTCCCAATTTTCCTGCCCAATATCTTCCTGCCAAATTCGTGCGATTCACGCGGACAAGTTCACTTCTGCTTCCCCTTGCCCGCCGGACGATCTCGCAGTGGCCAGTCGGGATGCTCGGTGCGGGCTGACTTGAAGAGCGCCTCAGCCTTGGCGACGAGTTCCGGCTTGTCCGCAGCGAGGTTCGTCTTCTCCCCCGCATCCGCTTTCAGGTCGTAGATCTCAGTCGTCGCGCTGAGTCCGTTCTTCACCGCCTTCCAGTCGCCGAAGCGCACGGCCTGCAGCGACGCGCCTTCGTGCAGCTCCCAGTAGAAGTAATCGCGCGCTGGAGCCGCACCGCCTTTGAGAAAGCTCACGAGGGAACGGCCGTCGGGCTTGAAGCCAGCGGGCAGCTTCGCTCCGGCCAGCTCGGCAGTAGTCGGGAGAAAATCCCAGAAGGCCCACGGCTCGTGGCTCACGCGTCCGGCGGGAACGGTGCCGGGCCAGCGGGCGATGGCCGCCTGTCGCAGCGCGCCTTCGTAGAGGCCGCGCTTGAAGCCGCGCAGTCCGTTGCTCGCCTGCTCGAAGAGCTTCCCGAGCTCCGACTGCGGATCGAAGGACGAGCCATTGTCGCCCGCCGTCATCACGAGCGTCTTCTCGTCGAGGCCGAGTTCCTTCAACAGCGCGATCAGGCGGCCCACGTCGGAGTCGAGACGCGTGACCTGTGCGGCGTAGGCCTTCTGCTGCTGCGTCCACGGCTTGTCCTTATAGATGCCGAAGTCGTCGATCTCGTGCCGCCCGTGCGGGAGCGTGATGGAGTAGTAGAGGAAGAACGGCCGCTCCTTGTTCGCGCGGACAAACTTGAGCGTCTCGTCGGCGATGAGGTTCTGCGCGTAAGTCTTGCCAACGCCTTTGCCGTCGTTGCCCGGCAGCTCGATGCGCTGGTCGTCGTTGTAGAGATACGTGGGAAAGTAGCTGTGCGCGTGGCGCTGGCAGTTGTAGCCGAAGAAGTGGTCGAAGCCGTTCTTCAACGGGCTGCCCGTGGTGTCGAACATCCCCATGCCCCACTTGCCGATGCACGCGGTCGCGTAGCCGGCAGACTTGAGAATCTGCGCCACCGTGACCGTGCCGGCGGGCAAGGGCTTCTGGCCTTCGGGCTGAATCTCGCGGTTCGCACGGATGGGCGAGTGGCCCATGTGCAAGCCGGTGATCAGCGAGGTGCGGCTCGGCGCGCAGACGCTCGTGCCGCAATACCCCTGCGTGTAAAGCGTGCCCTCGCGCGCCATGCGGTCGAGGTGTGGCGTTTGGATGAGCTTCTGCCCGTAGCAGCCGAGGTCGCCCTGCGCGAGATCGTCGCTGAGGATGAAGATGATGTTGGGCTTGGCGGGCGCGGCGATGAGTTGGCCGCAAAGAGCGCAAAGCAGCGCAAAGAGGGAGAGGTTGGTTTTCATGGGAGAGATTTCCGCCACGCCAGCGCTGCGGCTTTCAACCGCGAGGCAGTCGCGGCCTCAGACTCGGCGTTGTTCTTCGCTTCTTTCGGGTCGGTGGCGAGATTGTAGAGTTCTACGCCGGTGCCGTCGGCGTTCACGAGCAGTTTCCAATCGCCCTCGCGCACGGCGACGTTCGGCGACTTCGAGTCCGGTTCGCTCGGATACGGGAAGGCGCGGATGCCCTTGGCCTTCGCGTCGCCGGTGGGCGCGGGCTTGCGACCGTATTCCCAGAAGAGCGGCTGCGTGCGCGGCTGCGCGCCGCCCTTGAACACGCCGGACAAATCTTCACCGTCGAATTTCACTCCAGTAGGTGGCGGGACATTCGCGAGCGCGCAGAGCGTCGGGAAGAAATCCACGGCGCTCACGACACTCGTGTCGTTCACCTTGCCGGCGGCGATGACGCCGGGCCAGCGCACGACCAGCGGCGTTCGGATGCCGCCTTCGTAGAGGCTCCACTTCATGCCGCGCAATCCGCCGGCGCGCGTGCGGTTGAGCGACGGCTCGGGGCCGTTGTCGCCGGCGAGGACGACGAGCGTGTTCTTCTCCGCGCCGAGTTCGCGCAAGCCATCAAGCAAGCGGCCCACTTGCCGGTCCGTCTCCATCAGCACATCGCGATACTTGGCGACGAGCTCGCGGCCGTCCTTCCCCTCCTGCGGGCGATACGGCGTGTGAACGTCATCGAGCCAGAGATTCACCAGCCACGGCAGCGCGCCGCTCTTCTTCGCGAAGGCCAGCGTCTCGTCCACCATCCAGCGCGTGCGGTCATGCCGCGCGACCTGCTGCGGCTCGCGGTTGGTCGTCCACGGCATGGTCTTGAGACCGAGCGGTGCGGCGGGTTCGGGACTCTCGTATGTGCCCAGCCCGACATCGTAGCCGTAAGCCGCGAACTTCGGCGCGTCCGTCACATCGCGCCCGCCGCCGAGGTGCCACTTGCCAATGTGCGCGGTGGCGTAGCCCGCCTGCTTGAACGCGCGCACGAAGGATGGAGCTTGCGGGTCGAGGAAGTCCGCCTGCCCGCACTCGGCGTTGCCCGCGCGGCTCTGGAGAAAGCTCGTAATGCGCCAGCGCGCGGGGAATTGCCCCGTGAGCAGCCCGCACCGCGACGGCGAGCAAATCGGCGACGCGGCATAAAACTGCGTGAAGCGCGTGCCATCGCGCGCGAGCTGGTCCATGCGCGGCGTGGGCACGCCTGCGTCGCCGTTCGCGCTGAGGTCGCCCCAGCCGAAGTCGTCCACGAGGATGAAGAGGACGTTCGGCCTGGCGGGCGCGGCCGGGAGCGGAAGCGCGAGCAAACCGAGGCATGCGAGGAGGCACGCGAGTTGTTTCATGGTCGGATGGAAAGCGAACGGAGGCTCAGGCAAGGCGGAACAGCATGCGCGCGTTGTCCGAGCCGATGAGCCGCTGCTGGGCTGGCGTGAGGTCGAGAGTTTGGAATGCGTCGAGGATGGCCTTGGGCTCCACCCACGGATGGTCGCTGGCGAAGAGCAGCCGCTCCGCACCCATGAACTCGACGGCGAACTTCATCGCCTGCGGCAGGGGCGACACGATGTCCAGCCAGACGGACTTGAGATACTCGCTGGGCAGGCGCGTGAGGTTTTTCGGGCCGCGCTTCAGCACGGCGACTTGATGGTCGAGCCGACCAATGATGTAGGGCAGCGTGCCGCCAAGATGCGGGCAGACGAGCTTCAGCTTCGGCAACTCGTCGAGCACGCCCGACATGATGAGCCGCGTGAGCGCGATGGTGTTGTCGAACATATTGCCGAGCGAGCTGGTCATCTCGTAGCCCTTCACGAACTCCGTGGTGATGGGCTTGGCCGGGTGCAGCAACACGGGCAGGCCCAGCTCCGCGCAGCGTGCCAGCACGGGTCGAAACTCCGGCTCGTCCGGGAAACGGCCGGCGAGATTTGTGTAGAGCAGCAGGCCACGCATGCCGAGCTGCTTCGCGCAACGGTCCAGCTCCACCAGCGACGCGCCCACGTCCTGCCACGGCAGCACACACAGGCCGAAGAAGCGCGTCGGATGCTTCCGCACCAGGCCCGCCACGAAATCGTTCGCCACGCGCGCGACCGCCGGGCCGTCCGCCCCAAACCATTCGGGGCCGGGGTCGTTGATGCTCAGGGCGGTCATCGCGATGCCGGCAGCGTCCATCGTGGCGAGCTTGGCCGGCACGTCAAGGTAGAGGGGCGGCACCTTGCGCAGCCAGTCGCCCATGCGCAGGTAGCGCGTGCCTTCACGCGTGTAAACCACCGGGTCAGCCGTGCGCTTCTCCATCAGCGCGAGAAGCTCCGGTGAAAACAAATGGCTCTGGCAATCAATCAACCCCGTCAGCGCGGGCCGCGGCGCGGCGGCGACGGCGGCGGGCAGCGCGGCCATGGCGGCACCTTTCGTAACGAATCGGCGGCGGTTCATGGTTCGAGGATCCACCGAGCTACTTGGCTGGAGCCTTGGCGTAGTCTGCACCTGCGAGACTTCTCTCGACGGACGATTTCCACGCGACGAGTTCGGCCGTCATCTTCGCGACCCGCTCGGGCTGCTGGGCCGCGAGGTTCGTCGTCTCCTTCGGGTCCTTCGACACATCGAACAGCATGGCAGGCGCAACCTCGCCGGCGACCGCGCCCTTCTTGCCGCGCGCGCCGCTGGCATCCGTGTGCAGCTTGTAAGGCCAGTCGAGCAGCGCGGCGTGGGCACCGGGCCGGTTGATTTGGGCGACGAAGGGAATGGCTTTGCCGCGCGCTGCCATCTGCTGGTCGAACAGCGGCAACAGATTGACGCCGTCCAGCGGCTGGATTTGCTTCGCTGCGCCCACGCCGGTGGCCGCGAGCACCGTCGGGTAAATGTCCAACGTCGAGCACGGAACGTCGCTGGCGAAGGGCTTCGGGATGCGCGCGGGCCACTCGATGAGGCCGGGCACGCGCAGGCCGCCGTCCCAGAGCGTGCCCTTGGAGCCGCGCAAATTGCCGGTGGACTTCGGCCCGGCCGCGCCGCCGTTGTCGCTGCAATACCAAACCACCGTGTGCTCCGCGACCTTCAGCTCGCGCAAGGCCGCGCGCAGCTTGCCGACGTTGCGGTCCACGCCCGTGATTTCGCCGTAGTAGTTTTGGTCCTTCTCCGGCAACGCGGCGTAGGCGGCCTTGTCCGCTGGCAGCGGCTCATGCGGCACGTGCGGATTGCCGAACCACACCACGGTGAAGAAGGGCTTGCCCGCGCCCGCCTGTTTGCGGATGAACTTCAGCGCCTCGTCCATGGCGATGTCGGAGCCGTCACCGCGAAATTTCTCCGCCACGCCGTTGCGACCGAGGACCGGGTCGAGGTCAAAGAAGTTGTCGGCGGAAACCCATTCGTCGAAGCCCAGCTTGCCGGGCGAAAGCGGGTCGTTCGCGAGGATGGCGCGGCCCGGCGAAGTCTTCGTGTCGCGGTCGCCGTTCTTGCCGTTGAGATGCCACTTGCCGAAATGGCCGGTCGCGTAGCCCGCGCCTTGCAGCACCTTCGCCACGGTCAGCTCCTGCGCGCGGATGGGCGAGCCGGGGCTGAACGTGCCCATGCGGTGCGGATGCCGTCCGGTCATCACGCTGGCGCGCGTGGGCGAGCAATTGAAGTGCGCGGTGTAGAAGCGGTTCAGCCGCAGCCCGGCAGTGGCCATCGCGTCGAGGTGGGGCGTTTTCAGCTCGGGATGGCCATTGTAGCCGGTGTCGCCCCAGCCCTGGTCGTCAGCCATGACGAGCACGATGTTCGGGCGCGGGGTCGTTTGTGCGCCGGATGCCAGGGCGCCGAGGCAGAGGTGAAGTGCAAGCAGGGGGAGGATTCGTTTCATAAATGGTTCGCGGCCTTCCATCGAAGACGCCCGGACACGATGCGCTGGTTACTTGTCTTTTCCGCCCGAGGTCACGAACTCCTCGCGGCTGAGGAAGCCGTCTTTGTCCGCATCAAACTGGGTGAAGCGGGCGGGGGCTTTGTCGGCGTCGGGTTGGTTGGCGAGGAATTCTTCGCGGGAGAGTTTGCCGTCCTTGTTCTCGTCGCGGGTGTCGAACGCGGCGTTGCGGTCTTGTTTGGCAGCTTTCTTCCCGGGCTGGTTGGGGACAGGAGTGTCCCCACTACGCGCGCTGAGTTGCGGCTTGGCCTCGGGATGGCGGGCGAGCATCGCCTGGAGTTTGGCGACGATTTCGGGCTGCGTGGCGGCGAGGTTCTTGCGCTCAAGCGGGTCGGCTTCGTAGTCGTAAAGTTCCAAGTCGGCCTCGCTGGCGGGCGCGCCAATCTTCTTCCACTCGACGAGCCGATAGCGCTCTGTGCGGATGGCGCGGCCTATCACCTGGCCTTTGCCCGGCGCATTGCGCGGATAGACGTGGATGGTGTGGTCCTTCGTCAGCGCGACGGGATGGCGCAGAGTGGCGGCGAAGCTGCGGCCGTCAAGGCCGGCGGGCGCGGGAAGGCCGGCAAGTTCGGCGAGCGTCGGGTAAATGTCCACGGTCTCGACGAGCGAGCCGGTCTTTGCGCCGGCCATCACGCCGGGACCGGCGACGAGCAAGGGGATGCGCGCGGCTTGCTCGTAGTTCGTGTGCTTGCACCAAATACCGTGGTCGCCGAGGTGCCAGCCGTGGTCGCCCCAGAGGACGACGATGGTGTTCTGCGCGAGCCCGAGCTTGTCCAACTCGGCGAGCACGCGACCGAGCTGGGCGTCCATGTAACTCACGGCGGCGTGGTAGCCGTGGAGGAGCGTGCGCTGAAGGTCGTCGGGGATGGGGCCGCTCTCGGGGATGCCGCTGTATTGGCGCAGCTCGCCGCCGGACTGCGGCGCGTAGCTCGGCGCGCCCTCGGGCGCGGCGCGGACTTCGGCGAGCTTGAAACTCGCGCGGTCGTAGAGGTCCCAATACTTCTTGGGCGCGACGAAGGGCAGGTGCGGCTTCACGAAACCGACGGCGAGGAAGAACGGCTCGGCGGGCTTTTCCTTCGCGGCGCGGAGGCGCTCAATGGCGTGGTCCGCCAGCGCGCCGTCGGGGTAGGTGTTGTCCGGCACGTCGGCGGATTCGTAGGCGGCCCCGCGCGGCAAGTCCTTGGCGGACTTGTTCGAGAAGAGCGCCTCCTCGCGCGTGAGGCCGGACTTGGCCTTGCTCGCGGGCAGCGCGTAGGCGACGACGTTCGCAGTCCAATACGGCGTGCTCCACGACGCGGGGTCGTTGGTGTTGCCGTGGCCGACGTGGAAGATTTTCCCCATGCCTTCGGTGCGCCAGCCGTGCTGCTTAAAGAGCTGCGGCAGCGTGACGGCGTCGGGCCGGGCGCGGCGGAAGTTCGTGCCGAGGTCGTAGATGCCGAGCGTCTGCGGACGCAGGCCGGTGAGCAGGGAGTTGCGCGAGGGCGAGCAGACGGCTTGGTTGCAAAACGCGCGGTCAAACTGCACTGAGCGCGCGGCGAGACGGTCAATGTTCGGCGACTTGACGAGCTTGTCGCCGTAGCAGCCGAGGATGGGCTTGAGGTCGTCCACGCAGATGAGGAGGACGTTGGGCTTGGGCGCGGCGAGGGAACTCAACGCAAAGACGCAGAGACCGCAGAGGAGCGCAAAGAGTTTGGCGGGGTAGTTCATTTGTCTGACTTCTTCTTGTGGGCTTGTTTCTGCTGGTCGCGGATCTCGGCCTTCGGACCGTGGCTGGCCGGGTCGCTCAACAGGCGCGGCTCGGTGAAGACTTTTTGCGTGTCGCCCTGCGACTTCATCCAAGCGTCGAGGTCGGCGCGCAAGGCGGCGAGCTTCGCGGCGTGCTGCGGGTCGGCGGCGAGGTTGCGCTGCTCGGCGGGGTCGGTGGCGAGGTCGTAGAGTTCCTCGGCGGGGCGGGCGTGGTAGCGGTGGAGGATGGCGGCGGCGGACGCGTTGGTTAGCGCGGCGGTTTCCCACGTGGAGAAGAAGGCGCGCTGGCCGAGGCGACCGGCGACGAGGTCAATGTGCGTGGTGAAGGCGAACTCGGGGTGGAGGTTGCGGATGTATTTCCAGCGGTCGTTCCGGACGGCGCGCGCGGGATAGACGTTGAAGCGGTTGTCGTTCGCGTGCGTGGTGAAGATGCGGTCGCGGTGCCGGGTGGCCTGCCCGCGCAGCACGGGCAGGAAGGAGCGACCGTCAATGTCTGCGGGGGCTTGGCCGCCGGCGGCTTCGAGGAGCGTGGGCAGAAAGTCCACCCATTGCACCATCGCGGCGGTGCGGGTGCCGGGTCTCACCACGCCGGGCCACGCGACGATGAGCGGCACGGCGACGCCGGATTCATAGAGGTTCCATTTGCCAAAAGGCCACTGCGCGCCGTGGTCGGACGTGAGGAGCGTGATCGTCTCTCTTGGCAAAAACTCGCGCGCTGCGGCCATCACAAGGCCGAGGTCGGTGTCGGCTCGCGTGACGGCGGCGGCGTAACGGGCGCGCCACTCGCGTGTCGCGGGGGTGTCGATGGTGCCGGCGGGGAGCGGGAGTTTTGCCGGGTCGTAGGCGGAGGTTTCCTCCGGCCACGGGACATGCGGCCAGTTGCTGCCGACGAAGAGGCAGAGCGGCCTTGCGCCGGTGCGCGGGCGGGCCTTCAGCCACGCGATGGCGTTGGTGATGCTCTGATGCTGGTGGAAGCCGTCGTCGGAGAAGTGGTCGAAGCCGTAGTCAGGCGTGTGCTTGTAGTGCGAGA
>SXTU01000216.1 GCA_005791875.1 Verrucomicrobiales bacterium
CAGCTTCAACCCGCCCGGCGTTGTTGCTTCGAGACTGAATGACTGGCTCCCTCTCCAGGAGGGAGAGGGCTGGGGTGAGGGGGAAGGCATCCACCAGCATCCGGGCCGCGTTCTACTGGATTTCAACCGCACTCGGTATGACTGAGGACGGCGTCTCGACTTTGCTGACCCATTTGTCATGCCTCAAAGTCGCCTCTATGGCAGTCCGGCTGCGTGCGGTGGCGGAAATCCGTGCTGGGCGAGCCGACGCAGCCTTTGCTGACGCAAATCTGGTGTTTCGCCTTAGCGACGCTCTGAAGGACGAACCTGTGCTCATCTCGCATCTGGTGCGGCTCGCTATACACACCGTCGCGCTCCGCACTGTGTGGGAAGGACTGGCCGACCACCGCTGGACGGTCGCGCAATTGGCCCACTGGCAGACGGAGCTGGCGAAGCGCAATTTCGCCGCCGAGCTGCGGCACGCGATGACGGGCGAGCAAGCCTTCGGCAACCGCGCAATAGAGTTCATCCGACGAAGGCCCGAGATGCTTGACTCCCTTGGCACCGTTGGAGACGGCGAAACTTCCATCGGCACCACCCTATTCGGCAAGCAGCTGGCTCAACTCCCTCCTCGTGGTTGGCTGTGGGCAGAGCAAATCCATTACAACCAGATGTTCGACGACTATCTTACGTCGGCACTGCCTGCCGGGCCGGGGTTGATCAACGCCGCCCTGATGCAACAACGAAGCGGGGCCATGAAGGACAACTTTCAGCGTGATGCGGGTGGTGTGAGAAGCATGCTCCGGCACCGTGTCCTTGCACGCATGCTTTTGCCCGCGCTGACCGGTGTCATGCCCAAAGCCAGCCGAGCGCAGGTATTTACTCAGCTCGCCATCGCCGCCTGCGCGCTGGAGCGGCACTGGCTGGCGCGCGGGAGTTATCCCGAGTCGCTCGCCGCGCTCGCGCCGGAGTTCGGCCCGCTGCCACCTGACCCGATGAGCGGCCAGCCCTTCCGCTACGAGCGCACGGCGGATGGGCGGTTCCGCCTCTGGTCCGTGGGCTGGAACGGCAAGGACGACGGCGGCACCGTGGCCTTGACCGGCACCGCGGCCAGCAAAAGCCGGAACATCAACTTTGAGCAGGGCGACTGGGTCTGGCCCGTGCCCGCCAAGTAGGTCAGTGCTTCCAGCCTGACCTTCCACTCAACGCGAATTTCCAAGCTGCGTGGCATCCGGACGACAGTAGCGCGGGCTTGCAGCCCGCTGTTTCGCGGGTTTCCAACCCGCAGACACCAGGCACTTTTCCGCACCGCCCGGAGCGCAGGCCCGGCTGCCGGCTACAAGCCGACGAAACAGCAGACTGCAAGTCTGCGCTACAGTGGCTGGCCGTTTGTCTTCGGAGTTCCGGATCAAGCCGGCTTTGGAAGCCGGCGCTCCGCCGGCTGGGCCTCACTTCGCGGGCGAGTTCTTCGCCCGGAGCCGCTCCAGCGCGGCGGCGGCGGCCTGGCCCTCGGCGAGTTTCTTGCTTTTGCCACTGCCGCGACCGATCTCCTCGCCCTTGTAAAGCACCGCGCTTTCGAAGTTGCGGTCGTGGTCCGGGCCGGTGGCGGCCAGAATCTGATACTGCGGAGCCTCTGAGGAGGCGGCCTGGAGGATTTCCTGGAGCACGCCCTTGGGGTTGTCTGCGTTCGCGGCGTTTTCGACGTCGGTGAACTCGTCGCGGAAACAGTGCAGGACGAACGCGCGCGCCACGTCATAGCCGCCGTCCAGGAACAGCGCGCCAAGGACAGACTCGAAGGCGTCAGCGATGATCGAGGGCCGCTCGCGCCCGCCGTTGAGGCGCTCGCCTCGGCTCAGGATGAGGTGCTCGCCCAGGCCGAGCAGCCGGCCGTGCTCGGCGAGGGAAACCTGGTTGACCAGCTGGGCGCGGATTTTAGTCAGCGGCCCTTCGTCGTGCTGCGGGTAGCGGTCGTAAAGCTCGCGGGAGAGCACGAGCTGGAGCACGGCATCGCCGAGATACTCGAGCCGCTGGTTGTGATCCTGGCTCTCGCCCAGCTCGTGCGAGATGGAGGGATGCGTCATCGCCAGCCGCAGCAGCGCCGGGTCGCGGAACGGGTGGCCGATGCGGGCCTGCAGATCGTCGAGGCTAGGCACGAGGGCTGGGGAAAGGATGAAGGATGAAGGATGAAGGATGAAAGGGCCGCGCCACCCGCCACGCACCAGCGACGCGAAGACAAGGGTGCCATTGATGAGCGCAGGCCGTCATTTTCCTTGCTCCTCCGTTGCGCCCGCGAGCGCCGCGACCGGCGGCTGGTCCGGCGGCGCGATGTAGGCGGCGGGTTCAGCGGGTGTTTCCAAGCTGCCTTCCATGAGCGCCGCGACCTGCCGCTGGACTTCCTCGAGCTGCGTGAGCTGCAGCTCCGGGTCTGGGATTGTGAACACGTCGCCAGTCTTGGGCTGCTCGTAGACGAAGATGCGCACGCCGTTCTCGCGCAACTGCGCCTTCACCTTGAGAATCTTCTTTCGCTCCAGCATCACGGCCAGGATGTAGGCGGCGGCGCGATACTGCGGGTCGTTCTTCTCCATCAGCTTGCGCAGCAGGGTCTCGGCGGTCTCCTTCTGGATCGCGTCCGGGGCTGCTGCGGGCGGGGCCTGATACTCGCCGACCCAGTGCGAGACGAAGCCTTTGCGGTCGCTCGCGCCCTCGCTGAACTGCGCCGTCCAGCACGCCTCGCACACGTCCTGCCGCGCCAGCTCGTGCCGCTCGAAGGCCAGCAGCGTGTGGTAGGCCTGGCGGCTGGCGAAGGGCTTGGCGCACGCGTGACAGGCGTGTGCGCGGCTTTGGAAGTTCCAGTCGGTCATCTAAAAAAGTTGAGTTGAGCGCGCCGGCGCGTAGGATGGGCGGACTGTATCGGCAGCCGGAAAGCAGTGGCAATTCCTTTCCAGTGCCGCGCGCCGCCCAACGCGAAACTCCAAACTCGAAACCGTTGATGTCCCCCGAACTCAAAACCAAGCTCGCCCAGGTCCGTGCGCTCCTGCGCGAACACCAGGCCGACGCCGCTCTGCTCGGCCTGCAACCTAATTTCTCCTGGCTCGCCTGTGGCGGCGAGGCGCACATCCCGCTCAACAGCAACCTCAGCTTCGGGCAACTCATCGTCACGGCGAAGGGCCTTTACCTCTTCGCCAACCGCATCGAGATGCGTTGTCTCCAAGACGAGGTGGTGAAGGGCCTCGGCGCGAAGCCATTGCTCTGCGAGTGGCACGACGGCGACAGCGCGCTCAAGGCACTGAAGTCCGTCGCCGACCCCAAGCGGACGCTCTCCGATTGCGGCGACTGGGGCACGCAGCCACGGCCGGAACTCTTCGCACCGCTGCACTACTCGCTCGGCGACGCCGAGGTGAAACGCTACCGCGCGCTGGGCAAGGCTGCGGAAGCGGCGATGAACGAGACGTGCCGCAGCCTCCAGCCGGGGCAGTCGGAATTCCAAATCGCCGGCGTCCTCTCCGAGCGCGCCTGGGAGCGCAACCTCACGCCCGTCGTCGTGCTCGTCGCCACGGACGAACGCATCCGGAACTACCGCCACCCGCGCCCCACGACGAAGAAGCTCCGCAAGTTCGCCGAGGTCATCCTCTGCGCGCGGCAGCACGGCCTCATCGTCGCGCTCACGCGGATGGTTCACTTCGGCCCCATCTCGAAGGAACTCCGTCGTCGTCACGACGCCGTCTGTGCCGTGGACACCGAGTTGCACCTCGCCAGCCAAGTCGGCACGCCGGTGAAAGACATCTTCCGCCAAGCCGTCGCCGCCTACGACGCCGTCGGGTTCGCGGATGAATGGCACCTGCATCACCAAGGCGGCCCGTGCGGCTACCAAGGCCGCGACTACCTCGGCACGCCCACGGCGGACGGCGTGGTTTTGGAAAACCAGCCCTTCGCCTGGAATCCCTCCATCACCGGCACGAAGAGCGAGGACACAATTCTCGGCACGAGCAAAGGCCCGCAAGTCATCACGCCCGCGCAGGACTGGCCGATGGTGAGCGTGGAAGGCGACGACGGCGTCTGGCAGCGGCCGGACATTCTGGTGCGGTGAAGCGCGGCAGGAAGTAATCAGTGTTCAGCGTTCAAACTTCAGTGGTGGTGAAGCCGGACGCGTGTCGTGACTGAAAACTGAACACTGCTCACGGAATACTGGTCCTCCCCTCCAGCGCGCGGCTCAAGGTCAGCTCGTCCGCGAACTCCAAGCCGCTGCCCGCCGGCAGGCCGTGCGCGAGGCGGCTCACCTTCACGCCACGCGGCGCGAGGCGCTTGGCCAGGTAGTGCCCGGTGGCGTCGCCTTCCACGTCGGTGCCGAGCGCGAGGATGATTTCCTTCACCGGCTCGGAGCCAAGCCGGGTTTCCAGCTCGGCGATGCGCAAGTCCTCCGGCCCGACGCCGTTGAGCGGCGAAATCTTCCCGCCCAGCACGTGGAAGCGCCCGTGGAACGCGCCGGACTTCTCGATGCTGAAGATGTCCGTAGGCCGCTCGACCACGCAGACGAGCGTGGCGTCGCGGCGCGGGTCATCGCACAACGTGCACGGCTGCCGCTCCGTGAGCGCGCCGCAGACGCGGCACAGCGAGATGCGTTCGCGGGCCGCGAGGATGGCCTCCGCGAGCGTCCGCACGGAGCCTGCCTCGCTCTGCACGAGATGCAGCGCCAGCCGCTCGGCCGAGCGCGGCCCGATGCCGGGCAGTCGTGACAGCCCGGCGGTGAGGGCGATGATGGGCTCGGGGAGGGAGGGCATAACGAGTTCCGTGCTGCGTGTTGCGTGAGTATTGCCGAGTGCGTCCAGCGTGAATCACGCAACCCCGAGCACGCTTCAGATCATCCCCGGCAAGTTGAAGCCCTGCGTCACCTTCCCCATCTCGGTGTTGGAAATCTCCTTGGCCTGCGCGAGAGCGTTGTTCGCGGCGGCCAGCACCATGTCCTCGAGGAGCGACGCGTCGGCCGGGTTCATCGCTGCTGGGTCAATTTTGATCGAGGCGAGGGAGCCGTCGCACTTCGCGGTGACTTTCACCACGCCGCCGCCGCTGGTGGCCTCGACGGTCTTGGCGGCCATTTCGTTTTGCACGCGCTCGATCTGCTGCTGCATCCGTGTCGCCTGCTTCATCAGTTTGCCAATGCTCGACATAGTGCCGCGAGGCTTGCAGGTCTCCGCGCGGAGCGCAACGCGCGGGATGCTGCGCGGGCCTGTCGAAGTTCCCCAAAATACAATTCGCAATCCGCGTGGGAGCCAGTGAGACTGACCGGCCCATGCAGTCGCCCACGACAACTGAGCAGGAAACAGATGCCGCTTCGCCCGCGCCCACACGCAAGGTGATCACCGAACCGGATTTCTCCGGCACACCCGTTCCCATTGGCCAGTGGACCGAGCGCGCGGACTTCCCACAGTGCGCGCTGGGCGCCCACGTCAGCATCCACGGCTTCGCCGGAGTGGTGGTGGAGATTGTGAACCAGTCCCTCAAGGTGCGTTCGCCCGACGGCGTCTCGCAGCGGTTCAATGCCTACCGGCTCAAGACGCTTTTCGCGCCGCCCGACCGCACCAAGCCGGTCGCACAGCCGCTCTCGATGGAGCGCCCCAAGCCCGCCGCCGAGCGGCGGCCTTCGCGGGACGAGCCGGAGCCGGAGCCGCCGGCGAGGGTTCACATCACGAACCCGGATTTCAATCAACCCGTCCGTGCGATCCGGGCCTTCGCGAGTCAGGCGGAGTTTCCGCAGTGCGCCTACGGCAAGCACGTGGACATCCCCGGCTATGCGGGCGTGGTGGTGGAGATCGTGGGCGGCTCGCTCAAGGTGCAGTCGCCGACCGGCACCATCCGCAGCTACAACGCTCAGGCGCTGAAGAAACTTTACGGAAAGGCCTGAAGCCCGGCGTAAGAGAAGCTCTCCCCCCACGCCAGCAGCGCCGGCTTGCGTTTGCTTAAGCACCCGCAATCACGCATCCTCTCCTGCTGAAATGGCCGCTGCCTTGAAGAAACACACGTCGAACGCCACCGCTTTCCTGCCCATGTCGCGGGCCGAGATGGATGCGCGCGGGTGGGACGAACTCGACGTGCTCCTCATCACGGGCGACGCCTACGTGGATCATCCCTCCTTCGGCGCGGCGATGATTGGGCGCGTGCTGGAGGCAGAGGGCTTGCGCGTGGGAATCATCGCGCAGCCGGACTGGACGAAGATCGAATCGATCACCGGCATGGGCGCGCCGAGGCTCTTCGTCGGCGTCACGGCGGGCAACCTCGACTCGATGCTGTCGAACTACACCGCCGCGCGGCACAAGCGGAAAGAGGACGTTTACAGCGCGGGCGGCGAGCCGGGCAAACGCCCAAATCACGCAGCGGTCGTTTACACGCAGATGAGCCGGCGCGCGTTCCCCGGCGTGCCAGTCGTGCTCGGTGGCATGGAGGCGTCCATGCGGCGCGTGGCGCATTACGACTACTGGGAGGACAAGCTCAAGCCCTCGATCATGGCCGATGCGAAGGCCGACGTGCTTGTTTATGGCATGGGCGAGGTGCCGGTGCGTGAGATCGTGAAGCGGTTGCAAGCAGGCCGGCGGGACTTCGGCGGGATTCGCGGCACGGCGCTCTTCCTTGGGGCGAAGGCCACGGCGGCGGCGGATTTCACGGACTGCATCATCCTGCCCTCGTGGGAGGAGTTGCAGGCGGACAAGACGCACTTGATGCGCCTGACCAAGGTCGTCGAGGCGCAGCAGACGCCGCACTGCGGCAAGCGCCTCGTGCAGATGCACGGCAATCGCGCGGTGTTCCAAGAAGCGCCGGAGTTCCCCGTGGACGGCCCGGACCTCGACGCGCTTTACGAGCTGCCGTTCCAGCGCGCGTCGCATCCGAGCTACACCAAGCCAGTGCCAGGCTTCGCGACGATCAAGGACTCGATCATCGTCTCACGTGGCTGCGCAGGCGGTTGCACGTTCTGCGGGCTGGGCTTTCATCAAGGCAAGTTCCTCTCCAGCCGCAGCGTGGACTCCGTGATGAAGGAGATTCGCAAGCTGACCGAGTCCGACACGTTTCGCGGGACCATCTCCGACCTCGGCGGGCCGACGGCGAATCTCTACGGCGCGAAGAACGGCCACGCCGAGGAATGCAAGAAGTGCCATCGCCCGAGCTGCCTCTGGCCGACCATCTGCCCGGTGTTCGGCATTGATGAGAAGGCCGGCCTCGACCTCCTGCGCGGCTCGCGGCAACAGCCCGGCGTGAAGCATGTCTTCGTGCAGTCGGGCATCCGCATGGACGTGGCCTTGCTGACGCCCGAATACACCAAGGAGCTGGTGCAGAACCACGTGAGCGGCCACATGAAGGTCGCGCCCGAGCACATGGATCCCGGCACGCTGCGCCGGATGCGCAAGCCAGCCGGCGACTTCCCGGCGTTTATGGAGAAGTTCTTTCAACTCAGCGAGGACGCCGGCAAGGAGCAGTATCTCGTGCCGTATTTCATCTCGAGCTTCCCCGGCTGCACCGAGGAGGAGATGGGCGCGGTGGAAAAGTTTTTGAAGAAGGAGAAGTGGAACCTCCAGCAGGTGCAGGATTTCATCCCGCTGCCCATGACCGGCTCGGCGGCGATGTATGTCACCGGCCTGGACATCAACACTGGGGCGCCCATTCCCGTGGTGCGCGGCGCGGGCGAGCGCGAGCGGCAGAAGCGCATGATGCGGCCCAACCCGGTGAACGACGTGCGCCCCACCGGCAGCCGCCGCAATCGGCCCATGAGCGGCGAGTTCTGCCCCGGCGCGCAGATGGACACGGTGGACTAGCCGCCTTTGCGCTTGCAAAGCCCCTGCTCCCGCGCACGCTCTGCGCCCTCTTATGCTCAAAGCTGGAATCGTCGGTCTGCCCAACGTCGGCAAGTC
>SXTU01000217.1 GCA_005791875.1 Verrucomicrobiales bacterium
GATCGACGTGTGCGATGATGGCGATGTTGCGGATGTGCTGCATATCAAAAGTTGTTGCCGGCGTGTCCGTAGAGCAAGCGACCAACCCACGCTGCGAAAGCCAACGGAAAAGCGGGCGGTCACCGGGCGCGGGAATCTGCCGGGCCGCGCACTATGCCCGTCGGCAAGAAAAGGTCAAGCGGGGGTTGCGACGAAGCGGAGGTTGCGGCACCTCAAATCCACGATCCAAACCTGTGCCAATCAAAGCACGTTTAGCGGCACGTCCTCGAAAGAACGGCCCATCCTCGACTGCTCCTGCGGTGCTTCAGGCTCCGACACGGGTGCGGTCGCGAGCGCGGGCATCGGCGCGACCGCCTCGTCGTTGGCAATCGTGACGTGGACATCGTGCGCGCGGAGCAGGTCTAGGAAGCTCTCCGGAGCCCCGGCGTCCGTCACCACCGCGTCAATCATGTCCAGCTCGCACAGCTTTGAAATGGACTGCCGGCCGAACTTCGAGGAGTCCACGCACAGGATCACGCGCCGGGCAGCGCTGATCATGGCGCGCTGAATCTCGATCAGCAGGCCGTGGGAGTTGGAAACTCCCTCTTCCGTGACTCCGCCGCAGCTCAGGATTGCAACGTCGGCCCGCAGTTTGGTGAAGGCTTCCACTGCGAGAGGCCCCACCAGCACGCCGAGCTTGGGGTATATCACTCCGCCGCTCACCACTACTTCGAGGCGGCTGGACGAGGAGAAGTGGTTCGCTACTGGCAGCGAGTTGGTGATGATGTGCGGCGACTTCGCCTCCAACTGCACCGCCACGTGGTAGCAAGTCGTCCCCGCGTCAATGATCACGGTCTGGTTGGCAGGAACCAAGCTGGCGCAAGCCCGTCCGATCGCCTCCTTCTGGGCCAGTTGATGCGTGTCCCTGGTGCTGAAGGTGTATTCGTCGGACTTGGGATTCGCCAGCCGCGCCCCTCCGTGCGTTCGACACACGAGACCACGCGACTCCATCAGGCTCACATCCCGCCTGACCGTGGAAACCGAGGCATCCACCAGCTCTGAAAGCTCTTCGAGCGAGGCGAATTCCACCTTAAGCAGGTGCTCTTCGATTCGTTTTTGGCGCTCTTCCAATTGCATTCTTTCAGCAGCGTGGAAGAGTCTGGAAGAATTTGCAAGAATATGTTTGACAAAGATTCATTACCTGTCACAAATACGCACAGAAATGTCTGCGACCGTTCAATCGCTCCCGCACCGCGCTGTCATCGAGCACATGGTTCGGCAATCTGTTTACGCCCGCTTGGGCAAGCCGCTTCCCCGGACCGCGAGCGCTCCGAACCCGCTCGTAGTGAATGTCAGCGCCCGCCACTGCCACCTCACGGAGGACGCCGTTGAGGCGCTTTTCGGCAAGGGGCACAAGCTCCAGGTTCACAAGTGGCTCTACATGGACGGCCAGTTCGCCGCGAAGGAGGCTGTCACGCTCGTCGGCCCGCGCAGCCGGATCATCTCGAACCTCCGAATTCTCGGCCCTTGCCGGAACTTGAACCAAGTCGAGCTGGCATACACCGATGGCATCGCGCTCGGGTTCGACCTGCCGCTCCGCAGCTCCGGCGACATCAAGGACACGCTCGGCGGGATGCTCATGGGGCCGGCGGGCTTCTTCGAGCTGCCGCAGGGCATCATCCGCGCGAGGCGCCACGTCCACATGACCCCTGCGGACGCGGATTTCTACGGCGTGAAAGCCGGCGACATGATGAAACTTCGCATCGGGGGCGACTGCAGCTTGGTCCTCAATCAAATGCTCGTCCGCGTGGACCCGAGCTTCAAGCTGGAGGTCCACATCGACACCGACGAGGGTAACGCCTGCAACCTCCAGGCCGATACCACGTGCGAGCTGATCAAGTGACTTTGAACCGAAACATCAAACGACAGGAACCAATACTATGAGCGAAGCAATCGGCATGATCGAAACCAAGGGCTACACCGGAAACGTCGAGGCAACCGACGCCATGGCCAAGGCCGCCAACGTCACCATCTCCAAGACCATCCCGATCGGCGGCGGTCTCATCACGGTGATTTGCCGGGGCGATGTCGCCAGCGTCAAAGCCGCCGTGGACGCCGGCTCGAAGGCGGCCGCCAAGATCGGCGAACTCGTGGCCGCCCACGTTCTCGCCCGCCCGCACGACGACCTCGTGAAGGGTTTCCTCGGGGATCCCGCCGCTGCCGTGAAGAAGTAACCCTCTCAACTAAGAACTCTCAACTACTCACCACCACTATGGCTCAACAAGCGATTGGAATGATTGAATGCAAGGGTCTCTGCGCGCTGTTCGAAGCGACCGACGCCGCCCTCAAGGCGGCGAATGTCACCTTCACCGGCTGGGACAAGATCGGTTCCGGCTACGTGACCGCGTTTTTCCGTGGCGACGTCGCCAGCGTGAAGGCCGCCACTGACGCCGGTGCCGCCGCCGCCGCGCAGGTCGGCTCCGTCGTCAGCGTCCAGGTCATCCCCCGCCCGCACGACGGACTCGCGGTCCTCGGCAAGTGGCTCCAATGAACGGGGAGCGTGGAACTCGGAACGCGAAACCATTTCGCGCCCTGAGATTGACTCCGCGTTCCGCATTCTGCCATCCGCGTTAATGAAGATCCTCGTCGCCAACCTTGGCTCGACCTCGCTCAAGTGGCGGCTGTTCGACTTTGCGAACAGCGCCGAGCGGCTACTCCACAAGGGCGGCTTCGAGCGCGTGACCGATTACCCCAAGGCGATTGAGGATTGTCTCGCGCAGCTCAAGGAATCAGGTGCCATCGCCAGCGAGAGCGAACTCGCCGCCGTCGGCTTCAAGACCGTCATCGCCAAGGATGTCACCGGCTGCGTGCGGCTTGATGAGCGCGTCCTCGGCGCGATGGAAGCTTACAACGGCCTCGCGCCCGCGCACAACCCGCCCTACATCGCCGGAATCCGCCTCTTCGCGAAACGCGTCCCCGGCGTGCCGCTGGTAGCGCTCTTCGAAACGGCGTTCTATCAGTTCGCGCCCGAGGCGATGATGCGCTACGCCGTGCCTGCCGCGTGGCACGAGATCGGCGTGCGCCGCTGGGGCTTCCATGGCGCGAGCCACAAGTTCATCGCCGAGCGCAGCGCGGCATTGCTGGGCCGTGACGACATCGCTCGCCGCGCTCAGAATCTCTACGTGGACGGCGGCAAGTCCCCCGCAACTGGCGCTCCCCTGCGCGTCATCTCCTGCCATCTCGGCGGCAGTTCGAGCATCACCGGAACCTTGAACGGCGTCGCCATCGGCAACAGCCTGGGCATGAGCCCGCAGTCCGGCCTCCCGCACAACAACCGGGTCGGCGACCTCGACGCTGAGGCGCTTCCCTATGCGGTGAAGATGCTCGGCATCACCATCGAAGAAGCCCAGCGCCAGCTCACCAAAGAAGGCGGCCTCAAAGGCCTCAGCGGCGTCTCAAACGACATTCGCGACGTTCAGGAAGCCGCCGCGAAAGGCGATGCGAAGGCAAGGCTCGCCCTCGACGTCTTCGTCAGCGAGGCGCGCCGGTGGATTGGCGGCTACTTCCTCCAACTCAACGGGGCCGACGCACTCGTCTTCACTGCCGGCATCGGCGAGAACCGCGCCGAACTCCGCGCGGCCATCTGCGCGAACCTCGACCGGGTCGGCATTGTCCTCGACCCCGCGAAAAACGCCTCGCTCCACGCCACCGAGGGCATCATCAGCGCCGACAGTTCACGCGTGAAAGTCCTCGTCATCCCAACGAACGAGGAGCTTGTCGTCGCCCGCGAAACCAAGCGCCTCCTCGAACACAGCAACAACTGATTACTGATAACTGACTACTGTTCTTCCCTCTCCACCATCAACCCAAAGAAACACTATGGCACAACAAGCAATTGGCATGATTGAAACGCGCGGCCTCGTCGCGCTCGTTGAAGCAACCGACGCGATGCTCAAGGCCGCGAACGTCGAGCTGGCCGGCCCGATGATCCAGGTCGGCAACGCCCTCGTCACCGCCGTCATCGTTGGCGATGTCGCCGCCGTGAAGGCCGCCACCGACGCCGGCGCGCAGGCCGTCAAGGCCATCAAGGGCGAAGTCGTCAGCGTCCACGTCATCGCGCGTCCGCACAACGACGTCGAGACCGTGCTGCCGAAGAAGAAGTAATCAGTGAGCCAGTGATCAGTGCTCAGTCGCATCGCGCGACTGCTCTCACTGATTACTGAACACTGAACACTGAACACTGAACGCTTTATGTTTCTGGCACGCGTTGAAGGCTCGGTCGTCTCCACCAAGAAGGACGCCAACATGAACGGCCGCAAGTTGCTCCTGCTGCGTCCCCAACTCGTGGACGCGAAGGATCCCACTCAATTCCGCCCCGGCCAGAACACGATCGTCGCCGTGGACACGCTCGGTGCGGGCATCGGCGAGCTGGTGCTCTTCTGCCAGGGCAGCAGCGCACGCCTCGCCGGCGGACTGCGCGAAGCCCCCGTGGACGCCGTCGTCATCGGCATCGTGGATGTGGTGGATGTGCTCGGGAAACAGATTTACAACGCGAAGACCTAGCGCGGGCAAGACCCGGCGTGCCGCCGCCCATCGGTCAACTGTGGGTTCTGAAATTGTATGAGTGCCGTGAACGAAACTTTGATCCGCGACGTGGTGGCCGACGTGCTGGCCCGGCTTGGTGGCGCACCCGCTGCCGCCAGATCCGCGCCCGCCCCGGCGGCGAAAGCTGACTGTGGCTGCGGCGGAAAATCCGCTGCCGGTGGCCCAGCGCTGCGCGGGAAGTTCGGCGTCTTCAGCGACGCTGGCGAGGCCTGCGGCGCCGCGCAGGAGTCCTTCCTCCAATTGCAGAAGGCTGGCGTCGCTGCGCGCGTGAAGATCGTCGAGATCGTCAAGGCGATGGCCGAGGCAAACGCGGAAGTCTGGGGTAAGATCGAGTTGGAAGAGACGAAGATCGGCCGCCTCGACCACAAGATCGAGAAGCTCAAGATCATAAAGCTCGTCCCCGGAGTCGAGTGGCTCAGGCCCGACGCCCGCAGCGGCGATCACGGCATCACGCTCGAGGAATACACGCCCTTCGGCGTCGTGGGCGCAGTCACGCCGAGCACCCATTCCATTCCGACGCTGAGCGGCAACATCGTGAACATCTGCGCGGCGGGAAATGCCGTTGTGTTCAACCCGCATCCGAGCGCCGCCAAGTGCGCCGCGGTCGCGGTGCGCGCCTACAACGAGGCGATCTTTCGCGAGACCGGCATTGAGAACATCGCGACCATTATCGAGAAGCCCTCGATGGAAAGCTTCGCCGCGATGTGCAAGCACGAGGCCGTCCGCATCCTGCTCGTCACCGGCGGCCCCGGTGTTGTGAAGGCCGCGATGCAGACCGGCAAGCGCGCCATCTGCGCCGGCCCCGGCAATCCGCCCGTCTACGTCGATGACACCGCCTGCATGAAGCGCGCGGCGAAGGCGATCATCCAAGGGGCGAGCTACGACAACAACCTGCTCTGCATCAGCGAGAAGGAAGTCTTCGCGCTGGAAAGCATCGCGGACAAGCTGATGGGGCAGATGGAGCAGAACGGTGCGGTGAAACTCACCAATGCCCAGCTCGACGCGCTGACCAAGGCCGCGTTCACCATCACGCCCGGCCAGGGCGGCGGTTGCGGTCACGCCAGCGTGAACAAGGATTTCATCGGCAAGGATCCCATCGTGCTCGCCAAGGCAGCGGGCATCAACATCCCGAGCGGCACGCAGCTGCTCTTCGCTGAGACCGGCGCAGATCACCCGTTCGTGCTCGAGGAGCAGATGATGCCCTTCGTGCCCATCACCCGCGTGAAGAACCTCGCGGAGGGCGTAAAGCGCTCGCTCGAAGCCGAGCACGGCTACAAGCACACGAGCATCATTCACTCGCACGACCTCGAAGCGCTCACTGAGATGGGCCGCGCGCTCGACACGACGCTGTTCATCAAGAACGGCCCGTGCATGGCGGGTCTCGGCCTCGGCGGCGAAGGCTATCTGAGCTTCAGCATCGCCACGCCGACCGGCGAAGGCGTTAGCAACCCGCGCACGTTCACGCGCGTGCGGCGGTGCGTGATGGTGGATAATCTGAAGATTTACTGAGCCATGCTGCTCGCGCGCGTCGAAGGCAATGTGGTCGCCACCCGGAAGCACCCGAGCTTCGACGGCTGGCGGCTCGTCATCTGCCAGCCGATCAACAACGCGGGCGACCCGGAAGGCGCGCCGCAGGTGGCGATTGACCCGCACGGTGCCGGCATGCACCAGCGCGTGGTGATCTCCTCCGATGGCGCGGCGGCGCGCAGATTGGTCGGCAGTGAGAAGAGTCCTGTCCGCTGGCTGATCACCGGAATCGTGGACGAGATCGAGCCGGGGGTGCCGGTGTGAAACTCGGCTCCGTCATCGGCCGCGTCACCTTGGGCAAGTCCGTGCCTGAACTCATCGGGGCGCGCTGGCTCATCGTCTCGCCGTTCACGCGCGAGCATTTCCAGCACGGCACCGAGGCGCTCGCGGGCGTGAGCAAAGATCCGAGCCTCGTCGTTTACGACAGCCTCGGCGGCGGCGTGGGCCAGACCATCGGCTACGTCGAGGGTCGCGAGGCCGCGCAGCCTTTTGAAGTTCCTCCGCCCATCGACGCGATCAACGCAGCGCTGGTGGACGATATTTTTTACAACCCGTTTTAACCCATGAGCAACGTTCTCACTGCAAAAGACCTCGAAGCCATCATCTCCAAGGGTGGCGATCCCAACGCCGCCGCGAAGGACGCCGTCCTCACGCCCTCCGCGCGCGACACACTGCGCGATTACGCCAATGCGCAGCGCCGGGCCGCCTCGGCGGTTTCTGGCACCACCACTTCGCCGACTAAGCCGCTCACCTCGAAGTCATCGAAGGCCGAACTCGAAGCCTATTTCAATTCGCCCGCAGCGCACGCGCTCAAGGAGCAGCTCTGCGACATCGGTCGCCGCCTGTGGGGCCGCGCCTACGTGGACGGCAACGGTGGCAACATCGCCATCAAGGTCGGCGAGGACATCGCGATTTGCACGCCCACGCTGGTCAGCAAGGGCTTCATGAAGCCCGAGGACATGTGCCTCGTGGACTTCGAGGGCAACCAGCTCGCCGGCGTGAAGCGCCGCACGAGCGAGATTCTCATGCACTTGGAGATCATGAAGCGCCAGCCCAAGGCCGTCGCGACCTGCCATTGTCATCCGCCTTACAGCACCGGCTTCGCAGTCGCTGGCCTCGTGCCGCCGACGTGCATGATCCCCGAGTATGAAGTCTTCGCGTCCGTGGCGGTCGCGCCGTATCGCACGCCCGGCACGCCGGAGATGGGCAAGCTCGTCGCCGACCTCGTGGACAAGCACAACACCATCCTCATGGCGAACCACGGTGTCGTGAGCTGGAGCCACAACAACGTCGAGGACGCCTACTTCAAGATGGAAATCCTCGAGGCTTACTGCCGGACGATTCTCGTCACAGCGCAGGTTGGCAAGCCGGCGCAGACCATGACCGCGCCGCAGCTTCAGGACTTGCTGAAGATCAAGCAGAGCCTCGGCATCCCCGACCCCCGCCACGGCTTGAAGGAGTGCGAGCTGTGCGACAACGCCGAGTGGCGTCCCGGCGTCGCCTGCGCTGTGCCGCCGAAAGGGGAGTCCGCCACGCTGGATGCGGAGGCGGAGCGAACCGTGCAGGCCATCACGGATCAGATCTTGGCGCAGATGAAGTAGACATTTCGCGACGGATGAAATGGTTTTAAGAATATGAAAGTCACCATCATCGGCGGCGGCGGGCGCGTGGGTTCCTGCGCGGCGTTTGCCCTTCAGTGCGGCGGTCTCGTCGCGGAGCTCCAGCTCATTGACGCCAACAAGGACACGGCCGAGGGCGAGGCGCTCGATCTCCTCCACGGCAGCGCCTTTTGTGGCGACCAGAAGATTTACGCCGGCGACTATGCCCGCGCTGCCGACAGCGACATCTTCCTCATCACCGCCGGCCTGCGCCGCAAGCCCGACGAGTCGCGGCTCGACCTCATCAACCGAAACGTCGCGCTCTTCGTCGGCATCCTCGACAGCATCAAGACCGCCGGCTTCCGCAAGGACGCGCAGGTCTTCGTGGTGTCGAACCCGGTGGACATCCTCACGCAGCTCGCCGTGCAGCGGTTGGGCCTGCCGTGGCCGCAGGTCTATGGCCTCGGCACGATGCTCGACACCTCGCGCTTCAGCTCGTTCATCGCAGACGAACTCAAGCTCGCGCCCACGCAGGTCAAAGCGATCATCCTCGGCGAGCACGGCGATTCGATGCTGCCGGTTTGGTCCAGCGCCACGGTGAACGGCCTCCCGCTCGCCGGCCTGCCGGAGTGCTCGCCCGGTTTTCAGAATGCTGTCTTCGAGCGCACCAAGGGCAGCGGCGCGGAAGTCATCAAGAAGAAAGGCGGCGCCGGCTGGGCCGTGGGCATCGCGATTCGCGACGTGATTCACGCCGTGCTGCTCAACAAGAAGTCGTTGCTGCCTGTCTCCTCGCTGATTCAAGGCGCTTACGACATCCGCGACATCTGCCTGAGCGTGCCCAGCGTGGTGGGCCGCGGCGGCGTGCTCAAGCACGTCGAAATCAAGCTGTGGCCGAAAGAGCACATGGCCTTGCAGGCCTCAGCGCGTGCGCTGAAGGATACGTTGGCGAAGGTGAAGGCCTAACCCTTCATGAAGTCGCTTGATGCCAAGCTGACCGAGGTCAAGGCGAACCGCCTTTCGCGGGCGTTCATCATCGCGGACGCGAAGGA
Source organism: Verrucomicrobiales bacterium (assembly GCA_005791875.1). Lineage (GTDB taxonomy): Bacteria > Verrucomicrobiota > Verrucomicrobiia > Limisphaerales > SXTU01 > SXTU01. The sequence goes on from SXTU01000217.1 coordinate 8,759, forward strand.
CGCAGACATGGCGTTCGGCGTGCGCGCACCGGGGCCGCGCGGCTTCCTCGCCAAGCGCGGCGCGCAACCCGCGAAGTTTTCCCCCGAGGTCTGGAGCCGCGACGAGTTCGGCTACCGCAACCTGCCCGAGTTCCTCGACATCATCCGCGAGGTTACGCACCAAGGTTTGGTGGACATCATGCTGATGTCCGCCTACGTGAATGAGCAGCTCGCCATCAAAGAGGGTCTCTTCAAGAACTCGCACGTCACGCCCGCCGCGCGCGCGAACGACACCACTGACGTGTGGGCCGTGCGCCACGGCTGCTACACGCGCGAGCCGAGCCAGCCCTTCCGCAGCGCGAGCATCGACCACATCCAGTGCGGCGAGGTAGAGTGTGACCGCGACGGCAGCGGCAGTTTTTCCGGCGCGAACCTCGGCCTCTACTCGATCACCTACGTCAACGACCTCGACCAAGACCGCGAGGCGCTGCTCTGGTATAAGGAATTCCGCGAGGAGGCGGAGCGGAAGCAGTTCCGGCACTTCCTCGAAATCTTCGACCCGAATGTGGACTCCGGCATCGCACCGGAGAAGCTCGGCGAGTTCATCAACGACAACATCCTCCGGACGCTCGCGGGCGTGCCCGAGTCGGGCCGGCCTGTCTTTCTGAAGATTGTTTATCACGGCCCGAAGGCGATGGAGGAGCTGGCGCAATATGATCCGAACCTCGTCGTCGGCATCCTCGGCGGCAGCGCGGGCACGACCTACGACGCCTTCCGGCTCATCCACGACGCGCAGAAATACGGAGCGCGCGTGGCGCTTTTTGGCCGCAAGATCAACAACGCCGAGCACCAGCTCGCGTTCATCGAAATGCTGCGGCTCATCACGGACGGCAAGATCTCGCCCAAGGAAGCCGTGCGCGCCTACCACGGCGTGCTCCAGAGCAAAGGCATCAAGCCAACCCGCCCGCTCGACGACGATCTCAAGCTCACCGACCAGGCGATGAGCTACGATGGCAGCGCGAAGCAGCGCGCGACGGTTGAGGTGCGGAGCAATCCGCTGGCCGGGCGCGCAGGCGAAACTCCGAGTCCCAAGCCACCAACTTCCGCTTCTACCGATTCGCCCATGCTCGCGAACGGCAAGCCGGATTTCGACCGGATGAGCGCAGCGCAGCGCATCGCGTATCACAGCGGGCGCTTGAAGCGGACGTTTGGCTGAGGTTGTCTGGCCAGCGATCCTACATCCGGCAGTTGAGATTGAACGCAGAGGCCCGGCGCGGCCTTGGATTGGCTCCGCAATCTAGCTTCACAGCCCCATCAGCTCGCGCTGCCAGTTCAGCAGGAGCTTCGCCGGGTCGCTGTCCCGGCGCGAGAGCCACTCCAGCGTCTGCTTGCTCGCTATGAGTGTCGGGTCAATGCCCAACTCCGTCGCACGCCGGTCACGCAGCGCCTTGAACCGGTCGAAGCGCGCGTGCTCCGCGTCCGTGGGGTGATGCGAGACGCCGCGCAGCACACGCGGGCACTCGTCCGGTGGCACCGCCAGGCCGCGCATCACCGCCTGCACCACGCCTTCGCGGCGGTGCGGGGCGAAGCGGCGCGGCAGCATCGGGTCCAGCGGCGCGTCGTCCACGGCGGCGATCGAGAGATCAAGTAGCGCGTCGTGGCTCAGGATGAAGAACGGCGGGCGGTTGGCGCGCGTCGCCTCGCGCTCGCGCCAGAGCCACAGCTCGCGAAGGACCGCCATCTCCGAGCGCGTCAGCCGGGCGGCGCCCTTGATGCGCCAGCGCTCCGGGTCCGGCGGCGGGACGACGGCACACTCAACCACGAGCGCGGCGCAGCTTTCCTCCTGCCACGCGAGCCGGCCCCTGGCGACGAGCTGCTCGCGCAGCTTGCTGACCAGCGGGTGCAGGAAGCGCGTGTCGTTGCGCGCGTAGTCTGCCATGCGCTCGGTGAGCGGGCGTTGTGCCCAGTCGGCCTTCTGCGGGCCTTTCTCCAAGGCCACGCCGAGCGTCTGGCCCACGAGGTCTTGCAGGCCAAACTTCATCACGCCCAGCAGCCGCGCGGCGATCATCGTGTCGAAGACGGCGTGCGGCACGAAGCTGTGGTGCTCGCGCAGCAGCCGCAGGTCGTAGTCGCTGCCGTGCAAGAGCAGCTCGCGCCCGCGCAGCGTCTCCCAGAGCGGCGCAAGATCGAGGTCGGCGAGCGGGTCCACCAGCTCATCCGCGCCGGGGATGCTGAACTGGAGCAGGCAGAGCTTGGCCGGGTAGGCGTGCAAGCTGTCCGCCTCCGTGTCCAGGGCGATCCACTCCGCCGCCCGCAGGCGCGGGAGGAAGCTGGCGAGCTGTTCTGCCGTGGCAATCACGGTGGGAGAATAGGCTGCCCGGGGCCGGCTCCAAGCTTCAAAGCGATCGGAGACCGTGCTGCGTGTTCCGTGTTCCGTGATTCCACAGTCCGCCGCAGCAGACCACGCAACACGGAACACGGACCGCGCAGCACCGAAGGCACGACAGAAATGCAGCCTTGTCTCAGTGCCGAACAACGTGGACTCTGCGCCTCGGAAATTGCCAGCATGACACCTCAGAACATCGCGCGGACGGTCGGCATCGCCCTCCTGATTTTTTGCGCCGTCATCATGGCGTCGTCGGGCACGTATGTGGTGCAGCCCGGTTATCGCGGCGTGGAGGTGACGATGGGCAAGGTCTCGCCGGCCTTCAAACCGGAGGGCTTCGGCATGAAGGCCCCGGTCATCACGCTCATTCATCCCGTCTCCATCCGGCAGCAGACGGCGGAGGACAAGGCGGATTGCTACTCGTCGGACTTGCAGCAAATCCACGTGGAGCTGCGCGTGCTCTTCCGCATTCCCGAGGCGTCCGTCGTGAAGCTCTTCCAAGAATATCACGGCCAGGTATTTGACAGCCTCATCGCCCCGCGCGTCCACGAGGCGCTCAAGGAAGTGACGGCCCTCCAGAGTGCGGAACAGATCGTGAAGAACCGCGAGAAGATCAAGACCGACGCCCTCGAGATCGCCCGGAAGAAGGTCGGCACGCTGCTGGTCATCGAGGACATCGTCATCCAGGACATCGCGCTCTCGAAGGAGCTGGGCCACGCCATTGAGGCCAAGATGGTGCAGGAGCAGGAGGCCTCGAAGTCCAAGTTCCTCCAACAGCGCGCGCAGATCGAGGCGGACACCGCCGTCATCCAGGCCAAGGGTGAGGCCGAGTCCATCCGCATCCGCGGCGAGGCGCTCAAGGACAACCCGGCGTTTGTGGACTTGAAGATCGTGGACAAGTGGGATGGCTACACGCCGCTGATTATCGGCGGCGGGGATAATATCCTGCTCTCGCTCCAAGACGCCGAACGCCTCCGCCAAACCCGACCCAATGCCCCGACCAACCTTCAATCGCCCGCCGTTCGCCGCCCCACCAAGTAACGCAATGAGCCCGACCTTTCTGCCCAGGCTCATCGGCACCGGCGCGCTGGTGTTTGTTCTCGTCATTCTCGGCTCTTCCTCCAGCTACATGGTTGACCCGGGCACGCGCGGCATCAAGGTCACGCTCGGCAAGACGGCCGACCAGTTCCTGCCGGAGGGCTTCGGCTTCAAGGCCCCGTTCATCACCACCATCGTGCCGGTGAACATCCGACAGAAGACCATGCCGGTGAAGGCCGACTGTTTCTCCTCGGACTTGCAGCAGGTCAGCCTGGAAGTGCGCGTGCTCTACCGCGTGCCGGAGCAATCCGTCGTGCAGATCTACAAGGAGTTCGCCGGCGACCCCTTCGACAGCCTCATCGCCCCGCGCGTGCAGGAGGCGCTCAAGGAAGTGACCGCCTCGCAGACCGCCGAGCAGATCGTGAAGAACCGCGAGGAGATCAAGCAGAAGGCCATCGCCGCCGCGAAGCTCAAGATCGGCACGCTGCTCACTCTGGTGGATGTCGTCATCCGCAATATTGACCTCTCGCCCGAGCTGGAACGCGCCATCGAGGCGAAGATGGTGGCCGAGCAGCAGGCCGCGCAGGCGCGCTTCACGCAGGTGCAAACCCAGACCGAGGCCGAGACCGCCATCATCCGCGCCAGCGGCGAGGCCAAGGCCATCACCGTGCGCGGCGAGGCACTGAAGCTGAACCCCGCCTTCCTGCGCCTGCAAATCGTCGAGCGCTGGAACGGCAAGTCCCCGCTCGTCGTCCCCGCCGACCTCAACAACACCGGTGCCGCGCTGCTCCTGCCGCTCGGTCCGCCCGAGAAGCCCGCCGCCCCATGAACCCGCAGGTCCGCGCCGCGCTCCGATGGCTGGTCCTCGTCGCCGTGCTGGTGCTGCTGGCCGTGCTCTTCAAGCCGGTGCTGGCCTTCGTCGAGATGGCCGCGCTGGAGCTGCGTTACTTCTGGTGGCTGATCCTGCTCGTGGCGCTGGCCGTCTGGCTCATCTGGGGCGTCGGACGGAAGCCGAAGGAATAGATTTCCGCACCCCAAATCCGGGCCGGGCCGGTGCAGTTTGATTGAGCCCGAACTCCGAAATCGAGGCCGCCAGAAATTGTAGCGCAGACTTGCAGTCTGCTGTTTCCGCCGGCTTGCAGCCGGCAGGACATCCTTCAGTTCGTGCTGTTCAGGAAAGTGCGCGGCGTCTGCGGGTTGAAAACTCGCGAAACCGCCTACGGCGCTCGCAGGCGGAAAAACTGCGGGCCGCCGCTGTAGGGCACGAAGACCTCGGCGTCGGGGAAGCGTCCGGTCAGATTCGTGAGCGTCGAGAGCGTGCCAGCGGAAGTGCTGTTCGTGCGCAGCTCGTAGGCGCGACCGGCGGCTGCGGGCCAGCTCACGCGCAGCAGACTCGCGTTCCACACCGAGGCATCCAGCGCGAAGGGGAACGGCGAATCCATCAGTCCCGGGTGTGAGCCGATGGCCTGCTCGCGGGCGGTAGAGAAGCCGTCGCCATCGGAATCATCCAGCGGGCCGGAGGATAGCGATCCGAGCTTCGCCATCTCCCAGTTGTCATCCAAACCGTCGCGGTCAGTGTCGAGGATCGGCACGCCGTGCAGGATGAGGCTGACCGAGGTCACGTTGCCGGTGCCCGCAGTCTCCTCGTCGCTGACCTGCACCGTCCACGCCCCGGCGGTGCTCTCGAAGAAATGGTGCGTGCTGTAATAGGTCCAGTCCGTGAGTGAGCCGCTGCCGGTGAACGGATTGAAGCGCTGGAGAATGCTGCGCGTGCCAGACGGCGAGGTGACAGTGATGCGCAGGTCGCCCCGGAAGCCGTGCGTGGATTGCACACGAACTCCGACGTGCTCGCAGATCAGCTCGTTGGTCACGGCGAAGGGATAGCGCGCCGCGTCGAGTTCGAGCTGGGCGCGAAGGTTCGCATTGGTCTGCGCGACAGCGGCGAGCGCGTCGCCGTTGGTCTGGCCGATGAAGATGGAGGGAATGCGCAGCAAGCCGTTGGTCAACTGCATGCTGACCAGATTCGAGCTGGCGATGTTGTCGTAGATGATGGCGAAGGCCGCGCCCGCGTCCTGCGCGCGCTTGATCTTGTCGGAGAAGGTGGAGATGCCGCGCTGGATGAGCGCGGCCTTGCCGGTGAGATTCGTGGTGAGCGCACTCGTCGCCTGGCCGACGAAGACCAGCGGCAGGCTCGCCGTGGGCGCGTCGGGCTGCAGGTTTTCACCGGGCGCTTGTTCGGGATGCAACCCTTCCTTCGGCATCAACCCGGTGATCAGGTTCAAGCCCACTGGCACATCCATGCCGGTGGCGCGCATCAGAAAGCCGGCGTCTGGAATCGCCCGCGTCACGTTCGAGACGAGCGTGATCGTCGTGGCAGGCGGGCGGTTCGACCACACTCGCGCGAGGCGCACAGCCAGGCCCGCGTCCGGCACGCCGAAGCCGGCGTTGTGGCTCACGGCCAGACCCACGCCGTTGGTCGCGAGGTCGCGATCAGCGAAGTCGAAGTGGCGCGACGAGAGCACGAGGATTTGCTGCACGTCACGGATGGTGAGGTTCGTGTTGGCTCCGAGCAGCAGCGCGCAAAGCCCCGCGATCTGCGGCGCGGCGAAGGACGTTCCCCGCGGGCTGATCGAGTTGAAGGCGTAGTCCGCCGAGTCATCCAGATAGCCGATGCGCGCGTTGTAGCCGAAGGACGACCCGGTGCGATCCGTCGTCGGGGGTGCGTCGAGGCCGGTGTCACCCACGGGCGCGGCCACGAGCACGGAGGCGCCCGGCGTGCTGTAGCTGGCCACGCGGCCGGTGCTGCGCACGCCCGCGACCGTGATGACGCGCGGGTCGGCGGTGTAAGCCTGGTCGTTGGCGTTGGCTCCGGTCTCCCGCTCGTTGCCCGAGGCGCGAGTCATGATCACGCCACGACCGCCGCGTCCGAAGGTGAGCGCATTGGACAAGCCTGCATCTGCCAGCGCGCTGTTCGCGATCAACCCGGAGCCGCTGTTGAGCCAGCTGTGGTTCTGCACGCCGACCGAGTTCGACATGAACTGGAACATGGTCCCGATCGCCTCCTCCGTTGAGCCGAGCATCTTCCAGCTCGCCAGGCTGGCCGCCGGCGCGACGCCGCTGATGCCAGTGCCGTTGTTGCCCTGTGCCACCGCGTAGCCGGCGACGGCGGTGCCGTGATTGTCGGACGGCGCGAGGTGCGCGCCGTTGGTGTTGCCGTTGTCGAAGTTGTAGTGCGGCTGGTTGGCCGAGGGGACGGCGAACTCAGGATGCGAAATCTGCAAACCGGAATCTGCGATGGCGATGAGCACGCCCGCGCCCTGCGAGAACGGCCACGCGGCGCGCACGTTCAGGTCCACGCCTTGCGGCACGCCGTTGGCGTCGCGGTTCTCCAGGTTCCACTGGTTTGGGATGAGGCGATCGTTGAACCGCGCAGCGTAAGGCCCGGTGCTGCGCATCGGGATGCGCCGCACTGGATGCGCCGCGAGCACCTCCGGCAACGCGGCCAGCCGCTCCGACTCGCGCGCTGCGGTCCACGCGTCGGGCGCTTGCAGGATGAACCACTGCGGCGCGACGACGCGGTCCACAACGAGCTTGGTGCCGGCCACCAGCGCGTTCACGTCCGCGCCCTCGGCCAGCCGCAGCACGACGCGGCTGGTCAAGCCCACCACCAACGCGGAGTCGTCCGCCGCCCGCGCGCTCAACTCGGGCCTGAGCATCGCCGCAACGCGGCTGCCGACGGGGATTTCAACGCGATAGGTGACCGGCTGCGGGGCCCGGAAACGGAACTCCACGGACTCCGACGCGCCACTCGCAGCTGCGGCGAAGGCGAGGAGAAAAACCCAGCAGGCCAGTTGTTGAATGGCGGACACGACGACTCAGCGAACACGAAAACGCCTGTCTCCGCGAGTCGAAAGTCCATTTGAATGCTCAGGGTTTTCCCGGAGCAGACGTGAGGCAGACACTCCGGTCCGCCGCGCCGCCGCCGCAGCTCCAGTCGAACTTGCGGGACAGGAGTGTCCCGCTCACGAGTTGCCAAGTCCTCCTCTACTTCTCAATCCGCAGTATCCGGTTGTTGTAGCTGTCCGTGATGTAGAGCGTGCCGTCGCGGTGGACGGTGACGCCGTGCGGACGCGCGAGTTCGCAGTCCAAGGGCGAGCCGCCCAGCACACCTTTGCCCTGCTTCCCAGTGCCGGCGATGCGGACAATCTTCCCATCCTTCGGCGTGAACTTGCGGATGAGGTTGCTCTCGGCGTCGGCGATGATGACGTTGTCGTCGAGGTCAATGCAGAGGTGCTTCGGACCGTTCATCGTCGCGGCAAGAGCGAGGCCGCCGTCGCCGGTGCCGCCCTTCGCACCGCTGGCGTTGACGACGGTTTTGATTTTGCCATCCGGCGAGACGACGCGCAGCGCGTTGCCGCCGCGTTCGAGGATGTAAATGTTTCCCTTGCGGTCCACCGCGACTGCGCGCGGGTCGGAGAGCGGGGCGTCGGCCGCAACCGCGCCATCCTCGGGCCGGCCTTTCTTCCCGTTGCCGGCGACGACCTTCGACTTGCCGCTCGCGAGCTCCAGCTCGTGGATGCGCGTGAGGTCGGCGATGTAGAGCTTGGCGCCGGTGAAATCGAGCGTGATGCAGTAAGGCCCGCCGCTGCGCGCCTTCTCGGCGGGGACGTTGTAGACCGGGAGGCTCGTGACCGTGCCGGACTTCATGTCCACCTTGCGCACGCGGCCGTTCCAAGTGTCGCCGATGAGCACGTTGCCGTCCGGCAGCACGGCGAGATTGTGCGGGCCGTTGAACTCCGCCGCGAGCGCGGGGCCGCCGTCGCCGGCTGCGCCGCCCTTGCCGGTGCCGGCGAGATGCGTGAGCAAGCCCTTCGCGTCCACGCCGAGCAGGCGGTTGCCGGAGGCCATCTCGATGATGAAGAAGTTGCCCGCGCGGTCGAAGTCTACGCCGAACGGCTCCTTGAGCTTCGCCTCGGTGGCGGAGATGCCGACGGCGTCCTTCGCGCCGCCAGCGACGAGGACAATTCTTTCAGCGCGCAGCGGCGCGGCGGCCAGCAGCGCCACAGCGAGGAGGACAAAACGATGTTTCATGGTGCGCGGATTACTACGTGGCCGACGCGCGGACGGCGAGGGCAAATGCGCGGCTGAAATGCTGTAGCGGTGGTCTGTGGCCGTCGGTGGCCACCATCCCACTGCCGCAAATCAGTGTTGCGCGGGGCAACCCGCCATGGTCCATTCAGACACCAGCACCACTCCAGCGCCGCTCCTGAAGCGCGCCCGCCCACGGCGGCGTTTCGGTTCGCGCCCAAACCAAAAGCACCAGCCATGCGCACATCAGCCGACCGCCGCCACGGAGCCTTCACCCTCATTGAGCTGCTCGTCGTGATCGCCATCATCGCGATCCTCGCCGGCATGCTCCTGCCCGCGCTCGCCAAGGCCAAGGCCAAGGCCGCCCGGATCAAGTGCGCGAGCAACCTCAAGCAGACAGGCCTCGCCTTCATCGTCTTCGCCAACGACAACGAGGATCGCTTCCCCTACAAGATCCAGACCTACACCATCCCCATCACCGTCATCCCGGCGGCCAACCTGCCCAATGTGACCGTCGCCAACGCCCAGCGCGTCTGGGCGCACATGCTCGTCATGTCCAACGAGTTGGGCTCCGCTAAAATCCTGACGTGCCCCGGAGACAAGTTGAAGCTGAACAACCAGCGCGCCGACTTCACCACCACGGCGGTCACCGGTTATCAAGTTCCGGCGGCCCCTACCGACAACACCTTGATCACCGCCACGCCGCCCTTCTACGCAGCACAGGGCAAGGACAACGCCACCTCCTATGCCGTGAGCCTTGAAGGAGACGCGAAGCAGCCGAACACATCTCTCCTGGCGGACCGGAATTACAGCATTGACCCTTCCGGAGCCAACAGCCCGAACATCGCCGTGCTGGCGCGCGGCATGCAGAGCCAGACCTACCCCATTCCCGCTCCGGGCAAGCTCATCTGGGTCGTGGGCACTGGCAACTCGCGTCAGTTCGGCCATCACGATCTCGGGGGCAACACCGTGTTGTCAGACGGCAGCGTGCAGCAGTTGACCCTCGAAGGATTGGACCAGCAGGCGAAGTTGATCGCCGCCTCGCTCGGGGCCACGACGCTCCGTGCGGTGTATCCGAACTGACCGGCAGCTCATCCCCACAACTGCCGGTCCAGCGTGCGATACTGAATCGCCTCGCCCAAGTGCTCCGCCGTGATCCCCGCGCTCGCGGCAAGGTCCGCGATGGTCCGCGACACCTTCAAAATGCGGTCATGCGCGCGGGCGCTCAGGCCCATCTCGGTCATCGCATGACGGAGCAGCTCCGTCGCGGCCTCGCCCAGCACGCAAAACTCCTTCAGCTCGCGGCTGCCCATGCGCGCGTTGCACGTGACCTTCTTCCCGGTGAAGCGCGCCTGTTGGATGCGCCGCGCCGCGATGACCCGCTCGCGGACGGTCGCGGAACTCTCACCGGGCTTGGCCGCCTGCATCTCGCGGAACTTCACCTGCGGCACCTCGACGTGCAGGTCAATGCGGTCCAGCAACGGCCCGGAGATGCGCCCGAGGTAGTTCGCAATCTCGCGCGGTGAGGACTTTGATTCGCCGGGCATCTTGCCGTCCGGCGTCGGGTTCATCGCGGCCACGAGCATGAACTGCGACGGGAACGTCATCGTGCCCGCCGCACGCGAGATCGTGACTTTGCCGTCCTCGAGCGGCTGCCGCATCGTCTCCAGCACGGTGCGTTTGAACTCGGGCAGTTCGTCCAGAAACAGCACGCCGTGGTGCGCCAGCGAGATTTCGCCCGGAGTCGGGTTGTTGTTCCCGCCGAGCAGGCCAGCGTCGCTGGCGGTGTGGTGCGGGCTGCGGAAGGGCCGCTGGGTGACGAGCGCCTGCCCCGCTGCGAGCAGCCCGACGATGCTGTGAATCTTCGTCGTCTCCAGCGCCTCATCAAGCGTGAGCGGCGGAAGGATGGTGGGAATGCGCTTGGCCAGCATGGATTTCCCCGTGCCCGGCGGGCCGATGAGGAGC
>SXTU01000218.1 GCA_005791875.1 Verrucomicrobiales bacterium
CGCACGGCACCGCGCCCAAGTATGCCGGCAAGGACCAGGTCAACCCCGGCTCCGTCGTCCTCTCCGGCGAGATGATGCTCCGCCACCTCGGCTGGATCGAAGCCGCCGACCTCATCCTCAAGGGCCTCAACGGCGCGATCGCCAGCAAGCGCGTCACCTACGACTTCGCCCGCCAGATGGACGGCGCGACCGAGATCAAGTGCTCCGCGTTCGGCGACAACATGATCGCGCACATGTGAACCAACGGCGGAAGCCGCGTTCCAGACCTCGGCAGGCCGGGAATTCTGTTCTGATGGTCGCCGGGCTTTGACAAGCCCCTGCGCCCTCCACAACTCTCCCGGCATAGGAATCCCTGCTCGTCATTCGGCGAAGCACGGTGGGCCGCTTCCTCACCCGGAAACGATCACCTCGGGGCATCCCGTGGAAAGGACCGGTGACCACCAGCATCCCCATCAGGATTGAGTGCGGCTGCGGCCAGCATTTCGCCTCCGACATCGAGCCCGTCGGCGGACGTATGCCCGTGGACGTGGCGTGCCCGACCTGCGGAGCCGATGCGACCGGCGCGGCAAACGCACTCATCACCCAGAGCCTCGCAGCCGAACCAGCAGCACCCGTTCCCCCGACGGCCGGCGTGACTTTGCGCAGGGCCACGCCTCCGCCCGAGGCCGCGCCCGCCACGACGCCTGACAGGCCCTCGTCCCGCCTCGGACAGAAGGATCGCCCTCAGGCGGAGCAGGAAGCCCGCGCCAAAATCTCCTGGGGCGACGCGCCGAAGGAAGTGGTCAAGTTTCTCATGATCCAGGGATTTGAGCGCGACGAGGCCATGAGCTTCGTCAACACCCTGTCTGCAGACCGCGTCGTCACCGTCCGGCGCAACGGAATCAGGAACATCATCATCGGCGTCCTCCTGGTGTGCGTGCCCATCGTGACGTTTCTGGTCTTTCGCAGCATGGGCATGCTGCCTCTCAAGATTCTCGGTGCCACCGGAGTCGTCGGCGTGGTGGGCGCGTGGAAACTGCTCAACGGCATCTTCATGGTCGTGGCCCCGAAATCCGAGGGCGGCGACGTGGCCAATCAATGAGCCGGATGGAAAATCCGGATCTGGGTGGTGCCATTCCCGTCTTCCTCCGGCAACATACGAGCAACGCCCGACTCACTTGGGGACCGCGGGGCTGGGGCCGTCCTTGAATAGAAAGCGATAAAGCGCGTTCTTGAGAGCCCGCTGTTCCTCCTCGCGTGCCTTCTGCTCGGTCGCCTGCTTCGCCAACTGCTGCTCGCGCCAAGTCGCTCCCTTGTCCGCCGGCAGCAACGGATCAACGGTGATGGACTTGAACCCGTCGTTGGTGCGCGGCGGCTGGTTTGTGCCCTGGCCGAATTGCAACGCCAGCGGTGTGGACAATGGCCCGCTGCCGGAGACTCCGCTGCCAGTCGGGAGCGACAAGTTGCGCGTGTCCGCAGCCAGGGTGCGCGCTCCCACTCCCGCCACACCGAAGAGGGAAAGCCCAGCAGTCGCAGGCTTGGTCGAGGGCGGTCCGGAGGCCGCCACCGGTGCGCGCAAGGGCTGCGGGCCGACGACATCAGCGGGTGGCGCAGCTGGCGCGACGCCCAGCCCAAGGCCGCGTCCATCAGGCCGCATTGCCGGGTTCACCGTGCTCGTCACTGTCGGAGCTGGCGGGAGCGACACAAGCGGTTTGGCCGGTGGCACCAGCGCTGTCGCGGCAGGCGAGGGAACCGGTCGAGCAGCCTTCAAGGTCTGCGGCGGCCGCTCCGCGCTCTTCTCCGCATCGGCAGGACGGGCGGGCGGACTCTTGGGCAAAGGTGCTGACGGACTGACCTGTGGTGGCGTGCTCACGAGAGGGACACGCGGCTTCCCCGCAGCCGCTTCATCCGGCTTCGGTGCGACTGGCTTCGCAGGAGGATTCGCGACGGCGGGAACAGCAGGTTTCGCCACCACTGGCGGAGGCGGCGCGACGGCCGGCTTCGGAGGCTTGGGTGTCGTGGCGAGTGGCGTGGGCTTTTTGGGCGGGACCGGTGCGGCCAAAGGCTTTGGCACCGCGGCGGGACTGGCTTTGGGACGGCCCGAAGTTCTTCCCGATTGCGCGGCCACATCCGGGACCGGGGGCAAGGTCGCGACTGGCTTCTTCGGCTTGGAGCGACACGCGGGCAGCGCAACCCATCCAGCGAGAAGCAGTAATGTCAGATGCGCGCGCATGGGGTGCGGGTCACTGGAAGAGCGTGCGCACGGCCGCCATCAGCGGCGGCCCGGCCTGCGGATTGTAACGGGCGGTCACGACGAAGCGCGCGTCGCGCTCAGAGGTGAACGACTTCTCCACGAGCACCTGCTCTGCGCTGGCGCTGTTCGTGCCACCGAGCGCGGAGCGCAGGCGCTCAATCAGCGAATCGTAGTCGAGCGTGTCGAGGCAGCGATCCATGAGCCGCCCACCGATGCCCGCCGTCTCCGCCGAGCCAAGCCCCGCGATCACCTGCAACGGCGTGGGCTGCTGCCGGTCCTTGAAGCGGTCGCCCTGATACGCGTAGTCGGCAATGAGGTTGAGCTGATCTCCGCCCGCAGGCTGGACGGTCAGCAGCAGGTCGAAGCCAAGGTGCTTTTCCAACTGCTGGTAGCGCGTCTGCGCGGCGGCGTTCTTGGGCAGGTGATTGCAGAATCGGCCCGAGTCGAACCAGAGGGAGAACGCGCCGTCGCGGGTGCGGGCGCGGGGCGGCAGTTGGTCGCGCGTTTGCGTGGTGGCGTTCGCGTCCGAGTTCACCGGTGCGAGGCAGAGACGGATTTCGTCCTCGACGCACGGCGCCTCCGGGTTGCCCTCGAATTCAATCATCACGATGACCGCTTGCCCGGTGAGGCCAAACGTGAAAAACCCGCCCTCGGGATCCATGTAGCGGCCCGAGTCGCAGCGGATCATCGCACGACTGCGCGCGAGCGAAGGCGCGGTGCTCGACACCCTTCGCAAGCTGCTGCTGACCTGATCGGCAAGGCGGGAGAGCGCCGACTCGACAGCTACGGCATCGGTCACGCGTGCCACGAAACCGAACAGCATCACGGGCCGGTCGCTCTTCGTGGCCGCCTCCTTCGCGGGGAACTTGGCGAACGCGTAGAGGTCGGCTTTGGGATCGAAGCCGTTGGTCATCAGCCCGGCCACGGCGTCGGAAACCAGCTTGCCGCCGGATGTGCCCAGCCAGTCGGCGAGGGTGTTCCCCTGCGATGAGCGGCTCAGGTCCTCGGGCCGGAACGTCATCACCGCAAAACTCTCGCCGGGGATCAGGCTGCCATGCCCCGCCCGCGTCCGCTCTCGAAACGTGTTGGCGCCCCAGAGTCCCGCGATCGCCACGGTTCCCAGCAGCGCGGTCACCATGAACAGGCCGAGGCCCCACGCGACCCACCGCGAGCGCGGTGCGGGTGCCGGGGAACTCACACCCGTGGCGGCGTCCACCGCTGCCCCTGCGGCAGGAGGCGAGCGGCGACGCGGACCATCCCGCAGCAGCGCCATGTTAAACCCGACGACCAACGAAACCGCCAGCGGGTCGAACACGAGGACGAGCGCGAGCATCAACCATTTCACCACGCCATCGGCGGTCGCGTCGAACGCGCGCGCGATGAAGCGATACGAGCCGATGTCCACGCCGGCGATCTGTCCACGCAAACGGTGGATGTCCTCGTTGCGGCTGCGGATGCGCTGGTAGAGCGATTGCGACTGCGAGTCGCCCGCCGTCACGGTCACTTGGCCCTGTGACTTGAGCGCCGCCAGTTGCTTCTCAACCTCGCCATTGGCCGCGACGCTGGATTTGCGTGTGTCCTGCTCTTCCGTGTCCAGCCGCGTCATCTCCAGCTTGAACTGCTCGCGCACGGCGGCGACCTCGCGGTCGGCCGTCTCCACCTGTTTCGCGTAGCCGCTGCGCACGCTGTCCATGTTCGCGCGCCGCTCCACGAGTTCAGCTGTGCTGGTTTCGCGCGCCTTGACTTGAAGCCTGGCGCTCTCGGTGCGCAACTGCTCGATGCGCGCCCGCTGCCCGGTGAGTTCCGTCGCGATGTCCGCGCGGGCCTTGACCTGCTGCTTCGCGTGGTCGGTGCGTAACTCCTCGATGCGCGCCCGCTGCCCGGCGATGTCCGCCGTGATCACTTCGCGCGCCTTGGCCTGCTCCTTAATATGGTCGAGCCGCAACTGCTCGATGCGCCCGCGCTGTTCGGCAAGCTCCGCTGAAATAGCCGCGCGCGCCGGGCGTTGCTGTTCCTGGAGCACCTGCCCTTTCTTGATGTTGTCAAATTTGAACAGCCCGCCCGATCCCTGCTTGGTGTAGGCGTCCACGGCCCGGTCCAGCACAGCCACGCGTTCGTTGAGGGTGGCAATGGCGGATTCCTCGGCAACGAACTTCGGCCCCGGTGCCCGCTCCAGCGCGGCGAGGCGATCGCTGAGACTGGCAATCGCGGCCTCCTCGACCGCGAACTTCGGTGGCGCAACCCGGTCAAGCGCCGCGAGCCGTTCATTGAGGCTGGTGATCGCGGCCTCCTCGGCGGTGAACCGCGGAGCGCCCGCCTTGTCCAGCAGCACAAGGCGTTCATTCAGGCTGGCAATCGCGGCGTCCTCGACGGCGATGGCCTTCTTCAACACCTCGCCCTGCTCCGTCGTCCGCTGGGCAACCGCCTGCACGTCACGATCGCGGCGGTCCTGTCCGGCTTTGCGCCGGTCCTGCAACCGGACGAGCGCCTGATTCAGGGACTCATTGCCCGCCGTGAGCCGCTGTTCGAGCTTGGCGATGTCCTCGCGGCTCGCGGCGGTGCCTTGCGTGATCGCTCCGCGCGTGCCCTCGATCTGGCGTTGCGTGTCGGCGATCTCCTTCTCGATGCTCAGGATTTGATTCTCAAGCAAACGGATCTGCGTGTGCGTGCGCTCATACGCGCGCGCGAGGTAGCCGTAGTTGCCCAGCGAGGTGATCGCGATCAAGGCCAGCACCGCCAGGACGAGATAGACTTTCAGCGCGCGGTTGATGAGGTCCCAGTAGCGGTAGAGAAACGAGGCAGCAACGAGTTTTCCAACCTCGAGACTCGCTGCCATGATCATCACCGCCGTGGCCGAGCCGACGAAGAGAAATCCCAGGCCCAAGACCGAGAAATAGGCGGAGACACCCGCGATGAACAGCGCGGAGGAGACAAGGACATACTTGAAACTGGAGGGGATGGTGGCGGCCTGCTCTCCCGATTGGTCTTCAGCCTGATGTTGCGTCATAAAGTTTTGGGGCGTGCTCCGAAGGGAGGTGAGAACCCACAGCGGGGCGCGGGTCTGGCGACTGGCCTCGTGAAGTCGTCATCACTAGACGAACACGTTTTAAAGGCTGGACGCATGCCTTCGTTCTAGTGGAGTTGCATGTCGAAGTCCACAGGTGATTGCTCGCGAAGTAGCAGGCGCAGTGTGCAGCGATTGGGTTGCGTTTTCGTGTGGCCAAAACTCCTTCGAACAAGCCAACGGAACACAACCGAACCTCGCGTTCTGGTGCTCGGTCAACTGACGCTGATGATTTGGACACGTCGCTTCTTGCCGCCCAGCAGGAGTTCCAGTTGGTCGCCCTGCTTGCGGCCCTGCAACTGCCCACCCAGCGGCGACTGCAACGTGAGGACGAGGACTTCGCGCTTCCCGCACACAGCCTCCGTCCCGCCAGCGCACGGGCCGATGAAGTAGTTAAGTCGTTCGCCGTTCTGCTCCAACTCCACTAGCGCGCCCATGCCGATGTCCTCGCCCGGCGCGAACGCGCGCACGGGCAGTGCCTCGAAAGCGGCGATGGCGGACTCCATCTCCGCGACCTGCCGGGCCTGGCCGGCGGCGAGATAGGAGGCTTCGAGGCCGCGCGTGTCGTATTTGTTCTCCGCACGGCTTTGCTCATCGGTGGCCTCGGACCGTGCGGACTTCGCGGCGCGGGTGAAGGTCGCAAGCTCGGTTTGAAGCTGCGTGATGATGGCTTTGAGCAGGGTGCGTTTGTTCATCGAGAAGAGGGCGCTGACGGGGGCTACGCCTGGACTTGCGCGGCGAGTTCCTCCGCCGGGTAAGTCCAGATTTCTGCGAGCGTCGGGTGGTAGTGCGGCATCGCGGCAAGCTCGCCTGCGGTCATGCGCTTGCTCATGGCAGTGACGATTTCGTGGATCAGCTCGCCGCCGCTGGGACCGACGCACGCGCCGCCGAGGATTTCGCCGGTGCGCGGGTCGGCGAGGAGTTTCACAAAGCCGTCCTTCGCCTCCATCAACATGGACTTGCCATGGTCCGCGAACGGGTAGCTCGCGACGATAGTTCCCCTGCCCTGCTCGCGCGCTTCCGCCTCGTTCAAGCCGACGCACGCGATCTGCGGGTCGGTGAAGACGACGCTGATAAGCAGCCGGTAGTCCATCGCGCGCGGCGACGCTGGATGCAGGATGTTGTGCGCCGCCGTCTCGCCCTGCTGGATGGCGATGTGGACGATCTCGTGGGGCCCGGAGCAATCGCCAGCCGCGAAGACATGCGGCGCGGAGGACTGCATCCGCATGTTGGTGGCGATGCGGCCGCGCGCATCGGTCGTGACGCCGACATTTGCCAGCGCCAGCCCGCCCGTGTTCGGCGAGCGGCCAAGCCCGTGGAAAATTTCCTCCGCGCTCACGGTGCGGATCTGCCCCTCGTGCTCGAATATGATGTGCTTCAAGCCGCCTTCGCTGCGCGCGTCGAGCAGACGCGTGCCGGTGAAGAGTTCGATTCCTTCGCGATGGAAGACCGTCTCGATGACGTGCGCCGCTTCCACATCGAAGTCGCGCAGCACGTGCTCGCCGCGCTGGAGCAGCGTCACGCGCACGCCGAAGCGCGCGAAGAACTGCGCGAACTCGACCGCCACCGCGCCGCCGCCGAGCATAATGAGCGACTCGGGCAGGCGCTCCATCGTCATCGCGGAGTCGCTGGTGAGTAGGCCAACTTCGCTGAGTTGCGGCAACGGAGGAATCGCCACGACGGAGCCGGTGCTGAGAACGAAGTGCGCGCTGGTGATCTGCTGGCCGTTGTCCAGCTCGACAGTGTGCGGGTCCACGAAGCGGGCGTTCGCGCGGATGAACTTGAACCGCCCGCCTTCAAGCTGCTGCCGCCGGTAGCCGGCGAAGTCGGCGATCATCGCGTTTTTGCGCGCCATGACTTGCGCGAAGTCGAAGCGCACCTCGGGGATTTGGATGCCCCACGTCGCGGCTTGTTCGACGAGGTGCTTGACCTCGGCGGCGTAGAGGAGCGCCTTGGTGGGCATGCAGCCGCGCAGGATGCAGAGGCCCCCAACTTCCTTGCCGCCCTCGATGACCACCGTGCGCAAGCCACCGCGCGCAGTGGCACTCGCCGCCGCGTAGCCCGCGCTGCCGCCACCGATCACCGCAACGTCGTAGTCGACCTCGCCCGCTTCACTCATGCGCGAAGCGTGCGGCGCGGCCAGCGGCAATTCAACGCTGGAAGGCAACCGCTCGCGCCTGTAGGCGGGACACTCCTGTCTCGCATCGGCCGTGTCCGGCGGAGGAGACCACCCCACACCGATCCAGTTGAGTTGCGGATACGGGACAAGAGTGTCCCGCCCACGCAGGCCAGAGTCCTACTTCGCCTTGCGCAGCGCGTCCTGAATCTGCATCTGGAGCGCCTTGGTATGCTCGTCCGCGCTGCGGGCGATGACGGCAACGGCGTGACGCACCTTCCGCTCCTGCGGCGTGAGGTTCACTTTCTGGGCGAGGCGATCCACCTGCTGCTCCACCTTCTTCAACTCGGCCAGGGCGTGGTCAATCTTCTCCTTCAAGGACTCCTCGCCCTGCGCCTTGTCGCTCAGGTAGCGGATGATTTCCTGCTCCAAGTCGGGCGCGAGTGCTTGCAGATGCTCCGGCTTGTTCTCGGCGGTGTTGAGCAGCGTGCGGATTTGCACGATGTGCGCCTGGAGGAAGTCGTCGAGGTGCCTGCCTAACTGCTGGGAGGTCGCCTGGCAATGCTCGCGGAAGTCCTGTGCGAGCCGTTCCTCGAGCCGCTCCCGATAGACGGGCAGCTCGCGTTGCAGGTAGTCCGGCAGTCCGGCGACCAGCGCTGGGATGCGCTCTTTGACCTGACTGGACAAGGCATCGGCCTTTTCCATAACCTGCCCCTGCACGAATGCGGTGGCGAAGTCAGCGGCGGCCTTCGGCTCCAAGTGTTGCACAAGCGCGCGGCTGACGAAGCTCATGTAGCCCAGCACGACGACGATGATGATGACGCCCGCGATGCGCGTGCGCTGCAACGCCAGCCGCGTGGCGGCCAGCTCGGCGGCAAGAAACTGTTCGGCGGCCGCTGCCCCGGAGGCCGGGGAAACGGGCGCGGGATCAGGAGTGGGAGTGTTCATGGCTTGGAGGGTTTGGCGGCGGGTTTGACTTTCTTCGGGAGCTTGGCGGGAGCAACGGTGTTTGCGGCAGCGGCCTCCGTCACTTGCAGGTCGGCGAACTCATCGCGGATGAGGTCGAAGACAACCAGCGCCATGTCCCATGAGGCGAGGTGCTCCTTCGCGTTGACCGTCTCGGTGCGCTGGATGTGCGCCACATCGTCCATGATGAGGCTCAGTGACTCCAGATGCGGCGAGAACAACTGCTGCGTCACGTGGTCGAGCCGCTGCTGCGTCACGTCCGTAAGCCCCAGCACGAGTGTGGCGACCCTCTGCTCGGTCACGTCGGGATACATCTTGCGGATGTCGGCCTCGCGCTTCTTGAGCATCGCGCCGAACGAGGCCTGGAGCACCTTCTCGCCGCGACGTGGAATGTTGTGAATCAACGTCTCCACCTCCTTCTTCAGCGCGCCGGCCATCTCCGGCGTGCGGTCGTTGAGGCGGGCAAGCTCCTTTTCCACCGAGCGCTTGGTCTCGCTGAACGTCTGCTGTGCGATCCGTTCCACCGCAGGCTGCACCTCGCGCTTCAGCCCGTCGGTGAAGCTGGCGACGAACTCCTCTCGCGGCGGGCCATCGGCGACGAGATCCTCGCCCGCGCGATAGATGGAGAAGACGCCATAGCAGACGATGGCGACAGTGGTGAGCGGGATGGCTATTCGCCACAGGCGCAACTTCGCGCGCAGCGATTCCAATTCGGTGATTTGGTTTGAAACCTCTTCGGGGGTCATAACGACAAGCTTTCGTTGGTTGAGGGTTGGCTGACGAAGCCGACTAAACGCCCTTCACCAAATGCTGTCAACCCCCCTCGGGTCCCATGGTAGGGCCGCGCTGCGCGCGGCCGCGCGGCCACTCTGCGCAGCGCCTTTCCCACCTTCCGCCGCCGTCGCCGTTTAGTAAGTGGCGCGCCCGCCGGACAAGTCGAACACCCCGCCCGTCGTGAACGAGCAGTCGTCCGAGCAGAGCCACGCGACCAGCGCGGCGGCCTCGTCCACCTTGCCGAAGCGGCCCATCGGAATCTTCGAGAGCATGTAGTCAATGTGGTATTGCGCCACCTGCTTGAGGATGTCCGTCTGGATGACCGCCGGCGTGATGCAGTTCACGAGGATGCCCTCCTTCGCCAACTCCTTGCCGAGCGACTTGGTCAGGCCGATCACGCCCGCCTTGGCCGCGCTGTAGTGCGCCGCGTTCGGGTTGCCCTCCTTGCCCGCGATGCTCGCGATGCTGACGATGCGCCCGTATTTCCTCTCCAGCATGATCGGCACAACTGCGCGGCAGACGTAGAA
Organism: Verrucomicrobiales bacterium; assembly: GCA_005791875.1. Lineage (GTDB taxonomy): Bacteria > Verrucomicrobiota > Verrucomicrobiia > Limisphaerales > SXTU01 > SXTU01. Next base: position 9,681 of record SXTU01000218.1, read on the forward strand.
GACCGCGTTCAAGTTCGTCTCGATGACCGCGCGCCACTGGTCTGGGGTGTATTCCCAGAGCTTGCCGTTCACCCCGGCGATGCCTGCGTTGTTGACAAGCAGCTCGATGGAGCCGAACTCCGCCTTCGTCGCGGCAGCGGCAGCGGACACCGCGTCCGGGCTGGTCAGGTCAACGGTCTGCGTCGCCACCGTGCCAAGCTCGGAAAGCTTCCCCTTCGCCTCCTTCAACGCATCCGCATCCCGGTCCCACAAGCAGACTCGCGCGCCGGACTGGAGCAGGCGCGAGGCGATGGCGAAGCCGATGCCGCGCGCGCCGCCGGTGACGATTGCGTTCTTACCCTTCAAGTCGAGTTGGTTCATGCGCGGTTGAGTTACCGGCTCGGACGGCGGCGGACAAGAAACTTCTTCTGACTTCCCTCCAGCTCCGCGCCCGCTCACGCGAACCCGCGCAGCAGCCGCACAAGCCAGTCCGCGCCCATGAGCACGGCGAGCAGGATGAGCAGCACGAAGCGGTTCCACGGGTCCACCGTTTCCACGCGGGCCACGGGAACTTTCTCCAAGTTCGCCAGCGCACGCCAGGTCGCCGGGTCGGCGCGGTTGAGGTAATTGCCGCCGGTGTCGTGGGCGATGCGGCGGAGGGCGGCTTCGTTGATGCGTGGATTGTCCAACTCCGCGTTGCTCGCCTCGACATCGAAAGCGATGAGCGTGTCCGCCACGACCTTCCCTTCGGCGGCGACGCTCGCGGCGACCTTGTGCTGGCCGGGCGCGGTCGGGGCGAAGCGCGCGGTGTAAGTGCCCGGCTCGGCGGCATTCGGCGCGAAGTCCAGCGGCAGTTGCTGGCCGTCCGGCAAGGTCACGCGCGCCTGCACGCGGGCCTTGGGCAACGGCGACGCGGCACGGACCTCTGCACGCAACACGACCGTCTGCCCCGGCTCGTAACGGCTGCGGTCGGGTTCAAGGTGTAGGTTCACGTTGCCACCGCTCAGGCGCAGCGGCGCGAGCGCGCGGAGCGATTGCTGCCAGAAAACTTGGAACGGCGTCGGGCCTTCCGTCGCGGCCGCGAACATCTGCCACTTCCACAGCGTGTCGGTGGCGATGAACAGCACGCGGCCCCGGCCCACGGTGTGTTCCGCCATCAGGATGAGATTGCCGTAAGGGTTCGCGAGTTTCGCGGCCTCGGCGAGCGCGGTGGCCGCGGGCTTCTTGCGCAGCGGCGGGTAAATCTGATCCACCGGTGCCAGCGCGGCCCAGTAAGCCTCCGGCGCACCGCCGGGCGCGGCGAAGAACGGCGAGGCCAAGCCCTCGGCCGTCACGCGCACTGCCACGGGACCGGGCACCGGCGCGGCGGACTCGGGCGACAACTGCACCGGCAGCAGCGCCGCCAGCGCCGGGTGCGCCGCCATCTGCGCGAGGTTCGGCCCGCCGATGACGATGAGTGACTTGCCGTCCTCCTCGACGAGTTGCTGGAGCACGTTCGCAAAGCCGCGCGGCCAGCGGCGCGGGTCCGCGCCACCGAGCACGAGCGTGTCGAAGCCCGCCAACTCCGCGCGCGACTGCGGAAAGCCCGTCACCTTCGTGCGCCGGTCCGGCTCGGCGAGCTGCACGAACGCACTCTCTCCGCGCGACAGAAACGCCGTGAGCGTGAAGCCCGGGTCGTCCTCGAAGATACGGCGCAGGAACTTGAACTCCCACCGCCAGTTGTCTTCGAGGAACAACACCTCGTTCCGCGCCCCCAGCACTTGCACACTGAACTTGCGGCCCACCGGAGCCGTCGGCGCGCCGGCGACCTCGACGGCGTATTCCTTCAGTCCCACCTCGGCCGGCTGGAACGAGAGCGTGACGAACCTCTCCGTCTGCCCGGCCGCGAAGGTGAACGGCTGCGTCGCGACGAGCTTCTCGCCGTCCTTCAAGTTCAGCGTCAGCGCGCGACCGGCCAAGCCCTCCTGCCGCAATGCCACGCTGAACCGCGACTCCGCCCCGAGCGACACGCTGCGCGGCGCCTGCACCTGCGCGATGCTGACGTGCGCGGCCGCGGCCCCGCCCGTCGCCGCCGCCGGCGCGAGCGTGTCCACCGCGAGACCCAGCTCCCGCGCCACGTCCGTCACGGCGCGCGCGCCGAAATCGTGGCCGTCACTGACCAGCAGCACGCGGCCGCCGGGCACCAGCGGCGCGGACTCGCTGCGCTGCTGGCGGTAATGCTCCCACGCGTCGGCAAGGCTCTCGGCGTAACGGGTCGTCGTCCCGCTCATGGTCAACGCGGGCAAATCCGCGGTCGTCACCGCCCGGGCATGGCCGTCGAAGGCGAACCAGAGCACGTTCGGCCGGCCCGCGAGCTTGTCCTGCAAACCGCTTTTTCCCAGCCACTGCATCGCCTCTGGCAAGCGGCCGTTCGGCGCGGCGCTGTCCTTGAGGCCCATGCTCTTCGACGTGTCGAACAGCACCAGCACCGGCGGCCCTTCATGCACCGTTCGCCGGAAGGCGACGATGGGCTGGAGCAGGCACAGCGCGAACACCGCGACGATGGCCACGCGCAATGCGCCAAGCCCGACAATCCACCGCCGAGGCAACCGCTTCTCCGCGAGCAGCAGCGACCCGTGCACCAGCAAGGCGAGCAGCGCAACCGTGAAGATCGCCACCAGCCACACGGGCAGCACGGGCATCCAACTGATGGTAAAGGCGGCGGGCATGTTAGGGGGAAAATTTGACCCACAGCGTCTTGGACCGCGGTGGCAGAGCGCAGCGGCGACACCGCTTTGGCTTCCCGCGGAGCGGAATCGTCCGGCGCCAAAGACCGCTTCGCGGGACGCCAAAGCGGCGTGGTGCTCCGCTTCCCGCCGCACTATAGGACGTCGCACTGCTCATCCCGCCACCTCCGTCTTGATCGTGGGAGCCATGATGCCGTGCTTCGCCACGGTGGAGCCGGTCACCGCAGGGTTCATCACCGGGCAGAGGCGGTGGACGAAATACATCTCGGCCATCAGCACCAGCGCGCCCAATGCCAGCAGCCACGGCCAGAGCAATACGCGACCACCGGCCACCGCCGCTTCGAGTTTCGCGGCCGGGTCGGGGTGAGTGATGTCGAACGTCGTCTTGCCCCACCACGCGCGGAGCGTCTCCGCGTCGGCCTTGGTCACGGTGCTGTCGCCACGGCCGGCGTGGACGACGAAGTTCAGCTTCGTGCTGCCGCCGTCCCTGCTCGCGCGCAGGGCATACACGCCCACTTCATCGGCCGCATCGAGGCGCACGGACAACTCGTTGCCCAGCGACTGCGCGACGGGTGACAGCGTCCGGCCACTGGGCGTCGTGATGGTGACGTTGGCATTCGTGCCCAAGCCCGGCAGCACGAACGCCACCATCTCGCCCGCCTGAAAACTCCGGCCCAGCCGCGCTCGCGTGAGGCGGTGGAGCATTTGGTCGAGCAGCGGCACGAAGCTGTTGCGGCGCGGCAGGTCGCTCCACTCGTCGTTGGCCGTGGAGTTCACCACGAGCACGCGGCCCGCGCCGAACGAGTGCTCCATGAGCGCGGGCGCGGCGTCGCCGAACCACGCGAGCACCTGGCTGGCGCTGCCCGTCGGCGCGTCGCCAAACGTGTAGAAGGTCCGCGCGCGCACGCGGGCGAAGTCGCCAAAGGTCGGGTCGAAGAGCGGCGCGAGCAGCGGGTGCGTCCAGTCAATGCGCGCGAACTGCGCCATGCTGCCCTGCGCCACTTGCAGCAGCGGGCGCGGCAGCAAGCTGTCCGTTGGGCGCGAGGGATTGTGCAGCTTCGTGTTGTAGAACGGCGGCTGCACGGCTGGGCCGAGGAACATCAGCA
>SXTU01000219.1 GCA_005791875.1 Verrucomicrobiales bacterium
CCGCCGTTGATGGCCGAGTCCACGAAGCGGGCCATCGAGGAGCATCGCGCCGCCAAGGCAAAGGAATCGTGGGCACTGTGGACGGATGAGATTGGCGTGTTTGCGAAGGAGCACATCGCGCGTTGTGGCCGGTGCGTGGAGAAATTCCGGGCTTACGTGCAGGCGCAAAAGCTGACCCCAGTCCAGTTGGGCGCGGCGACTTGGGACGAGGTGAAGCCATTTGACATCTGGGGCGCGCCGGCGGAGGGCGCGAAGGCCGGCAAGGGAAAGGCCAGACCGGTTGCCGCCGGACCGCAAACCCCAGCGGATGCGCTGCGCGCTTATTACACTTCCCGGTTCATGACGCATGCAACCGCGCAGGTGTTTCCGGAGGCGGCGCGGCAGTTCAAGGCGGCCGGCATCCCGCTCTATGCGATGCAAGGACCCACGCCGAGCTGGAGCGGATCGAGCCTGGACTGGCATGAGTTTTACGACCACGGGGCCAACACGGCCTTTGTCTTTGAAACCTCCAACCGCGACGCGCGCGTGTGGCAGTGGGAATCCTATCTGGCGGACATCGGGCGCGGCATCGCGGCACGCCACCAGATGCCGATGGGTTGCCTCGTGAAGCCGCATCGCGGTGCGCCGGCGCAGCGGATGCTCACGGTCGTCGCCCGCGGGACGCGGGTGGTGGAGTGGTATACTTACGGGCCGGATTACTCGAAAGGAGACAGCTTCTCACAATCGCCGGAACTGCTGGAGCAGGTCGCCCGTGCGGCGCGCTTTCTCGGGCAGGCGGAGGAATATCTCTACGGCGCCAAGCTCGCCGGGCAGCCGGAAGTGGCCTTCGTCACGCCGCGTTCCTCGGAGATCTGGGGCCGCTCCGGCGGGTTGAATGGCACCGCGTTCGAGAACGCGAAATGGGTTTATCTGGCCCTCGCCCACGCGCATGTCCCGGTGGACATCTTGAGCGAACAGCAGCTCGCCGAGGGCAAGCTGGAGCGCTACAAGGCCATCTACATTCCCGGCCCCAACCTGCGCCGCGATGCCGCCGCCCAAGTGAAGACTTGGGTGCGGGAGGGAGGACGTTTGTGGACGGATGCGATTGGGCTTTCGCGTGATGAGGCAGATCAGCCTTCGGCTGCGATGGACGAGCTGCTGGGACTCAAGGACCGCGTGCTGGAGCGCTGGGGCAGTGTGCCCCTGTATGGTGCAACTGCGCTGGGCGCACTGGTGGAAACCAACGCCCCGGCGCACGCAGCCTTTGGTGAGGCGCAGAAGACGCTCGTCGCGCGCATCGGGCGCGAGCCGCTCAAGCCCACAACCGCCGAGGTGGTGGCCCGTTTCGCAGACAATCAACCAGCCGTGACGCGCAATCGTTTTGGCAAGGGGGAGGCCACCGTGGTTGGCTGTTGGAGCGGGCTCAGTTACTCGGCGCAGGTGCGGCGCACAGACTTTGACATGCGCGCGGATTTCACTCCAGGACTGCGCGAGTTGATTGCCGCGCCAGCCTTGGCTGCGAAGGCGTATCGGCCAGCGGTGCCTGCTGAGGCACTGGTGGAAGCCGTGGCGCTCGACAATGCCGGCCGCCGCTCTCTGGCACTCATCAACTGGAGCTACGAGCGCAAGGCGGGCGAAGTCGGCAAGGGGCGCTTGCAGATGGCGGAGAAGCTGCGCGTGGAACTGGCGGGCATGGGCGCAGTGAAGTCCGCGCGTTCACTCATCCACGGTCCGCTGCCGCTGGCCAACGGATCGGCCGTCGTGCCGAGCCTCGCGGAGATTGACCTGCTGGTCTTGGAGTAATCCCGAACGCCGAGGTGGCGACGGCGCAGTTGGCGGGTAGCACCGGCCACCGGCCTGTGCCGCCCAGTTCCATTTCGGAGTTCGGGTTGAACATTCGCCACAGCCTTGAGTCCGAGTCTGCCTATGAAGGTAAAAAGCCAAGTTCCCCAGCCAGCCTTTGCCGCCGGCCAGGTCTGGCGCATGGAGGGTGTCACCTGCCACATCGGCCAGGTGGGCAAGACGCTGGTCAACTACAAGCTGCTCCGAGACAATGTCGTCCGGGCTCCCAACTCGCTAGGGAACCAGGTAATGCTGGCGAAGCATTTGGCGGCGAAGAACGCGGTGCTCATGCCGGCCTAGCGCCGCGCCGGTTGAATCATCGCGTGGCATCCCGGGCGATGCAGACCCACCAGACCCAGCCGATGAACAATCCTTGAACGGGCAGGCGTGCCCACAGGACCCACGCCGGAATTGGAACTCCCTCCCAGCCATGCAGGGCCACATGCAGATTCGCTGGGAAAATCGCCACCAGGAGGGCGATGAGTCCCCAGCCGGCGAGGGTGCGTAATCGCAGGACCAGAACGGCCAGACCACCGGCCATTTCAGCCGCGCCGCTGACCAGAATCAACTCCCGGTGCCACGGGAGATACGCGGGCATCAGGCCGAGGTAAGTCCCGGGATTCAGAAAGTGGTTCAGCCCGGCAAGTGTGAAGAACACGGCCAACAGCCAGAGTGCTGGTGTGCGCAGTCTGCCGGACCAGGTATGCGGGGCCATGCAAGCAGTGTTGGCCTGACCGTGGCCACCGTCAACGCCCGGCCACCATTCCGCTCACCGGCTCAAGCGCTGACCACGACCCGGGCCACGCACTGTTTCGACCGCACCGCCGCGAGGTTCGGGATCTTCTCAGGATGGCTAAAATGGCTCCTCCTCAGGCGCTGGAACCGTGCAGACCCGCAGCACGCACCGCCAGTCGCGGAGCAGCACCAGGCCGGTTCGTCCCTCCATCAGGAGCGCCGCCCGCTGGAGTTCCCGCAGCCGCGTGAACTCCCGTGGTTGTTGCGCCTGCTCATACATGCGTTCGAGTCGGCGGACGGCATCCAGTTCCCAATACTCGTAATGCAGCACCCGATCATCGCGCCGCAGCTCGGCGGCGATCGGCGGACAGGCCGCGATCTCCCCGACCGTGGCGAAGCGCGACTTCACGCAATCAAACTCCGTGTCCTCGGTCTACTTCGGCACGGCGCATCATCACTGCTCGGCCAGCGCGTTCCAGTCGTCCACGGACGAGCAGAACGAGTGGAACCAGGACGGCTTGCACCTGACGGTGGGCCGCATGGACGCCGAGCAGCACGAAGTGCATGCCCGTTTTTACCTGGGCGGCAACGCCTATGAGCCAGACCTAAGCCGGTTCTGGGCAGTGGACCCGGGTCTGGCCGCGCTGCTCCCGCCAGAAGTGCTGCCCGTTGTGGCGCGGTTTCAGATGGGAGCGAAGGTCACGTTGGACTTCCCGGACGCCTGGCGGGCGAACCTCATCGAAGCCAGAGTGGAACGGCGTGCGTCGCTGCCCGAAACTCACTGGGATTTGGAACGCTTGGAACCGGGCACAGTCGGGCGCTTCCGGCTCGACGACGCCTTGGAGCAGATTTACCAGCACTGCGTCGCCCGGGGCATTCCGGAGCAGCAATGGTTGGCAGAACTCAGCACCCAGGCGGCAGATGACGTCAGCCAGGTCATCATCGAGGCCTGTCTCAAGCACGGCGTCATGCCGGATGAATTGCTCGGCGAGACAACGCAGGGCCTGCTCGACTACGAGCCACAGTAGTAGTCACCACGGCCCAGTGAGGGAGTGCGCCGGGCGAGAGCTTCGGGATCGAGTGCTGTAGGCGCTCGTGATCCGCAAGCACTCCGGCAAGGTAACGGGCGGTCGATTCGCGGGTGAAGTTCAAGCGCCGCGACAGGAACGTGAGGAACGTGACGTTTTCGGCGAGGTGCAGGCCAGACTTCATAAGCGCGACCGCGATCTGGCAACTGGCCTCCGCCACCGGGGAATCTCGGTGGAGAAGGCAGACCTCCTGAAAACGACCGAGCAGCCCAAAGGCGTGAGTGGTGGGCACGTAGGAAGTCCAAGGAGCGAGTTCATCAGCTTTGTCACATCGCAAATGGTGCCCCAGCTCCAGCAGGCAGGTGACTTCGAGCGCGGAGATATTGAAATGCTTGGGCACGGGCATCTGTTGGCGATCGCGTTCACCAAATGTGGCATCGCCGGCTACTGCGCGGCCCGCAGGCGGTAGCTCACCGCAGCCGACCGCGCCACCCGCGGCCGGTCCTGGTTCTCGAGCAGGTCAATGAGCACGGTGCGGCACGACGCGCGGCTCAAGTAGGTGTCCTCCCAGTCAGCCGGAGAAAGTTTCACGCGCCGCGGCCGGTCAAACTCCACCAGCACCGCGCCACCAAACCGCGTCAGGCGCACGGCGGAAACCTGCTCCGTCCAGTTCGTCCCGGCGGCAGCCCACGCTTGCGGCCGGCGGAATTCGATTTGGGTTGGCGCCGCCTTGGCCTGCTCGCGTGATTCGCGCAGGAAGACCGGCAGGGTTTCATACAGCTCCCCCAGCGCATCCTGACCGGTGGATTGCAGCGTCGTTTCCACCCGCAGCTCCGCGGGGGACAACGTGAACGTGCGCGCGTAGTCCAGGCGGCCATCCAGCACCTTGGGCTGCCCCAGCATGCCGCGGGGAATGGTGCCGCTCACGCGGACCGAGCCGGCCAGCCCGTTCACTGTGCTTTCCACGCGCGGCGACTGGATGCGGCCCGTCGTGAACACGCGTCCATCCGGCCGGCAGCCGGACACGGCGTGAATGGGCCACGAGCGCCAGTCCTCGAGGTTGTCCATGTTCTTGTCCTTCGTCATGCCGCCGCGCCGGTCCAGCAGGACCGAGCCGGTCGCCGGCGTCCAGAAGGCCGAGAGCTGCCCGCCGCCCAGCCCATACGGCCCCGGCAAGGGCAGAAATCCGTCCTCCACTCCCGGCGCACCGACGGGACCGGTGTGCAGAACCGCGGCGTAATTGGTGTGTTTCGCCACGGTGAAGGCCCCCGCAAACTCCCGGAGAAACGCTCCCTCGCGCAGGAAGGGCGAGCGCAGCAGCGGCGACTGCTCCCGCTCCAGCTTCTGGCGGTGCGCCCATGCCCCGGCGGGATAGTGCTCGTAGGCAAAGCTGACCATGGCCGGGAAATTGTAGGACTGCCACAGGGAGAACTTCCACGGATGGTTGCCAAGCTCCTCGTTGCGCGCCATGCGCCGCGGCTCGGTGAGGTAGGCATTCTCCCGGATCTGCTCGTTGAAGAAGCCCGCCCGCTGCGCCGCCGCGTTCGTCAACACGACCGCGTCCGGCGTCGTCACCAGATAGGCCGCCTCGTCCGTGACCAGCGAGGCCGCGAGATTGCGGTAGCGGCCCCATTCCCATTGGTCCCGCCAGGCATCGGCGCTGTAGCGCGTCTGAAAATGGCTGGGCCCGTAGGTGCGCCCGTCGGGCTCCGGCAGGCACAGGTGCGCCCGCAGCCGGTGCGCCCGGGCCACCACATTGGTCGCGAAAGGCCAGTGGCTCGCCAACGCCAGCCAGCTGGTGAAGAAGTTCGCCTGTCCGGCGTAACCGAGGTCCAGCCCGCCCCGGTCCACGAAGTAGCCCGCGGGATGAAACCGCCGCTCATCCGTCAGCAGTCGGCGCGCATACGTCTCGACCTCCTGCGCGAATGCCGCATCGCCGAGTGCGCGGCTCACATACCACAATGACACAGGCGCCACGACATCGAGCTGCGGTTCCTCGCCCCGCGGGCCCCAGTCAAGCAGGCGCCGGCCCATCTTGCGCAATCCGGTGAGATACGCCTGCTGCGCGGCCGCGGGCACCGCATCCCGCACGGTGGGGAACGGATGCGCCAGCAGAATGACTGTGGGAGCCAGCCAGTCGCTGCGCCCGGCCGCGCCCACTTCCGGCGCGTGCTCGAGCTGGGCATCCAGCATCGTCAGATGCACGCACATCGTCACGAAGGCCCGGAGCTTCAAGGCCCGGGATTGCCGATACGGATTGCCCGGATAATCCCACGCCGCCACGAAAGCCGCCGGCTCGGCCCACACCGGCGGCCGCTTGATGCCCTCGGGCGTTTCCAGCTCTTTCAGCACGAACAAGCGCGCCGGCGCGTTGATCGCGGGATAACCCCGCTTGGTTCCCACGAGTGGCTGCAGCATCTGGGTGAGGAGGTAATGGCGATAGTCCGCCTCCGGATCCGCCGGCACGGGCCGGACGCTGAAGGCATTCGTGACACCCAGCTCGAAATCCGCGGCCGGCAGGGTGCGCAGATAGTCCCGCAGGATCTTCTGGTAAGGATGATCCTCCGGCAGCGTGGAGCGTTGGAACACCGCCGGAGTCGGCGGCGGCACGGGCACGGATGTTGCCGGTGCCGCCGCGCCCAGCACAACTGCACGCAGGCACCAGGCGACGGCAAGGAAGGGAAGAGGGCGGGTCATGCACCGCATCCTACGAACCGCCACGTAGATTTCACGCCGAAAGTTAAACCTAAAATCCGCAGTTGAGAATCAGCTTGGGGCGGGTTGAGACAGGGATTCTTCCGGGGGTTCGGTCGTTTGGCGGGCGAGTCGGCGCAGGATCTGCCCCGTGGCCTCCAACTGCGGCGCAGTTAGCGCCAACCACGTGCGCAACCGCTCGTAGCAGGCTTTTAACACCTGCCACCATGCCGCTTTCACCGCCAGTTACACCACCCGCTGGCGTCCGCTCTCCACCACTTGCGCCGCCAGGAACAGGAAATCCCGCCGCGACTTCACCGCCTCGCTGTGGTGGCCCGGCGGCAGGCCCAGCAGCCGCGGGAGCAGGCTCCACAGGTTGTAGGTCAGCAAGACCAGCCGCGCCGCAGTTCCGTCACCACCGCCCGCTGGCTGCCATACCCGCGAAACCCCCACTGGTTCTTTAGTTCGTCAAACACGTTCTCCGTGTCCGCACGCTTGGCGTAGAGCAGCGCGATCGGTTCGGGCCGCGCCGCGTCCTTTTCCAAGTTGGTCACATAGACGGCCACTTCGTCTTCGGGGTTGGCCCAAAACTCGTCTTGTGGACTCGGGTTCGCGGACTTGAGGGTGCGCACGATGACCACGCGCGGGCGCGGTTCGCTGCGCCCGGGGCGGGCGCGCTCCCCATTCCAATTGCATCGTTCCAGCTTAGTGAACGCTTGACTGCCCGAACCCGTCCGGCGACTCATCACTACATACCAATCACTTCCCCGCCCTACCGCTTCGGATTCAGCAGCACCCGCTTCTTCTCCTCCGACAGCGGGCCCTGCTCAATCCACACCCGCGCCGCCCGCTCGTCCACGCTCATCCACTTCCGCGCGATGTTCTCAAGTTGGAAAGTGTTGCGGCCCTCCCGGCCCGGCTGCGTCGGGGCCGCCGCGTAAAGCTCCAGCGCCCACCGCGCCCCGAGCGCTGGCTCCTGATACGCGACCTGGCTGATGAAAGACTCCGCCGCCCGGTCCCGTGACTTGCCAGCGGGCAGTGTCTCCAGCCACTTGTTCGCGCCCTTGGGGTCATTCTGCGCCCAGCCGGATATCACGTTCCCCATCGCGCTGTCCCGCGTCGGCCCCTCCGGGAACGCTCCCACCCACGCCGCCGCCTCCGCCGGATCCTGATTAGACCAGGTGCTTACAATGGCCAACGCCGCGCTGTCCTGCGCCTTGCCCGGCGCCAGCGTGGCCACCCAAGACGCCGCCTCGGAGGGCGCGTTCTGTGCCCACCCTTGCGCCACACTGCGCAGCAGCTCACCGGCTCCTTCTGCGCCCATGCCGGCCACCCACTGCGCCGCGGCCTTGGGATCCTGGGTGGCCCAAGCGGTCGCAACCGAACCGAGGGCGCTCTTTTGCGCGCTTCCGGGCGGCAAGCTCTGGGCAAACGCGGCGGCCGACTGCGGATCGTTCTGCGCCCACGCGCTCGCCACGTTGCGCAAGGCGCTGTCCCGCACGCCGCCCTCAGGCAACTGCTGCGCCCATTCCACCGCGCCCTTGGCATCACTGGCCGCCCAGCGCGAGGCCACGTTCCCGATGCTGTTTTGTTGCGACTGCCCGGCGGGCAGCGACAGCGCAAAATCCGCCGCCAGCTTGGGATTCGCCTCGGCGAGCTGGTAGATGATTTTCTGCGCCGCCTGCTGCTGGCCTTGGCCCGCCGGCAAGGTCTTCACCCACGCCGCCGCGCCCTCCGGGTCCTGCTGAACCCACTGGCTCGCGACGTTGCTGAACAGATCGCTGTGTCGCGAACCACCGGAGGGCAACTGCTCCAGCCAAGCCGCCGCCGCCGCCGGGTCGCGGTAACTCATGCCGCTCACGACGCTCTGCAAAGCGTTGTTCCGCGCCTGGCCGGACGGCAATGCTTGCACCCATTCCAACGCCCCCTTCGAGTCCGTGTTCGCCCACGACGAGGCGATGTTCTGGAGCAGGTTGTTCTTCAACTGCCCCGACGGCAGGCCGTTCACGTAAGCCACCGCCGCTTGCGGGTCGCGCCGCGCCCACTCGGCACCGAGCGACTGCATCGCGCGGTCGCGCGCCTTGAGGTCAGTCAGGCCCTGCGCCCACGCGAGCGCGCCGTTGAGGTCAGTCTGGCCCCATGCCTGCGCCACCGTCGCCATCGCCTCCTGCTGCGTCGCGCCTTTGAGCGTCAGCGCGAGTTGCGCGGCGGACTGCGGGTTTTGGTTCGCCAGTTCCGCCAGCACCGTGCGCGTCGCGTTTCGTTTCGCGTTGCCCTCCGGCAGGCCCTGCGCCCAGGCCAGCGCGCCCGGCAAATCCTTCTGTGCCCACTGCGCCGCGATGCTGCCGATGGCCTGGTCGCGCTCGCGCACCGGGAGTTGCAGCGCGCGGGTCGCGGCGGCGGCGGGGTCGGTCTGCGCCCACGCGTTGAAGATGTAAACCGAGCCGCCGTAGCCGTATTGCGATTCGCCCCTGGGCAGCTTCGCGTGCAACTCCAGCGCGCGCTCCGGCGACCGTTGCGCCAGTTGGGGCAAAATCGCCTGCCACGCCGCGCGCTGCTCGTCGCTGCTCTTCAACCCGGCCACCGCCGCGATAGCCCCCTCCATGTCGCGCCGCGCCCAGCCGTTGAAGGCCGCGCTGACGGCCATCTGCCGCTCATTCGGACGCGTCAACGCCTGCGCATAAGCCAGCGCCGCCGCCGGATCCGCCTCTGCCCACCTCGGCATGAGCACACTGATGATGGCGTAGGAATTCCGCTGCGCTCCGGCGCTTCTTAGCTGGGCCAGCACCGCCGGGATGTCGCTGGGCGCAAGGTGCTGAGTGGCTTCAAAAATCTCCTGGCCGCTCCGCATATAGTTCGGATCGCTCATCGCCTGCCGCAGCTTCGCGATGATCTCGTCGAGCGAGCGAGGCGCATTGCTGGCCGCTGTGTTTGCGCGCGCCGTTTCGGAGCCGCGCGATTCCTTCGCCGCCTTCTTCGCAACGGCGGGCGTCGTCAAGGTGGACGCTGGTGCCACGGTTGTATTACTGGCTGTCGGTGCGGCAGGCGAACCGCCCCGGCCCGCAAAATACCCGCCCGCCAGACCGACCGACAACATGCACGCACCCGCGACCCAAGAACGCACTCCGGTAGAAGACATGGCAGCAGCGTAGCGAACTCCAGCGTTGCCGCAACCTTGCGTTGCCATCACCCACCTTGAACTTTACATCTTGAACTTTGCAGAAGTGAACCTTACACGCCGAATATGGCACGCGTGGTGCCATGCAAAAATACGCTGGCGCAGCTTCTCGGCTACGAACGCCTCTCAAAGGAAGCAAAGCTCGCCTACATCAAACCCAACACCCAAACGCCTTGCCCGCCTCGTGGCGCTGTCCCGGTCAACCAAGGGCGTTGTCGGAGGTTTTTTCACTCGCAACGCCCGGTTCGCTTTCGGTCATGGATGCGACTGCCCCAGCTATGTCCTGTGCTTTTTGCCGCCGTCCGTTCTCCCGGTCAATGCTGGTGGGCCTCGCCAAAACGCCTCGTTGACCTGAAACTCTCTTCCCGGTGAAGCGCTGGACCGCATTTCTTCTCCGCTGCCTGCTGACCGCGTGCCTCTGCGCTGTCAATGGCCGGGAGCACGGGGCATTTTCCCAAACTGTTACGAACTTTTTTGGCATCGTAAGAATGGCCGATTTGGCGTCGTAGGGCTTTTGGGAGCAGGCTCACTTTGACATCGTAATTCGTGGCCGAGTAGCCGCGCTCTGACCGTAAGGCTACGACGAGGTTGGATAATTTTCTGGTTCCGCATCGCCTCGGGGAAGTTTTTCACCGCACTGGCATCATAATGGGTTGGTGCCGACGTTTCTCACGCCTGCCGGCCGCACTGGCATCGTAACATCGGCGTTCTGAGCTTTCTCCGGGTGGCTGGGCGGACTGGCGTCACAGGGTTACGACCCCGGCGGTTTTAGGTGCCGGGGACCTGGCGCATGGCGTCGTGGAAGGACAGGCCGAGCACCTGGACGCAGAAGTCGATGGCATTGCCGGCCAGGTCACGCTCGGGCCAGCGCCAGTAACTGTCTTTGACGATGAGGCCGGGATAGGCGGGCAACGCAAAGTTGCCCGCCTCACGTTCCACAACCTGGAGGCCGCGCTGGTGGAGCAGCGGCAAGAGCGGCGCAAACCTCGACGCGCTACGAGTTCGACGAGGTGGGGAACCGGACGAACCAAGTGGACGCCCTGCTGCGCGAGACCCGTTACGAATACGACGCGCTCGGCCGCCGGACGAAGCGCACGCAGCCCGCCGGGCAGGTGGGAACCTACGCCTACAACGTGCTGGGCAGCCTGTCGAACAAGGTGGATTTCACCGGCAAGACCACGAAGTTCTTCTACGACCTGATAAACCGGCTGGTGTGGCGTGGTTTTTCTCGTTGCCGATTGCGCAAGCGGCGTGCCAGAAATTCGCCCTGTTGCAGAATGAGGATTTCGTTCAGTTTGTGGAGACTACGCATACCGATCCAACCCTAAACG
>SXTU01000220.1 GCA_005791875.1 Verrucomicrobiales bacterium
ATCGAGGTCCGTCTCCGCGCCGTCATCTAGCACATAGACCTCGCCGTGCTGGTAGGGCGACATCGTGCCGGGGTCGAGGTTCAGGTAGGGGTCGAACTTTTGCAGCGCGACCTTCAGCCCACGATTCTCCAGCAACGTGCCAAGCGCGGCGGCGGTGAGACCCTTGCCCAGAGAGCTGACCACGCCGCCAGTGACGAAAATGTATTTCATGCAAACGCAACGGCGGACGCTGCAACAGTTGAACGTCCGCCGGGCACGAAGTTTAGGAAGCGTCGCCGCGCCGGGCAATGGCTAAAACCAACTTTCGCGGGCAGCTACTGCTTTTCCTTCTTCGCCGCCTTCTTCTCGCCCTTGCCGTCGGCTGGCCGGTATGCGTTCGCCCAGTTCTTCGCGATGAGCGCCTTCAACTCCTTCACCGTGCCAGCGTGCTTCGGATCGGCGGCGCGGTCGTGCAACTCCTGCGGGTCGGCCTGCATATCGTGGAGCTGCGCGCCCTGTTTGCCGTTGTCCCATTCAGTGTAACGCCAGCGCTCGGTGCGGACGCTGTGGCCGGGGAAACTGCCGCGCCAGACCTGGGTGAAGGCGGGCTTCGTCCACGCGGCGCTCGGATTCTCCAGCAACGGCTTGAGGCTCGCACCGGCAAGATTCTTCGGCGGCGTGAGTCCGGCGAGGTCGGCGAGCGTGGGGAACAGGTCAACGAACTCCACGGTGCGCCCGCTGACGCCGCCGTTGCCCTTCGCGCCGGGCGCGCGGATGAGCAGCGGAACGCGCGCGGAGCCTTCCCAGAGGCTTTGCTTCATCCAGAGGCCGTGGTCGCCCTCGTGGTAGCCGTGGTCGCTCCAGAAGACGACGACGGTGTTCTGCGCGAGCTTGAGGCGGTCCAGCGCGTCGAGCAGGCGGCCCACCTGTGCGTCCACGAACGAGATCGTCGCGTAGTAAGCCTGCTTGGCCTCGCGCGACTGCGTCTCCGTCGTGCCGAACCACGGCCATGGGTTGACCGAGGCGAGCGCGGGCGCGGGCGCGGCCTTCGCCTCGGGAAACGGGCCGGCGGGCATCGTGATTTTCTCCATCGGATAGAGGTCGAAGTATTTCTTCGGCGCGACGTAGGGGCAGTGCGGACGGTAGAAGCCGGCGGCGATGAAGAACGGTTTGTCCTTGTTCGCCTCCAGCAGCTTGATGACTTCGGTGGCGACCTTGCCGTCGGTCTGCTCCTCGTCCGTGCCCTCGGCTTTCTGGAAGACCAGCGCGCTGCCCAGGCCGCGCTGGGGGGTGTGGTTCGTGAACTTGTCCTCCTCGTCCTTGTCGCGGCCGCGCGGGTTGAGCGCGACGTTCCACGAAGGCGCGTCGTCGAGGCCGGGCGTGCCGATCTGGCCGGGATTGCCGTAGTGGAAAATCTTCCCGACGCGTGCCGCGAAGTAACCGTTCTTCATGAACATCTGGGGAATCGTGACCACGTCGGGCATCACCGAGCGGAAATGCTTCTGCAGGTCATAGACCTGCGTCGTGTCCGGGCGCAGGCCGGTCATCAGCGACGTGCGGCTCGGCGAACAGAGCGGGAACTGGCAATACGCGCGGTCGAAGCGCACGCCGGACTTGGCGAGCCGGTCAATGTGCGGCGACTTCACGAGCGGATGCCCGTAGCAACCGAGGCTGTTGCTCATGTCGTCCACGGCGATGAAGAGGACGTTGGACTTCGGCGCGGCTTGGCTCAGGGACGCGCTGAGGAGAAGGGTGAAAAACACCGTGCTCAGCGGGGCTGCAACAAATCTTGGCTTCATGCCGCGCAACGTAGCGGCTCCGCAGCTTCTGAGGCAAAGCGAAACTCCAACTCCCACCGTGCTTCTACTTTCGGCTCGGTGCGGGGACGGGTTTGAGCTTCATGGGGTTCACGCTCACGAGCCTGCCCAAAGGTTGAGCGCTGGTCAACGGAGCGCGTCAGCAAGGAGTTCCAACGCCAAGCGGCCCGCGCTTGACGCTCCCCTGTCCCGCTTCTAAGTTGTGCCCAATCAAAACCCCATGAACTCCTCCGAACCAGCCATCCGTGAGTTCGCCAAGCGCATCACCGTCCTGCTGATCTTCCGCACCGCGCTGCGTTGTGCGACGGTCTGGCTGCTCGCCGTCGGTGTAGCCGTGCTCGTGGCGCGCGTGACGGGTTTGGTGGCGTCGCATTGGCTCATTGGCGGGTTGATTGGTCTGGTGCCTGTCATCGCGGGTGCGGCTTGGGTTGAGTGGCGGCGGCGCCCACAGCTCGCCACCGTGCGCGCGGCGATGGACCGGCACAATCACGCTGGCGGCCTGCTCATGGCCGCCGCGCAGGCCGATGTCTCTGCGTGGCAGAACGGCTCCAAGCCCGCCCAGCCCGTCGTGCGCTGGAACAGCGGCCGGCCCATGACGCTCTTCTGCGCGGCGGCGATTTTCCTCGGCGCATCCATGCTCATGCCCGAGCGGTTCATCGTCGGCGCGGCGCAGCGTCCGCTCGACGTTGGCAAGCTCGTCACAGAGTTGACCGAGCAAATCACCGCGCTGGAGGAGGAGAAGATTTTGCCCGAGGACAAGGCGCTTGAACTCAAGAAAGAGCTGGCCCGCCTCGGCAAGGAATCCGCCGCGCGCGACCCGGCCAAGACCTGGGAATCCCTCGACCATCTCAAGCAGTCCAACAGCGACCTTGCCAAGCAGGCCGCCGAGGAGGCCATCCAGAAGACCGACGCCATGAAGCAGGCCGAGACCCTCGCCGCTGCGCTGGGCCTCCTGCCGGACTCGGCGTCCTCGTTGCTGGAGCGCGCCATGCAGGACCTCGCGTCGCTCCTCCAGCAGGCGAAGCTGGAGCAGGGCCTCCTCGCCGCGAAGCTCCCCGAGGAACTCCTCAAGGCCGCGAAGGACGGCAAGCTCAACGCCGAGCAGCTCAAGGAATTGATGAAGGCGCTCCAGGCCAACAAGGACAAGCTGGGCGATGTCCTCAACAAGCTCGCGAACCTCAAGATGATTGACCCCAAGCTCCTCGAAGCCTGCAAGAACGCCGGGCAATGCCCGAACCCCGCCGGCCTCGCCGCCTTCCTCGCCGAGAACGGCGCGAACCTCGACTCCGTGCTGCTCGTGGTGCAGTCCTTCAGCCAAGGCGGCGTGGGCCGTGGTCGCGGCGACGCCCCGCTCACATGGACCGACCCGTCCGACGAATCGGGCATGAAGTTCAAGGACACCGCGCTGCCGATGGGGCCGCTCAGTGGCTTGAAGGACGCGCAGCTCGTCGGCATCAGCCGCAGCGCGCCCGAAGTGACCGGCGACAAGGAAACCGCCTCCGCCGGCGCATTGGCTGGAGCCGAAGCCGGCGGCGGCGCGGCAAACGTCCAGCAACTCCTCCCCCGCCACAAAGGCGCGGTGCAACGGTTCTTCAAGCGGGAGAATTGAGGAAGGTGGAGCAGGTCTCGCTAAACTCGGATTCGGTCACCAATTGCCGTTTATGCTAATCGAAGAAATAGACACCCACATGTTTCCTGCCAACAGATGCACTTTCTTCATCGAGGCTGTGGCGGACGAGTCCTGACATGGCTGCGTTCCGCAATAATCAAGTCGAGTTGCACTATCAATAGCGCGACAAGAGCGGCGGCCCCATTGCCACAATCATGGTATCGCCAAGAGATTTTTGAACGCCAGGTCGGACGTCGGACACACTCTGTTCCGTTGTCCGCGTTCCTCCACTCGTTTACCCACAGAGCTACAAGTGAGTAGAACGCCTACCCCTCGTTCACAACAGCCCTGCTTCCTTCATTGCCGACTCCAAGCCGTCCGCCACGCTGCGGCCCCAGAGGCGGTCGCTCAGAGCGGGACCAAATCAATCTTCACGCGGCAGCCTAGTGCCTGCGCCACTTTCTCCAAGGTCAGCAGGGTGATGGAGGGATTGGAGTCGTCGAGCAACCGGTCCACGGCGGCGCGGCTGGTGTTCATGCGCGCGGCCATCTCCGTCTTGGTGAGCGACTCGGCGTCCAGACGGCGGCGGATTTGCAGGGCGAGGGCGCGCTTGAGGGCGCGGGCCTCCACTGCCTCCAGCACGCCGTCTTCGCGCAGCAGGTCGCGCAGATCGGAACCGCGATGTTTGTTCTTAGTCATGGTCTGAACGGTATTGGCGTTTGCGTTGCCGTGCCAGTTCGAGTTCCTGCGCCGGCGTCTGCTGCGTTTTCTTGATGAAGCCGTGCAACACCACGATTTCATTGTCCACCAGGGCGAAGAGCGTCCGCGCGATGCGCTGCGGCAGGCGCGGGCGCACTTCCCAGAGACCGTCGCCGAGGCGGTCCACCAGCGGCTTCCCGACTGGCCAGGCGTATTGCACGGTCAGCAAGTCCTCGCCGATGGCGGGCCGTTCCTCACTGGGAAGACTCCTCAGCCAGACCCGCGCGGGCTCGTTCCCTGTCGCGGTGCGGAAGAACTTCACTGCCAGCGGACGCTCTGGTTTCAACGGGCGGTAACGTATCAAACTTGAGGCAGGCGTCAACTGGCGCATTGCGCCAGCTACATCAGCCCCGATTCCTTCATCGCCGCCTCAGCCCGTCCGCCACACCGTGGTCCCAGAGGTCGCCGCTTCACGTAGCCGCCTTCGCGCCAGGCGGCTTCCTTCACCGGCGAGAATGCTCATCTGGGACGCTTTTGAGATTGCTAGAGCCGCGCGCTTGCGCCTAGCCTTCGCTTACTAGTAACCAACAACCAACCATGTATTTTGGTGCTGATTATTACCCCGAGCACTGGGTCTTTCCGTTCGACGGAACGGCAGAAGAACCCGAATCACGCTGGGATCAGGACGCGCAACTGATGGCCCACGCAGGCATGAACGTCGTCCGCATGGGCGAGTTCTCGTGGGGCCTGTGTGAACGTCAGGAGGGCAAATACGACTTCGCCTGGCTGCGCCGCGCGATGGATGCCTTCGCCCAGAGCGGCATCAAGATCGTCCTGAGCACGCCCACCGCCGCGCCACCCATCTGGTTGCTGCAAAAGCACCCGGAGATTCTCCCGCTGGATGAGAACGGCCAGCCGCGCCGCGAAGGCACACGCCGCGCCTACTGCATGAACAGCGACATCTATTGGGACTATTCCAAGAAGATCGTGCGCGCGATGGCCGACGCGCTGGGCGACCATCCCGAGATCGTCGCGTGGCAGATTGACAACGGCGTGGGCCGGCACAACACGGAATACGCCTTCAACCCCGAGACGAAGCGCGACTGGCACGCGTGGCTGGAGTCGAAATACGAAACGGTGGACCTGCTCAATGAGCGCATGGGCCTGCGTTTCTGGGGCCAGGTGGTCAACTCGCATGAGGAGGTTCCCATGCCGCTCCCCACGCCGACCGCGCACAACCCGGCTCTCATCACGGACTGGCGGCGCTTCTCCAGCGACACCTGCGTGGCCTTCATCCGTATGCAGGCGGAAATCCTGCGCGAGATCACGCCCAAGATTCCCACCACCACAACCATCCGTCCTTACGCGACGCAGATCGACAACTTCGACCTCGCGGAGGCCGTGGACCTGGTGTCGCTGGACAGCGATGCCGCCGTGGGCAACAAGTCGGCGGAGAACGCGATGACGATAGACATCGCGCGCTCGCTCAAGAAAAACGGCGAGGCCGAGGGCTTCTGGGTCATGGAGCAGAAGGCAGGCAACGTCGCGTGGGCCGAGGCGAACTCGCTCGTGCGCCCTGGAGTGCTGCGGCTCTTCAGCTATCAGCTGCTTTCGCGCGGTGCGACCGGCCTGCTTTACTTCTACTGGCGCATGCCGCGCATAGGCCCGGAGAAATTCTACGGCGGGGTGCTCACGCACGACGGTCTTGCGAAGAACCGGATGTTCCAGGAGGTCATGCAGGTGGGCACGGAGTTGCAGACGCTCCAACCGCTGCTCGCGGGCACGCAGGTGAAGGCTGAGGTGGCCATCCTTCTCAGCCACGCCAGCGACTGGGCGTTGAACCAGCCCATGCGCCCGAACAAGTTCTTCAGCCAGCGCGAGCACGTCCATCTTTTCTACAGCGCGCTCCACGACCGCAACATCCTCGTGGATTTCGCGCGCCCCACAGACGACCTCTCGAAATACAAGCTCGTCATCGCGCCCTCGCTGCACATGGTCGCCGGCGGCGAGGCGGATGTCCTGCGGCTCTACGTCCACAACGGCGGCACCCTCGTGGGAACCTTCAACACCGGCCTCGTGGACGAGAACAACGTCGCCGCCACCGACCCGCCCTATGAGATGACCGACATGTTCGGGCTAAGGGTCGTCGAGTTCGACCCGCTGCCGCCAGGCGAGGAGAACCACATCACCATCAAAGGCGGTTTCCCCACCACTGGCCTGCACAGCGCGCGCCTTTGGTGCGACATCATCGAGCCGGGCGAATGCCAGGTCCTTGGCACCTACGCGCAGGATTTTTATGCCAGAAAGCCCGCCGTCACGATGAACCAGTTCGGCGAGGGCCGCGCCGTTTACGTCGGCACCATGAGCAGCCTGCCCTTCTACTACGATCTCGTCACATGGCTCCGGCAGATATGCAGCCTCAACCCCCTGCTCCGCGTGCCCGATCAGGTCGAGGTCTCCATGCGCTCGCGTGGCGACTACCGCATCTACTTCCTCCTGAACCACAATCCCCAGTCCGTCCACGTGCAGTTCTACAAGCCCGTCCGCGACTGTCTCACCGGCAAGTCCATCTCCGGCGGCTACGACATCCCTGCCAAGGACCTCCTCATCGTGGATGAACAAGTCCCCGCGACCTGACCGGCCTGTTGCGCGGCACGCTGCCTTCACTCCGCGCGAACGCGTGCTCGCAGCCTGGCGCGGCGTGGACGTGACTTCCTTGGAAAGCGCGGGGAAGAATCATAGCCAGCCGCTCGCCTCCCTCCTGCCGGACGTGATGACCGGCCTCGGCCTCGACCGCCGGCGCGCCGAGGCGGAGATCATCAAGGTCTGGAACGACCTCATGGACCCGCGCGTCACAGCCCACGCGCAGCCGTCCGGCCTGAACAAAGGCACGCTCTTCGTCACCGTGGACAGCAGCGTCTGGCTCGACGAGATCGTCCGCTACCGCCGCCGCGAAATCCTCGACCGCATCCAGCACAGTTTCGGCAAAGAAGCGGTCAAACGGATTTCGTTCCGCGTGGGGTGAGGGGAAGTGATGCGTAATGCGTAAAACGTAAGGGCACTCGAACGTCCGCACCCAGTTACGCATTACGCATTACGTTTTACGTCTTCCGCATACCCCTCCCGAAAACTCGGATACCTCGGCACCCACCCCAACTCCTCCCGCAGCCGGCGGTTCGAGACCCTCTTGTTCGTCACCCCGCGCTTGCGGCCCGCGTTCTCCTCCGCGCTGGCCCGCGGTGGCAGCGGCTTGTCCAACTGCTCAGACAACCAACGGAAAAACTCCAACTGCGAAACTGACTCATCATCCGCCACATTGTAAATGCGCCCGGGCTCGCCGCGCTCCAAGGCCGCGATGGCCGCACCCACAACGTCATCGCGATGAATCATGTTTAGCAGCCGGCTGCCGTCCCCGCTGATGCGCGCCTCGTCGCGGAGAAACTGATGGAACAAATGCCCCCGCCCCGGCCCGTAAATCCCCGCCACCCGCAGCACCACCGCCGGAAACTTCTGCTCCCGCGCAGCAGCCAGCAGCAAGCCTTCCGTCTCCACCAGCAGCCTGCCCGTCTCCGTCAGCGGTTCCGCCGCACTCTCCTCCGTCACCACGCCGCCATCCGTCTGCGCATAGACACTCGTGCTGCTCGTGTGGATGAACTTTCGCACCCCGCTGCCCGCGAGCCACGCGATGAGATTCCGCGTCCCCTCCACATACACCGCGCGATACACCTCCGCGCCGCCCTTCGAGGACGACACCGTGTTCACCACCCAGTCGAACGGCTCCGGCAGCGCGCGCAGGCTCTCTGGTTGCGTCACATCTCCCACCACCGGCGCGACGCCCGCCGCACGCAGCTCCCCTTCCCCGTCTGCCGTGCGCCGCAGGCCGAACACTTCATGCCCGCGCCGCGCCAGCTCCGCGCCCAGCGGCAAACCCACATAACCACAGCCCACGATCAGCACTCGCATTCGCACACGATGCCCAAGACCGCCACACCTGCCCAGCCGGATTCCGCGTCGGCGGTCTCCACATCAGCCGCTTTCCACTTGGAGCCACTCCCTTCGCTGACTAAACTCACAGCCACATTATGACCGACCCGCGTTTCGCCAAGCTCGCCGACCTCCTCATCAACTACTCCACCGCCATGAAGAAGGATGAGAACATCCTCCTCGACATGATTGATGTGCCGGATGAGTTCACCGTCGAGATGATGCGCGCGGCGCGGGCGGCCGGCGCGACGCCCATCGTCGAGGTCCGCCACAGCCGCGTCACGCGCGAGGTGCTCCGGGACACGAACGACAAGCACGCCAAGCTCGTCCACGACATCGAGCTGCGGCGCATGAAGAAGATGTCCGCCTACATCGCCATCCGTGGCGCGCACAACGCCACCGAGTCCGCCGATGTGCCGACCGACAAGCTCGCCCTCTACTCGAAGATTCTCCGCCCCGTGCAGAACTACCGCGTGAACAAGACCAAGTGGTGCGTCCTGCGCTGGCCCACCCCCAGCATGGCGCAGGCAGCGAACATGAGCACCGAGGCGTTTGAGAATTTCTACTTCGATGTCTGCACGATGGACTATCGGAAGATGGCGAAGGCGATGATTCCTCTGGAGAAGCGCATGACCAACGCAGATCGCGTCCGCCTCACCGGCCCCGGCACGGACCTGACCTTCAGCATCAAGGGCATCGGCGCGCGCAAGTGCGAGGGCATCCGCAACATCCCCGACGGCGAGTGCTTCTCCTGTCCGGTAAAGACCAGCGTCAACGGCGTCATCCAATACAATACTCCCACCCTCTACAGCGGCACGAAGTTCGAGAACATCCGGCTGGAGTTTAAGGACGGCAAAGTCGTCAAGGCCACCGGCTCGAACGAGAAGCGCCTCAACGAGATTCTCGACACGGACGCGGGCGCGCGCTATGTGGGCGAGTTCGCACTGGGCTTCAACCCCTACATCCAGTCGCCGATGTGCGACATCCTCTTCGACGAGAAGATCGCGGGCTCGCTGCACTTCACTCCCGGCCAGGCTTACGAGGACTGCGACAACGGCAACCGCTCCGCCGTCCACTGGGACATGGTGCTCATCCAGCGCAAGGACTGGGGCGGCGGCGAGGTGTGGTTCGATGACGAGCTGATCCGCAAGGACGGCATCTTCCTGCCGAAGGATTTGCTGCCGCTGAACCCTGAGAACCTGAAGTAGCCCCGGCGCAGAGCCTGCATGAACGCCGTTTTGGCCCAGCTTCATCCCGCTCCCGTCAGCGAGGCGCAATGGCGGCGGGCGCTTTCGTTGGTGCCCGGCTACACGGACGCCGACGCGCTCCGGCTGGCACGGGAAGCGCACGGGGTCCTGTTCCGCAACCTCGACACGCCCAAGGCGGTCGCGCTGCAACTGGCCTTCCGCTCCACGGGCGTCGAGACCGCCGTGGTTCCCGCCGACAAGTTCCGGCTGGTGGACGCCAAGTTCACCCGGCGCATCGAGGTGAGCGACGACACGCTGCGCATTTCTGATCCGATCGGCCGGTTGGTGCCCGTGCCGTGGGCTCATGTGGCGTTGATCGCCGTCGGGTCCGTCCGCCAATTAGACATCGCCCAGACTGTCACCTACGAAAATCAGCACGATTTTAATCTGGTGCAGGGCGTCCACCAGGAAGTTGTCCGCGACGTGCGGACCTCGCTGCACGAGAACGTTCCGTGGCTCATCGAGATTATCCTGACTGGCGGGGCCATGCGTTTTCAAGCGGAGGACGCGCAACTGGCCTGGGGTTACCTGTTCAAGCACGCGCCTCCCCAGCTGCTGCCCCGGCTGGTGGCGCTGGTGCAGTTGCTGGTGAAGCATGCGCCGCACGCGATGCTGAACCGTGGCGCCCTCGCCCTGCGGGACGGCAGCGACGGAGGCGTGGCCTACGCCAGCCGTCCTGCGTTCTCCGATGAGTTAGCGTGGATGCTCTGGCGTGCACAGCAGCCGGGCGGACGCGGTGCGTAGGCGGACCGATGCTGATGGAGCAGGGTGCGCGGGCGCGAAGCGCGTTTGAACCCCCCGTCGCGCCGCGCCGTCCAAATACCCCATATGATTTCCCGCATCTGCTGGCTTGGGCTGCTGTTCTGTTCCCTGCTTCCACTCCGCGCCGCTGATGCTTCGCCCGTGGACCTCGGCTCCGTGCGCGAGGAGCATGTCATGGTGCCGATGCGCGATGGCGCGCGCCTCTCCGCCTACCTCTATCACCCACCCGGCAAGGGGCCGTGGCCCGCGATCTTCGAGCAGCGTTACGCGGACATCCGGTCCGCAGGCTCGCGCAAGAACGCGGCGAAGTTTGCGGAAGGCGGCTTCGTCATCGCGCTCGTCAACTACCGTGGCGCGGGACTCTCCGAGGGGCAGTGGCAAGGCTATCGTGCCTTGGGCTGGGGCGAACTGAAAGATGGCTACGACATGTGCGAGTGGCTGGCGAAGCAGCCTTGGTGCACCGGCAAGATTGGGACCTACGGCGGCTCGCAGGCGGGTTACGCGCAAAACTTTCTAGCGATCACCCAGCCGCCGCACCTCGTGGCGCAATACATGACCGACACCGGCCTGAGCCTTTATCAGGAGGGCTACCGCATCGGCGGCGTTACGCGGCCCGAGCGCTTCAGGACGATGGGCAAGGTGGCCCGCGTGCCGGAGCACAACGACGCGTTGCTCAAGGAGTGGTTCGCTCATCCCAATTACGACGCCTATTGGCGCGATGAAGATTGCTCGCTGCACTTCCCCAAGATGAATGTGCCCGCTTTCACCATCGGGAGCTGGTATGACTTCATGTGCCAAGGCTCCGTGATGAGCTTCATCGGGCGGCAGCATCAGGGCGGCAAGAGCTCGCGCGGGCAACAGCAGCTCATCATCGGCCCGTGGCTCCACGGCGGGTATCCGAAGTCGAACAAGATCGCCGAGATGACCTACCCGACCAACGCCTTCTTCGACGTGTATGCCCAGATGACGACGTGGTTCAACTACCACCTCAAGGGCACGAACAACGGCGTGATGCAGGACCCGCCGGTGAAGTATTATGTCATGGGCGCGACCGGTGAAAACAACGCGCCCGGCAACGTGTGGCGCACCACGCTCGACTGGCCGCCGCACGCGACGCCACAGAGCTTCTTCCTCAACGAGAACGGCCGGCTCTCCACCGCCGCGCCGACCGCTGCGAAGTCCGCCACCAGCTACGTAAGCGACCCGTTCCACCCGATGAGCATTCCGGGAACTAGCTTCCCCGGAGCGAAGGACGCGCGACCGTTCGAGGCACAGGCGGAGGTGCGCACGTTCACCACGGAGCCGCTCGCCGAGCCGGTTGAGTGGACCGGTCTCGTGCAGGTCGAGCTGTGGACCAGCTCCACCGCGCGCGACACGGACTTCCTCGTGCGCGTGAGCGATGTGTATCCCGATGGGCGCTCGATGCTGCTGATGGATTACCCGCGTCGCGCCCGCTATCGCGAGGGCTTCGACCACGAGAAGCTGCTCAAGCCCGGCGAGGCGGCGAAGCTCGCGTTCGACGTGGGCTGGACAAGCATCATCTTCAACAAGGGCCACCGCATCCGCGTGACGGTCGCGAGCACCGGCTACCCGCTCTACGAGCCAAATCCACAGACCGGCGGACCGCAGACCATCGAGTTCCCCAAGGACGCGCAAGTCGCGACCAACACCATCCACCACAGCCGCGTGCTCGCCTCGCGCATCATCGCGCCCACGCCTTCGGCGGACGCGCCGGTCGTGCGTGCGGTTCTCCGTGCCCAAGCCGAAGGCAAGGCCGCCGATGTCGCCGCGCAACTAAAACTGATTGCCGACCCGCAGCTCCGCGAGCGCGTGCAGAAGGAACTGCCCGCGCTGCAAGGCGCGCTCGCCTTGCGCTCCAAGTCGCAGGCCGTGGACGCCGCCGCGAAGGAAGCCGGCGGCCTGACCGCGTGGGCCTCTGGCGCGCCGGGCTGGCTGGTTGACCTCGCGGGCAGCGAAGTGGTTGCGCCGTTCCGCACGCTGGTCTCGGTGAATCTCTACAACGGCAACAACCCGCTCAAGGGCAAGGGCGGCCTCAACCTCGCCATCAACGACGAGTGGCTGTCGCGCGTCGCCGGCCTCACCACGCTCACGAACCTCGACGTGGCCAACTGCGATGTGCGCGGTCCCGGCCTGAAGCACATCGGCACGCTCAAGAACTTGGAGCGGCTGAACTTCACGCTCACGCCGCTCACCGACGCTCACCTCAAGCATCTCAGCGGCCTCAGCAAATTGCGCGTCTTCTCCTTCGCTTCCGCCAAGTGCACCGGCGAAGGCTTCGCGCACCTCGGCGCGTTGCAGGCGGTGGAGAACCTGAACTTCCACTACACGCCGGTGAACGACGCGGGGCTGAGGGAGATCGCGCGGCTCCAGCATCTGGAGCGGCTGGAGATAGTGCACACGCACTTCACCGACGCTGGCGCGCCGGACTTGTCCAAGCTCACCTCGCTCCGCCGCCTTCAGATCGGCAGCCAGAAAGCCACAGGCGCGGCGGTCGCGAGCCTCGTGGCGTTGAAGAATCTCCGCGAGCTGGACTTGAGCGACAAGCAGGCTTCGACGGAAGGCGCGAAGTGGGCCGGGCTGATTCCCAGCCTGCGCGTGCTGCGCATCTCCGGTGGCGCCATCAAAGACGAAGGGGTGAAGCACCTCGCCAACCTCCCGCAGCTCGAGACCCTGCTCATCCCCGGTGCGCAGATCACGGACGCCGGGCTGGAATCACTCGCACAGCTCAAGACGCTCCGCCTGCTCGACATCAAGGGCAACAAGGTGAGCGATGCGGCGGTGACCAAACTTCAGGCGGCCATTCCGGGGCTGACGGTCGTGCGCTAAACCCGTGCCGGCGACTTCCAGTCGCCGTCTGCGGGCCACAGCAGTTCGTGACGTGTCCGAGGACTCAAGCGCAACACGGCGACTGGCAGTCGCTGGCAAGGGCGTCTGAACAACTGCGGCGCGCTGGGGACAGACGCGACCTACCTTTCCGCCTGCAAGTCCGTGACCTTTAGTTGCACCGTGCGCTGATCGCGCCATTCGTTCACCTCAGCGGTGAAGGCGATGTCGAACGACGCCGGCACGGCGAAGTCCTTCGGCACGTTCCACCACACGGCTTCTCGCACGTCGTTGCCGTCGGTGACGTGGAGTTTCAGGTGCTGCTGTTCCTTGCCGATGCGCAGCGGCGGACGATGCAGGCGCAAGCCGGTGGCGCAGAACTGGAGCGCGGTGTTCCCCTGCCCCGTCGGCGCGAGGCAGTCCAGTTCCTCCAAGCGCGCGACGGTCAGGTCGCGGAGCGTGACTTCAGCGTCGAGCTTGAGCACAGGTTGAAGCTGGTCGGGCCGCAACGAGCGGCGGGCGATGGCGTTGAGGCGCTCGCGGAACGGCCCGACGTTCATCGGCGCAATGGTGATGCCGGCGGCCATCGCGTGTCCGCCATGCTTGACCAGCAAGTCGTCGCAGTCGCGCAACGCGGCCGCGAGGTCGAAGCCCTCGATGCTGCGGCCCGAGCCGCGCCACTGCTGCGCATCGCCGCCGAGGATGAATGTGGGCCGATAGAACTCACGCAGCACGCGCGACGCGACGATGCCCACGACGCCGATGTGCCAGAGCAACTGCCCCTCGACGATGACGAAGTCGCGCGCGGGGTCGAAGCGCGCACGGATGGCCCCGATGGCCTCGGTGGTAATGGTGCGCTCAATGGCCTGGCGCTCGCGGTTGCGATGGTCGAGGGCGCGGGCGATGGGTTCGGCGGTGGCGAGGTCGGGCGCGAGGAGGAGTTGCAGCGCCTCCGCCGCGTTCTCAAGTCGCCCTGCGGCGTTGAGTCGCGGGCCGAGTTGGAAACCGACTTCGTAAGTGCCGATGCTCCCGTCAATGCCCGCCGCCGCCTTGAGCGCGAGCAAGCCGGGGCGGCGAGTGATGTTCAGCCGTTCCAAGCCAGCGGTGACGAGGATGCGGTTCTCGCCCGTGAGCGGCACGAGGTCGGCGATGGTGCCGAGTGCGACGAGGTCGAGCAGTGGACGGATGTCGAAGGCAGCGAACTCCGCGAGTTGCAGTTCGCGTCCGCGCTTCACGAGGGCGTGCGCGAGCTTGAAGGCTAGTCCCGCAGAACACAGCTCGGTGAAATCGCTGACCGCTGACTGCTGACCGTTGAACGCTTGCTTCCCCAACTGCGGATTCACCAATGCCAGCGCTGCTGGCGCGGGATCTGAGACTTGGTGGTGATCAAGCACGACCACATCCAGGCTGCGTTGCTTGAGCCAGCCGATGGTGTCCACCGCTGTCGAGCCGCAGTCCACGGCGAGGAGGAGTTTCGTCCGGGGGAATTTAACAAGGCAGTTCTCCACGCCGTCCTGGCTGAGACCGTAACCCTCGTCCATGCGGTGCGGCAGATAGAAATCCACGCGCCAGCCGAGCGCGCGGAGGACTTCGAGCAGCAACAAGGTTGAGGTCACGCCATCCACGTCGTAGTCGCCGAAGATGACGAGCGCCGCGTTGCGCTCGCGCGCGGCGAAAAGGCGGTCCACGGCGGCGGCCATGTTGGGCAGCGCGAAGGGGTCGGCAAGGTCGCGCAGGCGCGGTTCGAGGAAGCGCGTGACGGCCTCGGGTTCACTGTGGCCGCGGTTGAGCAGGCACTGCGCGAGGAGTGCAGAGACACCGTTTTGCTTCGAGAGTTCAGCGGCGAGCGCGGGTTGCGACGGCGCGATGGACCAGCGGTATTTCATCCCAGCAGCAAGACGCCGAAGAGGTAGTTGTAGAGGCGCTGGAACGCGGCTTCGAGCGCGGCCAGGACCAGAATGATGTAGGTCGCGGTGCCGATGGACACGCCATAGCCCACCCAGATAAGCACGCCGTCTTCTTCCATCATGCTCGCCGCGAGCAGGATGATGGAGTAGGCGGGCAGCGAGTTGGTGAACGGCGGGAACGGCGGGAA
>SXTU01000221.1 GCA_005791875.1 Verrucomicrobiales bacterium
ACCGACGTGCAGGAAATCGAGGACATGTTCAAGTTCCTCTCCTCGCTCGACGTAGATGGCCACACGATTTCGCCCGGCTACGATTACGACGCTGCGAAGAAGGACATGGTCAAGCGCCTCGGCCGCGACCCGAAGGAGTTCTTCCTCACGCGCGACATGACGCGGAAGAAGTTCGCGAAGATTGAGGAATGGGGCCAGCTCTTCACCATCTTCGGCACGCCGGTTTATCAGGAATTCCTCGCCGGCAAACGCGAGCTGACCTGCACCGCGTGGGCCATCCCGACCTACAACGTGAAGGGCTGGAAGGCGCCGTGCTACCTGATGACCGACGGGCATTACCCGACCTACGGCGAGATGCTCGGCACGGTGAAGTGGGAGAATTACGGCGTGGTGGACGGCGTGGCGCGCGACTCGCGCTGCGAGCACTGCATGGTCCACTGCGGCTACGATCCGAGCGGCGCGTTGAGCACCAAGCCACGCGACACGTGGATCAACATGAAATACAACTTCGGCGCGAAGCCGAAGCCGTATCCCGCCAGCGCTGATTTGGAGAAGCGCGCCTTCAATGGCGTGACCATCGGCAAAGGCCACCTCGCCGAGGCGAAGGCCGCCATCAACCCCGCCGCCAGCGCGCGCGGAGCCTTCACGCGCAAGGAAGAGGAACACACGCACGCGCCGGCGACGGGCGGTTCCTGCGGCTCCGGCGACACATCGCAGCGCGACGACCTGCTCGCGAAGATTAAGGCGAACGGCGCGGTGACGACGAAGGCGGAGTGAGCTGCCCAAGCATGAAGATTGTCCTCGAAGCTGAAGACTTGAAGGCGCTCCCGGTGAGTTCGAACCCGAACATCCTCGGCGGGCGACTGGTCTTTGCCGGGACGCGCGTTCCGGTGGACGCGCTGTGGGGTAACCTCGGTTCCGGCGCAACGCTGGAAGAATTTCTCGACTGGTTCCCGACCGTTACGCGGGAGCAAGCCGAGGCCGTGCTGCATCACGGCTGCCACGCGCTCGCCAAGGCGGCATGAAGGTTCTCCTTGATGAGTGCGTGCTGCGTCCCATTCGCCGGTTTCTCACCGGTCACGACATTGCCACGATTGAACAGGCTGGCTGGAATGGCGTGGAGAACGCAGATTTGCTGTGCCAAGCGGAGGGGCATTTCGACGCCTTCATCACAGCGGACAAGAATCTCCGCTACCAGCAGAACCTCGCGGGCCGGCGCATCGCCATCCTTGAATTGCCGACTAACGACTGGCTCGAACTCCGGCCACGAGTTCCAGAGATTCAACGCGCTCTGGATGCTCTAAAGCCCGGCGATTATGTGGCTCTGACTTAACTGCAAACTGATTACTGACTACTGAACAATTTCCCAAATCATGAGCGCACTCTTCCTCTCCCCTCCCTCCTTCGACGGCTTTGACGGCGGCGCTGGCGCGCGCTACCAGGCCACGCGCGAAGTCACCAGCTACTGGTATCCCACCTGGCTCGCGCAACCCGCCGCGCTCGTGCCCGGCAGCCGGCTCCTCGACTGCCCGCCGCACCACATTGACATGGCCAAGTGCCTCGCCATCGCGAAGGACTTCGACCACGTCATCATCAACACCTCCACGCCCTCGCTGAAGAACGACTGCAAGGTCGCCGAGGCCATCAAGCAGCAGCGGCCCGCCACCAAGATCGGCTTCGTCGGCGCGCACGCGATGGTGCTGCCCACCGAGACGCTCAAGGCCTCGTGGGCCATTGACTGGGTCGCGCGCAAGGAGTTCGACTTCACCTGCAAGGAAGTCGCCGAGGGTCGCGACCTCGCGACGGTGAAAGGCCTTTCCTACAAGGACAGCGAAGGCAAAATCAAACACAACCCCGAGCGCGAGATGATTGCCGACATGGACTCGCTCCCGTGGGTGGCGGACGTCTACAAGCGCGACCTCGAAATCGAAAAGTATTTCATCGGCTACCTCCAGCACCCCTACGTCTCGATGTATACCGGCCGCGGCTGCCCGGCGCAGTGCACCTTCTGCCTCTGGCCGCAGACCATCGGCGGGCACAAGTATCGCGTCCGCAGCGCGCAGAACGTCGCCGAAGAGATGGCTTACATGAAGAAAATCTTCCCGCAGGTGCGCGAGTTCTTCTTCGATGACGACACCTTCACCGCGAACCTCCCGCGCGCCCGCGAAATCGCCAAGAAGCTCGGCCCGCTCGGTGTGGACTGGTCTTGCAACAGCCGCGCGAACCTCGACTACGACACCATCAAGAGTTTCAAGGACAACGGCCTTCGCCTCTTCCTTGTCGGCTATGAGAGCGGCAACGACGAGACCCTCACGCGCATCAAGAAGGGCGTGACCACCGACGAGATGCGCCGCTTCACCAAGGACTGCCACAAGGCCGGCGTCGTCATCCACGGCACATTCATCCTCGGCCTGCCGGTCGAGACGAAGGAGACCATCGAGCAGACCATCAACTTCGCGAAGGAGCTGGACGTCTTCAGCCTCCAGGTCTCCCTCGCCGCGCCGTATCCCGGCACCGAGCTGTTCGAGCAGGCCAAGATGAACGGCTGGTTCGTGAAGAAGGACAAGACCGACCTCGTGGAAGGCGACGGCCTCCAGCAGAGCACGCTCGAATACCCCGGTCTCTCCAAGGAGCAAATCTTCGAGGACGTGGAGCGCTTCTACCGCAGCTACTACCTGCGCCCGAAACCCATCCTGCGCATCATCAAGACCATGCTCGAAGACAAGGACGTCTGCGTCCGCCGCCTGCGCGAAGGCTACGAGTTCTTCAAGAGCATGGCCGCCCGCCGCAGCGATCTCGCGGCGGCGAAGGCTGCCGCCTGACACACAGGCGGGCTTCCCCTTGCTAATTCCCTCTCCGCCTCGAACGGGGAGAGGGCCAGGGTGAGGTGTCGAATCCCGCTCACACTCCGGAAACCCGCATTTACCTCCCCGAAATCCCCAGATACCGTCAGGAAACCGGGACTGACCGCGAAGAAATCGCCCCTGGCAACGAGGAAATCGGGACTGACATGCAGGAAATCGCTGGATGCAGCCCGGAAACGTGCATTTCATTGATAGCAGCCGTCCACGACTGGACAGAAATCGCCACTGGCAGCCCGGAAACAGGCATCTGGACTGCGAAAACTGGCGCTTACAGGACGGGAATGGCCGAAAACGCAACGATTTCTTATCTAACAAGCACTCAAACAAATAGTTACACTGTTCACTGCTGTCTGACCTGCCTTTTACAATTACGGGTTCCTCGCTGTTTTCAGTGGAATCAGAACTGGGGCAGGCGGAGTTTGCCGGCGGTGAAGTAGAGCATGGCGATGAGGTAAGTGGTGGAGCGATACCCCGCCCCCTCACCCCGGCCCTCTCCCCCGATGGGGGCGAGGGAGTCAAATTTCAAACGCCGCGCGCTTCTCCAGCAGCCGGGGTTTGACCTCGTTCATCGCACTCTCCAGCGCGGCCAGCCGCAGGGCGATTGCCGCGCTGTCGCCGGCGTGGGCGAGGTCTTCGATTTCCACCGCGAGCGAGCGCACGGCTGTCGCGCCGACGTGGTTCGCGCAGGTGCGCAGTGGGTGCATCGCATCCTCGACGCCCTGCCAGTCGCCCTTGCGCTCCGCCGCGACCGCTGCCGCGAGTTTGGTCGGCGCGAAGTCAAGGAAGAGGTCCACCATGTTGCCGGCGAACTTCGGCCCGCCAATGCGCAGGAGCTTGGCGAGCGCCTCGTCGTCGAGGTTGGGCGGCGGGTGCATGGGCGGATTGTTTTCGCGCCCGCCGGTGCGCCGCAAGCATTGAAATCCACCGGCTCTCTGCCAGTCTTGGCGCATGAAACTCTCTCGGTTGCACGCGCTCGTTCTGTCGCTGGCCATCTCGTCCAGCGCACTCAAGGCCCAGGTCGTCGAGGCGGACCTCTGCATCTTCGGCGGCACGTCCGGCGGCATCGCGGCGGCGGTGCAGGCGGCGCGCATGGGCAAGACCGCCGTCATCGTCAACCCGACCAAGTATCTCGGTGGCCTCACCACCGGCGGCCTCGGCGCGACGGACATCGGCAACAAGGCGGCCATCGGCGGCATCTCGCGCGATTACTACCACCGGCTCGCGCAGCACTACGCGAAGGACGCGTCGTGGACGCTGGAGACCGCGCCGGATTACTTCGCCAAGCGGCGCGGCGGGCAGGCGGGCGCGAGTTCGCTCGGCGGCGCGGACGCGACGATGTGGACCTTCGAGCCGCGCGTGGCGGAGAAGGTTTATTTCCAGCTGCTCGCCGAGTCGAAGACGCCCGTGTATCTGGAGCAGCGCCTCAAGTCTGTGACGAAGACTGGGCCGCGCATCACCGAGATCACGATGGAGAACGGCCGCGTCTTCCGCGCGAAGATGTTCATGGACGCGACCTACGAAGGCGACTTGCTGGCGAAGGCGGGCTGCGCCTTCCACGTCGGGCGCGAGGCGAACTCGGTTTATGGCGAGACGCTCAACGGCGTCCGTGCCAGCACGCCGCACCACCAGTTCACCGTGCCGGTGGACCCGTATGTGAAGCCCGGCGATGGGTCGAGCGGCCTGCTGCCCTTCATCCAGTCCGGTGACGGCGGCAAGCCCGGCGATGGCGACAAGGCCACGCAGGCTTACAACTACCGCCTCTGCTTCACGACTGACCCGAAGAACCGCCTCCCCGCGCAGAAGCCCGCCGGAATGCCGCAGCCGAAGTGGGACGCGCTGCTCAAGGCCGCAAACGGCAGCCTGCCCGTCACGCCGCCCGCGAACTACGACGCGAAGCAGTTCGAGCTGCTGGGCCGCTACGCCGAGGCGCTCGTGGCCGGGAACAAGAACCCGAAGCTCGCGCAGTTCTGGAACCCGATTTGGATGCCCAACCACAAGACCGACATCAACAACAACGGCGGCTTCAGCACGGACTTCATCGGGCGCAACTACGATTATCCGAACGCCGATTACGCCACGCGCGAGCGCATCGCGAAGGAGCACGAGGCTTACATCCGCGGCTTCTGCACCTTCCTCGCCACCGACACCCGCGTGCCCGAGGAGATGCGCCGCGAGATGCAGAGCTGGGGACCGAGCCGGGACGAGTTCCTCGACACCGACGGCTGGCCTCGCGAGATGTATGTGCGCGAGGCGCGCCGGCTCGTGGGCGAATACGTGATGAGCGAAAAGAACTGCCGCGCGGTGGAGACCATCACCGACTCCGTGGGCCTCGGCGCTTACAACATGGACTCGCACAACTGCCAGCGCATCGTGAAGAACGGCAAGGTCGAGAACGAGGGCGACGTGCAGGTGCCGCCGATGAAGCCCTACCCTGTCTCCTATCGCGCCATCATTCCGAAGGCCGCCGAGTGCGACAACCTCTTCGCGCCCGTCGCTCTCAGCGCGACGCACATCGCCTACGGCAGCATCCGCATGGAGCCGGTGTTCATGGTGCTGGGTCAGAGCGCGGCGACGGCGGCGGCCATGGCGATTGATGACAAGGTGCCGGTGCAGAAAGTGAACTACGCGAAGCTCCGCGCCCGGCTGCTCGCGGACAAGCAGGTGCTCGACTGGACCGGCCCCGAGCGCGGCGCCGGGCCGGTCGGAAAGTTCATTGACCCAAAGTCGCTGCCTGGAATCGTCCTCGACGACAAGGACGCGAAGCAAACGGGCCATTGGTCCGAATCCATCTCCAGCGTCTGGCGCATCGGCCACGGTTACGCGCACGACGGCAACGCAAGCAAGGGCGAGTCGTCCGCAGTCTTCACGCCGGAGATTCCCACGGCCGGTGACTACGAAATCATCCTCTTCAACGCGCCGAACCCAAATCGCGCCAGCAACGTCCCCGTGACCGTGAGCGTCGCGGGCCAACCGGCGAAGACGGTGAAGGTGAACCAGAAGTCGCAGGGCGAATTCTCGCTGGGCAAGTTCAAGCTGCCAGCCGGCAAAACGACGACGGTGACCGTCTCCAACAAAGACACCGACGGCCACGTGATCCTGGATGGAGTGCAGTTCAAGCCGGTGAAGTAGCAGTGACTGTAGCGGCGGTCTGCGACCACCGTTCGGCGCTCACGGATCGCCGCTACAAACGAAACGGGCGGCGAAGTCACCTTCGCCGCCCGCTTTGCTTTTCAGATTGGACTACGCGCCCGCGAGCATCGCGGTGAGCGCGGAGGAACGGGTTTGTTCCCATTCGTGGAAGACGGCGACGAGCTTCTCGCGGGCCTCGCGGAAGTCGTGGGAGAGCTGCAGGACCTTTTCGCGGGAGGTCTCGATCTTCTTCTCCATCGCGCGGCGGTATTCGATCTCGAGTTTTTCCCAGCGCTCGAACGCCTCGTGGAGCCGGGCCTGCACGACCTCGACCTGGGCGCGCACGGGCGCGACGGCGGCAGCGGGCAGCGCGGCCATCTTCGTCGCGAGCTGACGCTGTTGCTCGGTGATCTCGGCGTGGCGGATGCGTTCCTCCGGGACGCTGCGGAGCTGCGAAGCCATGCCGAGCTTGGAGAGCAGCCAGATGGTCCATTTGGTCGGGTCGAACTGCCACACCTTCACGCCGTTGCGGTAGTCGTGCTGGAAGGCGTGGTGGAAGGTGTGGTAGCCCTCGCCGAAGGTGAAGAACGCCATGAACCAACTGTCCCGCGCCGTGCAGCGGTCGGAGTAGGGCTGGGTGCCAAGGGTGTGGCAGAGCGAATTGATGAAGAACGTCGAGTGATGGACGAACACGGTGCGCGCGACTCCGACGATGAGGAACGCGCCGAGCGCGGCGTCCGCGCCGCCCCAGAACCAGCCGAGGACGGCCGGCAGGACGAAACCCGCGAGCACCCCGATCACCACGTAATACTTGTGCTGCCACCGCACCAGCGGGTCGCGCTCGAGGTCCGGCACGCTGGCGAAGGTGGGCGGCTCGCCGAGCTTGAACATGATCCAGCCCATGTGCGCGTGGAAGAAACCCTTCGAGATGTCGTAGGGATCCTCCTCGTGGTCGGTGTGTTTGTGATGCCGACGGTGGTCATCGCACCACGTCAGCGCGGAGTTCTCGAACGCCGCCGCGCCGAAGATGAGCGTGACCAACCGCACTGGCCAGGCCGCTTGAAAGGCGTGGTGGGAGAAGAGCCGGTGGTAGCCCAGCGTGATGCTCAGGCCCGTCAGGATGAAGAACAGGAGGAAGAGGCCCGCGTTGAACAAGGAGAGTCCGGAGTGCCACAGGTAAACGGGCACCGCCGTCAAGGTCACGACCGCCGTGCCCAAGAGGAACACCGTGTTATACCAATTGATCCGCTGCCAACTCATTTGCGTTCGGGCCATAATTTATCTTTCGCCGCATACTCTGACGAAACCAGAGGGTGAGCCCAAGCACAAATAACCGAGCTTCTTCCCTCGTCACGAACGCATGAAAGGGCTGAGAGGCTGCCCTGAGCCGACTCCACTTTCAGAACTTTACCGTCAGTTGCGCCGCCCAAAGCTGTTCTCCCTGCTGAACCGGACCATTTTCGTGCGAAAGGCTGTATTGGAGTTTCCCTTGCAGGTGGCGCGTGAAGCGATAGCTCAGCGCGGTGTCCACGCGGAAGATGTTGCGGTCCCAATGCTGCGCGCCGCCCGCCCCGTCCGGCACGGTGTCGAAGAGCTGCTGGTTCCAGCGGACGGCGGCGAAGAGGCTCGGGGTGAACTTGTATTTGGCCTCCACGAAGTAGGTGAACGTGTCCGCGTTGCCGACGTTCGGCACCTGAAAGCGAGCCACCATCGCCTCGCCCCAGACCTGCCAGCCGTGGTGTGACCACGAGAGGTCGGTGCCGATGGTCGTCTGGCGGTAGCTGCTGCGGCTGTAGCCGCCCGGCACTGTCGCGTCCGCAGCCGGGAGCAGATACGCGCCGTGGCTGGCGGAGACGCCGTAGTTCCATGCGGCGTTCGGGGTGTGCGCGAGGCGTGCGGAGACGGTCGGGTTTTCCCAACCCAAGTCCTTCGCATCCCACGCGTTCGGGCGCGAGGAGATCGAGGCGTTCTTGAACTCGAACGCGTAGTCGAATTTGTCCAACTGCCCGAAGACGCTCGCGCCGCTGGTGTAGGCCGGGCCCCATACGACCGGCAACCACGTGGCCTTTGTATCCGCGACGTTGCGTCGTCCCAGAAACGCCGCGCGGGTGCCGGGCGCTGCCTGGTCGGTGATGGTCGTGACGTTCTCGTAGGCCAGCGGCGCGGTGATGAAGGGGTTCTGCCACGAGTCGTGCCGCTGCACCCACTTGCCGAAGACGGTGGCGAACTTGCCCACTTGCACGTTCAGCCGCCCGTCCTCCCAGGGCGTCCAGCGCAGCAGGTATTCGTCGAAGCGCGCGTCGCCATCGGGCATCGCGCGCGGGTCGAAGCCACGGTCGGCACGGAACTGGACGAGGCTGTAGAACTGCGAGCCGAGATGAGTGTCGAGGAAGAGCGAAAGGCGCGGGTTGAACAGGTCGGCGTTGCCGAAGAGCAATCCAGGCGGGCGATGGTCAATGAAGTAGCCCTCGACATCCACCAAGCCGCTGAGGTCGGAACGGAAGAGGCCGCCCGACGACTGGTAAGTGAGCGCGTCGTCGAGCCGCTGGAGCAACGCTTCCTGCGCGTTTGCCAGTTGCGAAGCTGCGAGCAGCAGCACGAGCACGTTTGTCAGAAGAGTTTTCACGCGGGCTGGGCGACAGTCTGCGGTTCCGTTCGCACCTCGACCAGCTTGAACGCCACGACGCTGTCGCTAAATCCCTTGAGCTGGAGCGGGTCCATCTGCTCGACGGTGATGAGGTCGCCGAGCTGCTCGCGCGTCGCGGGGCCGAGGACGATCTCGCCGCGCGCCGCGACGCTGCACAAGCGGGCGGCGAGGTTCACGCGCTCGCCGAGCACGGTGTAGTTGGAACGGTCGGCGGAGCCCATGTTGCCGGCGAGCACCTGGCCGCTGGCCAGCCCGATGCCGATCTGGAGATGGTAGCGCGAGGTTTCGTTGAGCTTGGCGCGCTCGGCCATCATTCGCTGCGCGCAGCGAACGGCATTGAGCGCGTCGTTGCCGTAGCTCTTGGGGGCGCCGAAGAGGGCCATGATGGAATCGCCGATAAACTTGTCCACGACGCCGTGGTGCTCGGTGACGATCTTGGTGAGCACGGTCATGTGCTCGTTGAGCAGCGCGATGACCTCGGTGGGGTTCATGTTCTGTGTGAGTGCGGTGAAGCCGCGGATGTCGCAGAACATCACGGTGGTCTCGCGCAACTCGCCGCCGAGGGCGATCTTGCCGTCGAGGAGCTGCTGCGCGACGTCCTTGTCGGCGATCGTGTGGAGGATGGAGTGATACTTCTCCTTGAGCGCCAGGTCGGCGGCCATCTCGTTGAAGGACTGCGCGAGCTGGCCCATGTCGTCCCGTCCGCGCACGGGCACCTGCACCTTGAAGTTGCCCTTGCTGATCTGCTCGGTGCCGCCCACCAGCTCGCGGATGGGCACGGAGAGGCCGTGGGCCAGGAGGAGGCTGACGAGGAGGGCAATGAACATGGCCACGGCACTGAAGCCCAGGATTTGGGATCGCAGGTCGGCCTGGGCTTGGAGAGCGGTCTCCCAGGAGTAAAGGCCGATCTTGTAGGCAATGGGCAGCCGCGAGCCTTCGTTGAGCGCGGTGTAAAAGATGCGATGGGGGATGCCGTGGATGGAGATGAGAAGGTCTTCCCGGGCCTGCGTGTGTGTGGTGATTTCGTCAGTGAGGCGGCGGGTCAATTCGACGCGGACGACTTCCGGTATGGTGTGGGTGTATAGCTTGCCCTCAAGGAGGGTGCCGCTCTCGATGTCGGTGATCTCGGAGATGGCGCGCTCGGTGGCGTCTGCCGCGACATCGAAGAAGGGAATGCCGTAAACGACGGCTCCCACGAGCTTCTCGTCGTCCCGGACGGGAGTGACGATGATCTCGGTGATGCGGCCGTTGCGGAGTTCGAGATAGCCGACCTGCTGCTCCTGCAGGTGTCCGATGACCTTCCCGAAGCGGGTGATGCGGTCGAGGAAGAAGCGGCGATCGGCGGTGAGGAAGCGGCCTAGTTCCGGGGCTTCGAGGACTTTGCCATCCGCATCGAG
This sequence comes from Verrucomicrobiales bacterium, assembly GCA_005791875.1. Lineage (GTDB taxonomy): Bacteria > Verrucomicrobiota > Verrucomicrobiia > Limisphaerales > SXTU01 > SXTU01. Next base: position 10,038 of record SXTU01000221.1, read on the forward strand.
GAAGCCAAGGTAGGGAACGCGCGGGGCGCGGGCTTGCTTGCCGGCGATGGCCTTGCGCGCGGCGTCTTTCAGCGCGGGACGGAGTTTCCCCCCCGGTCCAGCCGGCATGGGCGCGGGCTTCTCCGGCAGAGCGGCGGGCGGCGGAAGCTGAAACCCGGCATTGGTGGAAACTTCGTCGCTGCCCAGAATGACCCGCAACTCGTCCTGGGCCGTGAGGTAAAGTTGCTCCACATCACGCTCCTCAAGGGCGGCGAAAATGCGGCGCAACCCGGCGAAACGGGCGCACTCCTTCTTGATTTCACCGATGCGCAATTCCTGTTCGCGCGGGACGTGGGTGAGCTGCTCCTCGAGCTTGTCCTCAAAGAGTTTTTCGTAGGCGGCCTGCACGCGCTGCTGTGTGAGGAAAAGCGTCACGCCCGAGACGCCGCCCACGACGAGCATCATCGCGAAGAGGAGCTTGTAGCGGAAGCTGAGGCGCGGCATGGCGGGTGGCTGATGAACCACTAACCGGCACTGACTGGCGCTAATGGAACCGGCTGCCAAATCGGCGGAGCGCCGGTTTGCAGCCGGCTTATCGCGCGACCAACCGAAACGCGACCGCTGGCGCAAAGCCGGCCGGAAGCCGGCGCTCCGAGATGCTCTTGCTGGCTCTTCATTAGTGCTGGTCAGTGCCGGTGAGTGGTTCCCTTCAGGGCGAACCGGGGAAGTTGACACGCGACGCCGCGCCCGGCTTCAACTCCACCGGCTGCTCGAAGGAAATCTTGTCGTCAATCCACGCCTTCAGCTTGAACTGGCCGGCGGGCAGACCCGTGAGGCGATAGACTCCATTCGTGTCAGACTTCACAAAGTAAGGCGTGTCCAGCACGACGACCGAGCCGCGCATGTGCTCGTGGATTTCGCAATAGAGCTTCACCACGCCCGGCTGGTCAAACGTGACGGCGGCGGGCTTCTCGTCCTTCAGGAAGCGGCCGAGGTCGAAGCGCTTGGCCTTCGAGTAGGAGAAGACGTTGTGGTAAAAGTCGTCGCCGTTCGGGAACTCGACGCGCGTGCCCTTGCGCACCGCGATGAGCCCCGGCCCGAATTGCATACCCTTCTGCGCGACCTGCACGACGTTCGTCGCAGGCTTGTCATCGGCCGGGAGCGGCGCGCCTTCGAGGAAGACGACGGCTGTGGGCGGCTCCGGCGGGAGCAACGCCCCGGCCTGCGCCGCGTAGCGCGGATTGATTTTCACCTGCGACGGTGGCTTGGGCAACGTGACCGTGCCCTCGACCGACGCGGTCCCCTGAGCAGCCGCCACAAGCGTCCCGAGCAGGAGCGCGACGGCAGTGGTGATGCGGGTCAGTTGCATGGATGGTGCGGGCGGCTTGACGGCGGGACGCTACCAGTCCGCCGGGCCTTTTCAGCAACAAAGTTCGGACAACACGGCCCGCAGCCAGACACGGATGAAACACAGATGGGGTTTTCCATGGATGCCGGGGTTGCCATTCTCCGATTTTCATCTGGGCCTACCTGTGGCCAAAGAATCGCGCCACCCTCAAGTGACGAGCGGGTGCTTGCGATTAGCGAGCGGCATCGGCACGCGCTTGGCGGCCAGCGCGGCCTGATACACGGCCATCACCATCTCGACGGCCTTCATCGCGTTGTGGCCGCTGCACTCGGGCGCGCGGTTTCTGGCGATGGCATCGAGCCAGTCGTCCACGAGGCGGGCGTTGGAGGGCGTGAAGCCTTGCGCGGCGGCGGGGATGTTGAGCGTGGGGTCGTCCGGCAGCTTGCGCCACTCGTCGGCCTTGCCGTCGGGCTTCCAGCCGCTGGACTTCAGCAGGAAGATTTGCGGCGGGAGATTCGCGAGCAGGCGCGCCGCGCCCTTCGTGCCGATGAACTCGATGCCCCAATGGCCTGTGTGCTCGCGCAGCTTGCCCCGGCTCGTGAAGGTTGCGGTCACGCCCTTCGCAAAGCCGAACTGCGCGCTGACCTCGTCGCCGGCGATGGGGCCGACGTTGTCCTTCATCAGGCGCGCGTCGGCAGGCGTGATGTCGCGGCCTCCCTGGGTGACGCGCGCGGTGCACCACTGCGGGTCGCCCGCGAAAAGGCGCATGAGGTCGAAGAGATGTGTGCCGAGCACGATCATGTCCTCGCCGCCAGCGCGGGCGTCCTGCTTGCCCCAAGCGCGCATTTCGAGCATTTCGCCGATCAGGCCGTCCGCGATGCGTTGCCGGAGGTGGACAGCGCCGGGGGCCATGCGCGTCTGGTGCGCGACGGCGATTTTCAAGCCGCACTTGTCCGCCGCCGCCAGCAATTCGTCCGCCTCGACGAGCGTGGGCGTGAAGGGTTTCTCCATGCAGATGTGCGCGCCGACGGCGACCGCCGCCATGCCCATCGCGTGATGCTGGTCTGAATGGCGCGGGGCGATGCTGACGAGCTGCGGACGTTCCTTTTCGAGCATCGCGCGGTATTCGGCGTATTGGCGCGGGGCCTTGAGCTTCGCCGCCATCTTGGCAAGGCCGTCGGGATTCGCGTCCGCGACGGCGACCAGCTCGATGTTCGGGCGGCCGGTGAAAATGATGTCGAGGCCGTGGCCGTAATCGCCGCGCCCGGTGTGACCGATGACGGCAGCCTTGAGCTTCGGACCCTCCGCAGCGCGCAGCAGTGCGGGAGCGGAGGCGGCGATGGCAGTGGCAACGAGAAACCGGCGACGGGACGAGGTGTTGTTCATGGCGGTCCAAGTCAATCGACGGTTCGAAGCAATGACTGATTCGCCTTTGCCTTTGCGGGCGCGGCGCATTTCGGCAAACTGCGCGCGTCCAGATGACGCACGCCCAAGCCAAGTCCCGCCACGCACACCTCGCCGACGAAATCCGCCGGCACGACCACGCCTATTACGTCGAGGCGCGCCCGGCAGTCAGCGACCGCGAATACGACGTGCTCTACACCGAGCTGCTCGCGCTGGAGAAGGACTTCCCCGACCTCGTCACGCCGGATTTGCCCAGCCAGCGCGTCGGCGGCGGGCTTACCGAAAGCTTCACGCGTGTCACGCACGCGCAGCCGATGCTTTCGTTGGAGAAAATCCCGGCGTCTGATTTGCCGACGAAGGAAGACGAACCCGACCGCGAGCGGCGCAACCGCTTGCAGGACGAGCGGACGCTGGAGCAGTTTCGTGCGTTCGACGCGACCATTCGTAAGCAGCTCGGCAAAGAGCGCGTCAGCTACATCCTGGAGCCGAAGGTGGACGGCGTCTCCATCAGCGTCCATTACCGCGATGGCAAGCTCGTGCTCGGCGCGACGCGCGGCGATGGACGACAGGGCGACGACATCACGACGAACCTCCGCACCGTCCGCTCGATTCCGCTCCAGCTCGGCGCGAAGCATCCGCCCGCGCTGATCGAAGTGCGCGGCGAGGCTTACATGGCGACGAGGGAGTTCGACGCGCTCAACGCCAAGCTCGCCGCCGCTGGCGAGGCGCAGTTGCCCAACGCGCGCAACGCGACAAGCGGCACGTTGAAGCAACACGACCCGCGCATTGTCGCGCAGCGCCCGGTGCGCGCGGTGTTCTACGCGGTTGGCGTGTGCGACGGCATCGAGTTCGCCTCGCACGCCGAGATGCTGGCGAAGCTCCGCGAGTTCGGCCTGCCGGTGCAGTCCGCGTGGTGGGTGTGCGACGGCATTGACGAAGTTCTTCGCCATTACCACGAGCACGTCGTCTGCGATTACGACGAGGACCGCGACCTGCGCACGCGGATGCCCTACGAGATTGATGGCGTCGTGTTGAAGGTCAACGACCTCGCCGACTGCGCGCGCATTCCGGCGAAGACGCGCGCGCCCGGCTACGCGATAGTTCACAAGCCCATCCCGTGGATCACGCCCGCCGAGACGGTGCTGCGGGCCATCACCGTGCAGGTGGGCCGCACCGGCGTGCTGACACCCGTGGCGGAGCTGGAGCCGGTGTTCGTGCAAGGCTCGACCGTCGCGCGCGCCACGCTGCACAACGAGGACGAGATCCGCCGCAAGGACATCCGCATCGGCGACACGGTGGTCATCCGCAAGGCGGGCATGGTGATCCCCGAAGTCTTCGAGGTGATGAAAACGAAGCGGCCTGATGGCGCGAAAGACTTTGATCTGTTCAAGCACGTCGGCGGCAAGTGCCCGGCGTGCGGCGGGGCGATTGCGAAGGACAAGATCAAGGCACCCCGTGCCGGCGGTTTGCAACCGCCGCTCCGCGTGGCCACGAATGCAACTGACGGCGACTGCAAGTCGCCGGCACGGGCGACGGGTGAAACGGATGCCGCAGGTCCACGCCCCCCCTCACCCCGGCCCTCTCTCCCGATGGGGGAGAGGGAGGAAGAAGGCGGCGTCGAGGAAGTCGCATGGCGCTGCCAGAATGTCGCGGGCTGTCCGGCGCAGAAGACGCGACGTCTGGAATACTTCGCAGCGCGCAAGGCGCTCGATCTCGAAGGGCTGGGCGGCATCGTGGCCGAGAAGCTCATCGAGCGCGGGCTGGTGAGCGAGCCGCTTGATGTCTTCAACCTCAAGCTGACCGAACTCGGCGCGCTGAACCTCGGCACGGACGAAGAGCCGCGTGTCTTCGGAGAAAAGAACGCGGCGAAGCTCATCGAGGCTGTGCAGCACTCGCGCGCGATGCCGCTCTGGCGCTGGCTGCACGCGCTGGCGATCCCCGAGATCGGCGAGACAACGGCTCGGGACCTGGCAAAGTTCCACGCGGACCTTGAAGGCATCCCGCAGTCCACGCTGCTCCACGGCGTGTTGGAGCTGCACCGCCTTCGAGAAGCCGCCGAGGCCGCCAGCCCGCGCGCGCGCGCGAACAAGGACAAGTCCGACTTGGAGAAGCAGCAGCTCGCCGCGCGGCAGACGGAGTTGCTCGCAGCGGCCAACGCGCTGGGCGCGAAGCTCATTTCAACCGGGTTCGCAGCGCCGGCGAAGAGGAAGGGCGCAACGGACCTGGACGCGGTGGTGGTCGCTGGCCCGGTCGCAGCGCAGGCGTTGCTGGACTGGTTCGCGGGGGAAGTCGGACAGGGAGTTTTGCGCAGACTGCATGAACTGAGGATCAATCCGAAAGGCGAGCAGGGGGCGACGGCGGACGCGCCGTTGGCGGGCAGGACTTTCGTCATCACCGGCACGCTGACGAGCATGGGCCGCGATGAAGCGGGGGCGAAAATTCGCGAGCTGGGCGGGAACGTCGCCAGCTCAGTCAGCTCGAAGACGCACTATCTGGTCTGCGGCGCGGACGCGGGGAGCAAGCTGGCGAAGGCGCAGGACCTGGGCGTGCCGGTGTTGGATGAGGCGGCTTTCCTCACGCTGCTCAACTCGGAGGCGAAACAGAAGAAGCCGGCGCAGGGGTCGCTGTTCTGAACCTGTTGGCACCGGCTTGGAAGCCGGCGCTCCGCTAGAACTTTCCGTTGACGGTGAGGCCGACGTAGCCGGCGCCGTTGTCGGTGAGCTGCGTGCGCTGGGTGTAGTAGTGGAAGCGGCGCTCGAGTGCGTAGCCGCCTTCAAGGCCGAGGTTGAGGTGCCGGCTGAAGCTGTAGTTGAGGCCAGCCCCCAAGCGAAGCTCGCGGTAGTCGAGCATCTGGTTGTTGAGCGCCGGGAAGCCGGACTTGGTGCCGAGGTCGGTGGCGACGCGGTAGGCGACCTGCCGCCACTCCGCGCCACCGTAGAGGAGGAGGTCGTCGCTGGCCTGAAACTCGATGCGCGGGCGGGGCATGACGAAGTTGAGAGTCCAGTATTCCGCGAAGCGCCAGCGCACGCCGGGGCCGCCGTAAACCGGAAACTCGGAGCGCAGGTCCACATACATGCCGAGGAGCCACATGAGGTCGTCGTTGGCCTGCCAGGCGAGCACGACGTTGAACGGGATGTTCATGTCGCCCCAGCCGAAGTCGCGGAAGTCGCTGTAGATGCCGGGGCGGGCGTTGACCCAGAGGGAGAGGTTGTTGCGCAGCGCCCAGTTGCCGGTGAGCTGGAGGCCGGCGTTGCCCAGGACGTTGGGGATGGGGACGCCGGGGCCGACATCGAAGTCGTTGCGCCGATACTCTGCGGCGACGCGGAAGGTGAAGTCGTCCGTGGCCCGCACCGCGACACCCGCAACGAGGTGGGAGTGCGTGGAATCAATGGTGCCGAGCCGCGCGGAGCCGAGCGAGAGGCGGGAACCGGAGAGGAACGCCGCGCCGGCCTCGTATTCGAGCTGGACGGTGTTGCCACGGGGCGGGACGTGCCAGTAATCCGCGTGCGCGGTGAGGGCTGCGAGCGTCACTGCCATCCCGAGGAGCGTCGAGGTTGTCTTCATGCGTGGGGCGGAGCGTGGGAGATTTAGGGCCGTTTGGCAAGGCGGGGATTGCGCGAAAGACATCCTCACGGCAAGCGCGTGAAGCCCGGCTCAATTCGGCCGTTGGTTGAACGCCACCGCGTCGGCGTAGCGCACGCCGTTGCCGCCGAAGATGTCCAGCGCCGAGCCGATGGTCAGGTGCACGCGGCCTCCGCCAGCCCAGGTGACTTCCTCCAAGTCCGCCAGCGACCGCGCGCCGCCCGCGTAAGTCACCGGGATGGGCGACCAGCGCGCGAGGTGCTCCACCAGCTCCAGGTCCACGCCCTGGCACAGCCCCTCCACGTCCACGGCGTGAACGAGGAACTCCGCGCAATGCACCGCGAGCCGCGTCAGCGCGTCTTCGCTCACGGTGAACTCGGTGAACTTCTGCCAGCGGTCCGTCACGACCCAATACTTGCCATCGCGCTGGCGGCAGCTCAGGTCGAGCACGAGCCGCTCCTTGCCGATCGCCGCCACGAGCGCGCGCACGCGGTCGAAGTCGAGCTGGCCATCCCGGAAGACCCACGAGGTGACGATGACGTGCGAAGCGCCGGCAGCGAGCCAGCCGCGCGCGTTGTCGAGGTTCACGCCTCCGCCGATGTGCAGGCCGCCGGGAAAGGCTGCGAGAGCCTCGCGCGCCGCCGTCTCGTTGCCGGAACCGAGCTGGATGACGTGCCCGCCGGTGAGACCATCGCGCTTGTAAAGCTCCGCGAACCACGACGCGGGCCGCTCGCTGACGAAGTTGGTGCGCAGGCCCGCGCCGCTGTCTTGCAGCGAGCCGCCGACGATTTGCTTCACCTTGCCTTCGTGCAGGTCAATGCAGGGACGGAACACGCGTGGAGACTAAAACCCCAAACTTCAAACTCCAAACTCCAAACTTCCAGCTACGGAACGAGCCACAAGCCGCTCCACTTCACGACTGTCCAGTTGAAGACGGCGCGGACGTGGCCGGTGTCGGCGAGCTGGAGCCATTCGATCTGGTCCACGGAAGAGACCAGCACGGCGAAGTTGGCGTAGCCAGGCTCAAGCTCCTTGGCCGTGACCTTGGGTGACTTGAGGGCGGGCGCGATGGCGTCGCCCGGCGCGTGGATGTCGGAGCCGGGCGGCTGGTTCGCGGAGTAGTTTCTGCGGTGCGCGAGCGGTGCGCGAAGCCAGTGGTCGCGCGCGATGGGGTCGTTCTGGTGAACCATCGTGTGGGCGCTGATGCGGAGCTGGAGCCGGCGAGCGGGATCGTGGAAAAGCCAGTGGGCCTGCTCGCAGAGCTTGAGCTGGTGGACCTTCTGCGCGCGGGCGTCCGAGTAGCACATCAGCTCGCGCTTGGCCCCGTCAGCGTGCCGCAGCACGACGACGCGCATCGCGCACTCGAAGAGGTTCGTGGTGCCCAGCACCGGCGTGCGGAACGGGCTGGCCGGATCAGTGACGGCGCGTTCCAAGTCGCGCCATATTTGCGCGGGCAGCTCCTCAAGGTCGGTGGCGGCAAAGCTCATGCGGGGTGGATTCAGCCACGAAGGGATTGAAAAGGCAGCGACGAAATGCGGTGGCGCAGGCCACGACCGGGGGATGGCACGACTGTTCGCGGGCCGTTGGTTGGGCGGCTTTTGGCTTTATCTTTGCGGGGCGGACGGCACATTCCGCGCGTCCCATCGGAGATGCCGCGATACCGGCCAGTGCGGTTCTGGGGAGCCAACTAGGGAAGGCATCCGGTCCAATGAGGCGCGCCATTTACCCAGCCTCGAGACTCGCACCCGCCCCCATCCGGCGGCGCGCGGAGGGCTGCCACGCCGCGTCCACTGGCCGAGAAGAACCGCAACGCGCCAGTGCTGGACGCGCCGCCCGCCGGCCTTTCCATCCGCTCGGACATGACCAAGGTCCGCCAGACGTTGCTGAACCTGCTGGGCAACGCGTGCAAGTTCACGCGCGAGGGAAAGGTGAGCTTGCGCCTTGGTGCCGAGACTGTGGACGGCCGCGACTGGGTGGTCATGCAGATCAGCGACATGGGCATCGGCATGACGCCGGAGCAGATGGGCAAGCTCTTCCAGGCGTTCTCGCAGGCGGACACCGCCACGGTGCGCAAATACGGTGGCACGGGGCTGGGGCTGACAATCAGCCGGAAATTCTCCGAGGTGCTCGGCGGCGAGCTGACCGTGGCCTGCCCGTGCGGCGCGCGCCCGCGCCGGTCGCAGCCGCCCTCGTCCCATCCGCACCGCAGCCGCGCCCACAAGGCGGCCCGCCCTCCGTGCTGGTCATTGATGACGACCCGAACACGCGCGACCTGATGGTGCGCTTCCGCCAGAAGGAAGGGTTCTCCGCGCAGACCGCCGCAGATGGCCGGCAGGGTTTGGTGATGGCCCAGCAAGCTCCGGCCCTCGCTCATCATCCTCGACGTGATGATGGCGGAGGTGGACGGATGGTCCGTGCTCGCCGCGCTCAAGGCGGACCCCGAGCTGGCTGGCATCCCCATCATGATGATCACGATGAGCGATGAGCACGACAAGGGCTACGCCCTGGGCGCGTCCGAGTTTCTCACCAAGCCCGTGGATTATTCGCGCCTCTCCGCCCTGCTGCGCCAGCACTGCCCCACCCCCGGCGACCGACCGATCCTCGTGGTGGAGGACGACGAGATTTCCAGCCACCTGCTCCGGCGCAACCTGGAGAAGGAGGGTTATCCCGCAGTCGTCGCATCCAATGGCCGCGCCGCGCTCGAGATCATCCGGCTGAGACTGCCCTCGGTCATCCTGCTGGACCTGATGATGCCGGAGATGGATGGCTTCGAGTTCGTGCAGGTGGTGCGGGGGCGCAAGGACATGCGCGACGTGCCGATCATCGTGCTCACCGCGAAGGACCTCACCGAGGAGGACAAGCAGCGGCTCACGGGCTGCGTCACCAGCATCTTGCAAAAGCAGACCGCCTCGCCCGAGGACTTGCAGAAGGAGCTGCGCGCGGCCTTCGCGCGACACCTGCCGGTGAAGCCCCAGGCCTGAGCCAGCGCGGGTGGAAAAAAGCTCAAGTCTAATGCGCGAAATCTCATGGCCTGTTCCTGAAGCCGGGCGCAGCTTGGCCGCCAATAGCCCAGTCGCTTCTCCTGCCATGAACACGCACACCGACTTCTCGGTGGCGGCTCGCCGCCCGGCCGCATTCACACTCATCGAACTGCTCGTCGTCATCGCCATCATCGCGATCCTGGCGGGGATGCTGTTGCCCGCGCTGGCCAAGGCGAAGGAGCGCACCAAGCGCATCGGCTGCCTGAACAATCAGAAGCAGATTCTCTTGGCCGCGCACGTCTATGAGCAGGATTGGCCGACATGGTTCTACTACACGGGGAGTGTGAGTGATGATCGCGGCCCGGTCTCGCTCTACCCGCGTTACATCCCTGCGCTCAAGTCCTTCATCTGTTCCGGCACCAAGAACATCATCCGACCCACGCTCTCCGCCACGGCTGGCTGGACGACGTTCTTGCAGGACTTGATCACCACCTCGAACGGCGACCGCGAACGCGCCACCGGCGGCCACAGCTACGAGTATTGGCCATATTACCAGCAGGCTCCCATGGGCAATGGCATCCGCAAGCAGCCCAACGACGCGATTTCCCCCGCCATCAACATCCTCCTCGTGGACGCTGACGATGTCCTGGCCGCCCCCCGGCCCGTGAACTACAACAACTGGCCCGACAGCATGAACAACCACGGCCGCGAGGGCTGGAACTGGGGTTTCGTGGACGGCCACGCCGAGTGGATCAACCGCGTCCGGACCACCCGGGCCTGCAAGCCGCAGCCATGACGATCAACGCCGCCATGGTGCCGTAGAGCTGCCGGCCCGGCACAGGGCGAATTGGTTTCAGCAGCCGGTGTCCAGTCGTGGGAAGGAGCGCTGCCGCCCGCTGAAGATCGAACACCGACCATCGCCCCAGCCGCGACATAGTCCCACAGGGCGCTTGCCTTGAGGCAAGTATTGGGGATGATGGTCGCGAAATGGACAGCTCAACCGCAACCAGTCTGAGGCGCTCGTATCGCGTTGGCGAAGACGTTTTGTTTCAGAAGCTGGACAAGGACGCCGTGCTCCTGAACCTCAAGACCGAGCAGTATTACAGTCTGGACGGAGTTGGCACACGCATCTGGCACTTGCTGGCGGAAACGCGGGACTTGGATGCGACCCTCCAGAAACTCCTGGCCGAATACGCCGTGGACGAAGCCACCCTGCGAGCTGATGTCCTGGAATTGACCGGAAAACTCGCCGCGCGAGGACTGCTCGTCGAGGAAGCCGCCCGGCCCCATGACACTGCTGCGTAAGTGGCGGCACTACGCGGCCCTCTCCGGAGCGGAGCACCGCCTGTTCTTGCGGGCTTTCCTGATGCTTCCCTTGGTGGACCTCGAGCTCCGACTGCGCGGCTGGCGGCGTTGCCATGTCCGGCTGGCATCCTGGGCCAGACGCAACGCAACGACGACGGAGATTCCTCCCGAGCGAATTGCATGGCTGGTAGCACGGGCGGCGCGAAACGTCCCATGGCCGGCCACATGCCTGCGGCGCTCCCTGGTCTTGTGGGCCTTGCTGGAGCGGGGTGGAGCGCCGGGGAATCTTCGGCTGGGCTTCCGCAGGCAGGACGGAGCTTTCGAAGCTCATGCATGGGTCGAGCGAAATGGAATCCCGCTTAACGATCGTCGGGACGTGCGCGCCCAATACACCGTCGCCGAACAGACGCTCACCCCGGGCGAATGGCGGGAGGCGTGAACTCCTCCGCCGCCGTGCACCGAAACGGGCGGGCCTGACATGGGCGGCATCTGCGTGGATGCCGCTCTGCGAAGTCCTCGCTCACCTGCTTCCATGCGTGCCAAACCGATGACTCAACCGCCGGTCCCCTGGAGGCGGAAAAAGGACGCTTGCACGGCGACGCGATGCCCCTAGAAAGGGGCAGGTCATGCCCAAGATCCTCCTTGTGGAAGACCACGAGATGAACCGCGACATGCTTTTCCGCCGGCTCATCCGCCGCGGTTACGAGGTCGTCATGGCGGTGGACGGCGAGGAGGGCGTGGCCTGCTAGGAGCGGGAGTTGCCCGACCTGGTCATCATGGATCTGGGCCTGCCTGTGATGGACGGCTGGGAGGCGACGCAGCGCATCAAGGCCGCGCCGGCGACACGCCACATCCCCGTGATCGCGCTCACGGCACACGCGATGGTGGGCGAGGAGGAGCGGGCCCGCCTCGCGGGCTGCAATGATTTCGAGACCAAGCCCGTCGATCTGCCCCGGCTGCTGACCAAGGTGGAGGCTCTGTTGCGGTCGCCACCGCCTCCTCCAGCATGAGCACCAGCCAGCCGAAATCTGATTTGGAGAAACGGCGTTTGCACCTGCCCGCAAGCACCAAGGCGCTGCGCACCCTGCGGCACGACTTGCGCACGCCCATCAACCCGATCCTCGGCTACTGCGAGCTGATCGAGAAGGAGGCCGGGGCGCCGCACCCAGGCCGTTGATTGCCGGGCTGGGCCAGTTGCACGCGCCGGGCACGCGCATGCTGCTGCTCACAAATGAGATTTTCTCCGACAAGCCTTCCGCGATGCCCGGGCTGGACTGCGCGGAGCTGCAACGCGAGCTGCGCGCGCCTGCCGAGGCGGCGTCCACGCTGTGCCGCGAGCTCGAGCAGATGGCGACCGTCGCCGCGCTGCCCGTCGCCGCGCGGGACTTGCGGCGGATCGGCATCGCTGCGGGCCGCTGGCTGGCGCAGAACTGCCGGTGAGTTCCAAATCGAGAGGTGCAGCCGGGCGCACCGAGCAACTCCGGGAGTGATTCATCACGGCACCAATGCCCCAGCCGACGCGGGCGCCTCGGGCGGGCGGGCCGGGAGGCTCACGCGGACGGCGGTGCCCTTGCCCGGCTCGCTGGTGAGGAGGAGCTTGCCGCCGTGAAGCTCGGCCAACCGCCGCGCGATGGGCAGGCCCAGGCCCGTCAAGTTCGGTTCGGAGGTCGTGCGCGCGGCGGGCGCAGATTGGTTCAGGCTTGCGACTTTTTCCGGCGGCACCCCTGGTCCCTTGTCCGTGACGGTCAGCAGGAAATCATGGCCATCGTCGTAGCTCTGCACCGTGACTGACGTGTCGGTGGGCGAATATTGGAACGCGTTGCCGACCAGTTCCTCGACCAGCTTGGTGAGGTGCGTCTCGGCGATGGCGGCGGTGCCGGGCGTAGTTTTTAGTTGGAGGTCGCGCGCGCGATTGCAGGCCTCGGCGCAATGTCGGGCTTGCGTGGTCACGACAGCTCCGGTGTCGGCAGTGAGGCCTTGGCGCAGGGCGTTCAAGTGAACGGGATTGCTGCCGAAAAGTTCGAGCTGCGCGTGGAGGAAAAGGTTTTTCGTCAGTCGCTCGACGCAAAGGCCCGCGGCGCGGAGAGCGAGGGCGAGGGCGCTGAGTTCAACTGCCGTGCGTGTCTGAGAGGCGGCTGACAGGGATCTCGATGTGTCGAGGATGGTGCCGAGCGGCTGCGACAATTCTCCCGGCAGAGTCATGCCGAAGCCCGTGCCAAGACAGGCGAGTTTCTGCTCCACCTCGTCCCGCAACGCCCGACGCCGATGCACCCGCAGCTCGAGCGCGGCGACGAGTTCGTCCATCTTGAACGGCTTGGCGATGTAATCGTCCGCGCCGAGGGTCATGCCCTTGCGCATTCCCTTGAGATCGGCCTCGCCGGTGATGAGGACGAGAGGAATATCCGCCGTGGTGGGATGCTGGCGCAGCAACGCGGTCATCGCGTAGCCGTCCACATGGCTCATGACGATGTCGCTGACGATTACGTCGGGCAGGTGCGTGCGCGCGAGCTTCAGGCCGGTCAGGCCGTTCTCCGCCTCGATGACCTCATGTCCGCGCGTGCGCAGCAGGTTTGCCACCGACTGCCGGAACACATCCGCGTCATCCACCAGCAA
>SXTU01000222.1 GCA_005791875.1 Verrucomicrobiales bacterium
CCTCCCCCAGCGGGAGAGGGCCGGGGTGAGGGAGAACGCGTCCGACACCACCGCATGGCCGAGCATGGCCCGAATCTGCCGACTGCTTGCTCTTCAATCCTTCCACTCTTCCACCCTTTAACTTCCCCAATCCCATGCCCACCGACCCCGCCAAGTTCAAAGTCGCGAAGGAGATTTCGCGGAAGGACATCCTGCTCTGCCTCGCGCGCGTGCCGGACACGAAACGTCTCTTCGCAGGCAGCTCGGACGGTAGCGTGTATCACTTCGACCTCGCGGAGGAGAAGCCCGAGGGCGTCGCGATGGAAGGCCACACCGGCTACGTAACCGGCGTTGCAGTCGCGGGCAAGCAGGTCGTCTCCGGCGCTTACGACGGCCAGCTCATCTGGTGGGACGCGGAGTCGCGCCAAAAGGTGCGCGGCTTCAAGGCGCACGACCGGTGGATTCGCAACGTGGTGGCGACGCGCGACGGCAAACTCATCGCCAGCACCGCCGACGACATGGTCTGCCGCGTCTGGGACGCCGCGACCGGCAAGCCGAAGCACGAGCTGCGCGGCCACGCGACGCTGACGCCGAGCCACTTCAGCTCCATGCTCTACGCCTGCGCCTTCTCCGCCGACGGCACGCTGCTGGCCACCGGCGACAAGCTCGGCCACGTCGTCGTGTGGGATGTGGCGACGGGCAAGCCACAGGCAACGCTTGAGGTGCCGGAGGTTTACACCTGGGACCCGAAGGCACGCATCCACTCCATCGGCGGCATCCGCTCGCTGGCCTTCTCGCCGGACGGCACGCAGCTCGCGGTCGGCGGCATGGGCAAGGTCGGGAACATTGACCACCTCGAAGGCAAAGCGCACGTCGAGGTCTTCGACTGGCGGAAGCAGGAGCGCGTGGCGAAGTTCGCGGGCGACAAAGGCAAGGGCCTCATCACGCACCTGGCCTTCCACCCGCAGGGCGAATGGCTCGTGGGGGTGGGCGGTGACGCCAAGGGGTTGGTGATGTTCTTCGACGTGGTGTCCGGAAAAATCCTGCGCGAAGAGGCCGGGACAACCCACTTCCACAAGTTCGCGCTGGATGAGACCGGCTCGCGATTCTACACGGCGGGGCACAACAAGCTGACAGTGTGGGAAGCGGCGGCGTAGGCCGCATTCATGCGTCCGTGAAAGGCCCTGCGCCGCTGGCCTTCAGTGCCTCGCGGACCTTCACGCCCCCGATTTCCTGCGCGGACTTCTTTGCGGCTGCGGCCATGGCCGCAGCCGTGCCGGCGGCCTCACCCATCGCCATCGCGGTGACGGTCACGCGGGTGGAGGCGTGCGCGCCGCGGGTGGCGGAGTGGCAGCGGCCGGCGACGAGCAGATTCTCCAGCTTCTGCGGCAGCAGCGAACGATACGGAATGTCGTAAGGATCGGGCTGAACCTTCTTAGGGTCGAAGTCGTTCGCGCTGCCGATGACGGTCTTGTTCGGGTGCAGGTCGAGATACCAGCAGCCGGTGGCGATGGCGTCGTCGAAGCGGCGGGCTTTCATCAGGTCGTCCTCGTTCAGCACGTATTGGCCCACGAGCCGGCGCGACTCGCGCACGCCAATCCACGGATACGCCTCGATGAAGTAGCTCTGCTCGAAGCCCGGCACCTCGCGCTTCCACGCCTGGAACATCGCCCACGCGTCCGCGCGGCCCTGCATCTCGGCGCGCGAGAGGTCGGCGGCATCGGTGGGGTTCGCGGGCACGCGAATGCCGTGGATGTAAACCTCGCTCTCGTGAAAGAGAAACATCACGCCGGGGCCGTAGTAGAAGGGCAGTTCGCCCGCCACCTGCGCCTTCGCGAGCGCGGCGCGGCAGTTCTGGCTGAGGTTGCCGACGCGCTTCACGTTCCCGATGCGGAAGTGCAGCGTGAGCGGCTGGACCTCCGCGTTTTGCTCGAACGGCGCGCCCGCCCACGCGGCGACATCGGCGTCGCCGGTGCAATCAATCACCGTGTTTGCCTCGACGCTCACGAGGCCGTCCTTGTTGGCGATCTGCACGGAGCGGGTGCGTCCGCCGTTGCTCTGCACGCCGCAGACGAAGGAGTTGAACAGCACGGTGAGCCGCTCCTTCTGCTCGCGGATGAGGCGGTCGAGCAGCAGCTTGAACTCGAAGGAATTGCCGATGGTCGGGTTGTGCTTGGCCGTGTGCGTGGCGTCGGCTTTGCAGACGCCGGACTTGGACAACAGCTCCAGCGCGATGCCGCGCACGACGATGCGGTTGTCTTTGATGTTCGCGATGCCATCGAAATACGGCAGGCCCACACAGGTGATGATGCCACCGGCGAACGGAGCCTTCTCCACGAGCAGCACCTTCGCCCCGCGTCGCGCCGCTGCAAGCGCGGCGGCAATGCCCGCGCAACCGCCGCCGCAGACCAGCACGTCGGTCCTGAGCATTTTGGTGCCCAGAGGTTTGCCAGCGGGCTGCGCGAGAACGGTCGTGGCGAGGGAGGCGAAGGCGGTGGCCGTAGCGGTCGCTTGGACGAACTGGCGGCGGGTGGCGGGGCCGTCAGCATTCGTGAGCGGGACACTCTTGTCCCGTTTGCCTGCCGGATCTTCTGTCCAGATGCCCATGTCTGGCAGCCGCGTCTGCGGGACAAGAATGTCCCGCTCACGGCGGCTTCGATGCTTCGTCGTGGTTCTTGGACGAATTGCTTTCATGTCAGTAGTTCGCGGATGACATGCCCATGCACATCGGTCAGCCGGCGTTGGACGCCGTTGTGGTAGAAGCTCAGGCGCTCGTGGTCCACGCCGAGCTGGTGGAGCGCGGTGGCGTGGAGGTCGTAGCTGTAGGCGGGATGCTCGGCGGCTTGGAAACCCAGCTCGTCGGTCGTGCCGTAGGCGGTGCCGCCCCGGATGCCGCCGCCCGCGAGCCACGCGGTGAACGCGCCGGGGTTGTGGTCGCGGCCCTTGCCTTGCGCGCCGGGCTGGCG
>SXTU01000029.1 GCA_005791875.1 Verrucomicrobiales bacterium
GAGAATCGCCGTCCGCGCAGCTTCAACCCGCCCGGCGTTGTTGCTTCGAGACTGAATGACTGGCTCCCTCTCCAGGAGGGAGAGGGCTGGGGTGAGGGGGAAGGCATCCACCAGCATCCGGGCCGCGTTCTACTGGATTTCAACCACACTCGGTATTAGAGCTTAAAGGCCCTACACTTGTTGACTTGGCACCCTTTCGGCTCTATCAAAATTGGCGTGAACACTGTCGCTGCCAGCCTGTGAAAATTCGTTGCACAAATTCCAAGCCCTCAACGCCGGGTCGTCGTGACCGGGAGGCGTTCACCCTTGCCGAGGTATGTGTCGCCACGGCCATTGCCGCGATGACCGTCGCCGGCATCATCCAAGGCTATACGCAGTCCACGAAACGGGCCGAGTGGTCCGCTTATTCCTTGGCCGCACAGGCTCTCGCCGCGCAACGGCTGGAGCAGACACGGGCCTGCCGATGGGACACGCAAGCCAGCGTGGACCAGTTGGTGATCGCCAATTTTCCATCGCAGACAGTCCTGCTCGACATGCCAGTGATCGGGACCAACGGATTCTACGCCACGAACGTCACGACGATCACGGTCATTTCGGGAGCCGTGCCCCAGTTGCGCATGATCCGTGTGGATTGCACCTGGCGCTTTCCGACGACTGGCCGCGTCTTCACGAACACCGTCGCCACCTACCGTTCGCCGGACGCCTGAGATGAAACTCCAGACCTCCAACGCCGCTCTCCTCCGTCGCATGGCGGCGGTGACGCTGATCGAATTGCTCATCACCATGACATTGACCACGTTCGTGGTGGGCGGCGTGGTTTACAGCCACATCATGGGCGGACGGCTCATGCAGTTCGCAGCGGCCAAGCTCGGAGCGTCCGATTCCTCCCGCAAGGCCGTTGGCAAGCTGCAGGACGAGATCCGGGCTGCCACCAGCATCCAGATAGGCAACGGCACGGCGACGAACTTCACCGCCATCACGAACGGCACCGCCATGCAGGGAAGGGCCATTCAGATTTACCCGACGACCAACAGCAGTTGGTGGCTCCGCTACTACTACGCCACGAACACCAGCGAGCTGCGCCGCGTCACCTCCAGCAATTCCACTCCGCAGTTGATCGCCTCCTACGTCACGAACGCGATCCTGTTTTCCAAGGAGGACTATCTTGGCAACACGCTCACTGCGGACACCGGCAACTGCGCCATCAACGTCCGGCTTCAGTTCTATCAACTCAGCTACCCAATGACCAAGGTGGGCACGAACAACTTCTACGAGTCTTTCCAGCTCCAAACGCGCATCACCCGGCGCATCCTCCAATAACCGGCCATGAACACGATCCCTTCCCCCCGCGGCCGGCAGCGCGAAGCCTACGCGCTCGTGATGGTGCTGGTGTTCTCCGCCATCGGCCTCATGGTGCTCACCGGGACGATGAACTGGGCCTCCCAGACGGCGCTGATGAACGAGCGCAGCAACCAGATGACGGCGACGCTGTTTGCTGCCGAGGCCTCCACCGAGCGGATCGTCTCCCGCCTGATGAGCGACTACAAGGCGAGCGGCGAGAGCGTCGTGTTCAACAACCTGACTTCCTACCGGACGAATGTCCCGGCCACCGCCGAGAACGCTTATTGGTCCGCGTTTCAATTCTCCAACGGGAGCGGCACGACCAACCAGAACTACGTCGCCCGCACCCAGACGCAGACTTACACGAACCTCGGCGGTCCCTACGCCGGCCTCTTGGGCTTCGTCTCCAACTACCGTGTGGTTTCCAACGCCCGGCAGACCACCGGTCGCTTCGTCCTCACCAACGCCGTCCAGCAGGACATCCAGCTCGCGTCCATCCCCGTCTTCCAGTTTGCCATTTTTTACAACATGGACCTGGAGATCAATTCCCAGACCGCCATGGAAGTCCGCGGCCGGGTGCATTCCAACGGCCGCATCTATACAGGCCCCAGTTCGGCGCTCACTTTTTTCGACCCCGTCAATTCCGTCGGCGGAAACTTCTTCAGCCGCATGCCGGGAGATCCCGCCTATAGCGGCAGCCCTCCTTCCGGCACCGTGACCTACAACAGCACCAAGACGACCAACACCAGCGCCCTGACACTGCCCATCGGCACGAACAACAGCTCATCGGCCGTGCGGGAGGTGCTCAACATCCCGCCTAGTGCGGAATCCACGACCTCCCCGATGGGCCAGCAGCGCTACTACAACAAGTCGGAACTGCAAATCCTCGTCAGCAACTCCACCGTGACCGTCCGGGTGAAAACCCCCTTCGACGCCGCACCCTCGACGATCAATTGGACCAACGCGAGCTACTTCATCGCCACCAATACCACCTTCACTGACCAGCGCGAGGGCAAGACCGTCCGCACCACGGAAATAGATGTCACTAAGTTCAGGACTTGGGCCGCCACCAATACCACCGTCATCAGCAAGCTCGGGGCCGGCAACCCGCCCAACCTCGTCTATGTCTCCGACGACCGCAGCGTCACCTCCAGCCAGTTGACCGGCGTGCGGTTGATCAACGGCCAGACCCTGCCCACTCGCGGCCTCACGGTGGCCACCCCCAACCCGCTCTACGTCAAGGGCCATTTTAACTGCCCCACCAACGCCCATCTTGGCACCACCAACACCACCGCCACGAAGCCCGCCTCGCTGGCCTCCGACGCGCTCACCGTCCTGTCCGGCAGTTGGAGCGACGCCCTCAGCTCAAGTTCCTACACTTCCCGCGCCGCCACCGCCACCACCATCAACGCCGCCGTTCTCACCGGCATCGTTCGCACCACCAATTCACCCGCCCGCTACAGCGGCGGCGTCCAAAACATTGGCCGGTTTCTTGAAGACTGGAGCGGCGACACCATCACCTACAACGGCTCCATGGTGGTCCTCTTTGACAGCACCCGCGCCACGGCTCCGTTTCAGCAGCCGGGCGCCTACTACAACGCGCCTGCCCGCGAGTTGTATTTCGACACCAACTTCTCGGATGTCACCAAGCAGCCGCCGGGGACACCGGAGTTGCGGGCGCTCATCCGCGGCTCGTGGGCCAGTGCCCCGCCCAATCGCACCAACTATGTGGCCTCCTTCTGACCTCCCCATGCCCCGCTACAGCCTGTGGGCCGTCCTCCTCTGGAGCAGTCTCTCGACCTTGATGGCCCAGCAGCCCGCCGCCCCGCCCGCCTCCAACGCTCCGCCCTCGCTCCAACTGACCGTCCAGCGCGAGTTCATTCCCAACGCCGGCCCGGTGGCGCACGGCCAGTTGTTGACCCAGTCGAACTGCCTCGCTTTCCTGTTCCCCCCGGACTCGGTGGCCCGCAGCGACTCAGCCCAGCAGCGGGTCAGCTTTGTGGCCCGGGACGACTCCTACTCCCTCGCCGTCCAGCTCCGCGAGGGCGAGCGGCTGACGGCCAATGACTTGGCAGCGGCCACATGGCGTGCCCAACTGGTCGCCCGCCATCCCGACCTGCGGGAGCTGGCGGCCTTCCCCTGCCACGCGCTGGGCACCAACGGCCCGGCGCTGGATTTCAAGTGGCGGACCGCCGGCGGACTGTGGCTCTACTCCCGCGCCGTGCTGCTGCCCCTGCCGGGTGGCCGGCTGGAAGTCACGCTGCTGGCCGACGAGGCGCAATTTGAAACGGCCAAACACCGGCTCAACTCGTTCCTGCTGACCCTCCACCGCAGCGCGCCTGGAGAAAAGGCCGCCGTGCCCGTGGTGGTGCCCGACTGAGCGGGGGGCAAGGCCGCAGATGACGCCCAATTCAGCCCGTGATGCCGCCGGAACTGGTGTAGATGCCTTCCATCCACATCTTGAGCTGCTGCGGGTTCGTGGCCTTCTCCAGCGCGGCCTCCTCGGTGATGATGCCCTGGTTGAGCAGGTTGAAGATGCACTGGTTGAAGCTCATCATTCCCTCGCCCTGGTCCTCCCACAGCGTCACGCCGTCCACCTCGGTGATCTTGCGGCTCGCCTCGATGATGGGCAGCAGCTTGCCGAGCTGGTTTTCCTCGATGGCCTTCTTGATCGAGATCGTGTTGATCATGATCTCCAGCGCAGGGCGCATCCCGCCCTCCGCCGTGGGCACCATGCGTTGACAGCAGACCGCGCGCAGCGTGCCGGCGAGCTGGCGGCGGATGGTGTCGCGCTCGTCCTGCTTGAAGTATTCCAGGATGCGGCCCACGGAGCTGTTCGCGCTCGTGGTATGCATGGTGGAGATGACGGTGTGGCCCGTGTCTGCCGCGCTGATGGAGGTCTGGAAGCTGATGGCGTCGCGCATCTCGCCGACCATGATCACGTCGGGGTCTTCGCGGAGCGCGCTCTTCATCGCGCGGTGAAAGCTCATCGTGTCGAGGTTAAGCTCGCGCTGTTCGATGAGGCATTGGTTCTCCTCGAAGACGAACTCGATGGGGTCCTCGAGCGTGACGATGTGTTTGCGGAAGTTGTTGTTCAGATGCTCGAGCATCGCGGCCAGCGTCGTGGACGTGCCGGAGCCGGTGGTGCCGGCCATCAGCACGATGCCGCGCGGGGATTCCGCCACCGACTTGAGCACCTCCGGAAGGCCGAGCTTCTCGAATGTCGGAACGGTGCTCTTGATGTAGCGCATGACGATGCACCAGCGGCCCAGCGACTGAAACACGTTCGTGCGGAAGCGGCCCACGCCCGGTGCTGAGTAGGAGAAGTCGGTTTCGCGGTCCGCCTCCAGTCCAACCTTCATGTGCTTGGGGCAGATGCCGTCAATCACGCTCTGCATCCAGACCTGTGTCGGCACGAAGTCAATGGAGTGGAACGCGCGGCTGATGCGGAATGAAGCGGGCGTGCCGACCTTGATGTGGACATCGGAGCACCCTCCCTCGACGCCGGCTTTCAGGATCTGGTTGAAATAGACGACGTCCTCATTGGCGGGCTCAGCGATTGGCAAAGACATGGGGCGGAAATTAGCCAGCGTGCAACCTCATGCCAAGTTGGAATATGCCATCACGCTCAGGCGCGCCTGCGCCAGCGGCGTCAGCTCCATGAAGACCATCGAGACCGTGTAGCCTTGGTGCCGGTCGCCCCGGCAGTCCACCACCACGCCCGTTGCGCGCACGTCTTGGCCGTCCGCCGGGTCGCGCAGCGTCACGGTCATCTCGGTCCAAGCCGTGATGGGCGTCTCGGAGCGGAATTCGATTCCGTTCTTGCGGATGCGCGTGGTCTCGGCGGCAAGATCGAGCTGCGCGGGGATGCGGGTGGGAGCGGCGAATGAGGCGGATTGCGCTTTGCGATTGGCCATAAGGGTTGCGGGAAAGTAGCAGCGAAAGGCGGATCGTCAATGCGGTGGGAACAAGTATTTTCCTGGGCGGCCTCACCACTCGATCACCGCCGCACCCCACGTCAACCCCGCGCCGAAGACCACCAGCAGCACAAGGTCGCCGCGCTGGATCTTCCCGGTGCTCACCGCCTCATCCAGCGCGATGGCCACGCTGGCGGCGGAGGTGTTCCCATACTTGTCGAGGTTCACAAACATCTGCTCGGGCGTGGCGGCGAGACGCTCGGCCACGGCGTCAATGATGCGCTGGTTGGCCTGGTGCGGGATGATGCACTTGAGCTGCGTGACGTTCAGCTCGCAGCGCGCCAGAGCCTCGCGCGCGGCGGTGCACATGGCGTTGACCGCGCTCTTGAAAACCTCTTTGCCATCCATCTTCAGAAAGTGCAGCCGCTGATCCACGCTCTCGTGAGTGGCGGGAAAACGGCAGCCGCCGCCGGGCTGCGAGAGCACGCCGCCCTTCCCGCCGTCCGCACCCATGCAGGCGGTGAGCAACCCATGCGAGTCGGGCCGGTGCTGCAAGATCGCCGCGCCCGCGCCGTCGCCGAACAGCA
>SXTU01000030.1 GCA_005791875.1 Verrucomicrobiales bacterium
GAAACGGAGGTTTAGCTTCGCGAGTTCGTCAGCGGTCGGGTCGCGGCGGAAGAGGCGTGGGGTGATGCGTTTGAACGTGGCTTCGGCGGCCTTCAGAAACGTGTCGCGGTTCTGTAAGCCGCCGGCGAGCGCGGTGCGGAAGTCAGCGCGCAGCCAGCGGTCACCGGCGAGGGGCAGCTCCGGCTCCTCGATTTCCACCCACTGCACGGCGAGGCCGGGGCCGCGCGCGTTGCTGGCCTGGGTGTTCTTCGGCACCGGGACGCCGAGGCCGAAGGGGACGAGACGGAAGTTGTCGCCGAGGGCCGCGAGGTCGTTGAGGTCGCTGGTGCGGAGATAGACTTCGGTTTCGATGATGGCGGGTTTGCCGGGTGGGGCTTCGAGCACGGCGATGAGTTCGATGATTTGGGGGTAAGCACCCGTGTGGCCGGCGTAGATGCCGAAGGGGAGCGGCTTGTCGGTCTGGTAGCCATAGACGGAGAGACGCAGGCGGTGCATGCCGGGGTTGCGCGGGCCGCCGAAGCCACGCAACGGGCCGGAGGTGGTGTCGGTGTTGAAGCTGACTTTCGTGCCGTCGGGCATTTCGAGGATGTGTCCTTTCGACTGCTCGCTGCCAAAGGCAATGGCTCGCACGGTGCGCGCGGGGTCGAATGGGCTCGCGGGTGCGGTCTTGGTTGTGTCGGACTTTTTCTCGCCGAGCAGGTCGTCGAGGAGGTCGGGAGCACGGGGCTTCGCGACAGCTTTGGGCGGAGTCTTGGGAATGGGACGAAGCATCCGTGCGAGGATGTCGTCGGCCATCTTGAAGTAACCGGCGGCACCGGACGCGGAGAGCGGGAGCGCGGCGGCGACCTTGTCGTAGCCGTCCACGCGGCCGTCGGTCGGGAGATTGAGGCCGACGGTGGGCTTCACGCCGAAGAGGTCGAGGATGGTGTTGGAATACTCGGTGCGGCTGAGGCGGCGGAGCTTGCTGCGGCCCTCGGCACGCTGCTTGGCGAGCAGGGTGGCGGTGAAATCACCCCGCAACCACGCGACGAGGGCCGCGCGTTCGGCGGGCTTGGGCTGCGGCTCCTCCTTCGGCGGCATGGTGCCGGCCTCAAGCGCGTCGAGCACTCGGAACCAGTGGTCGCGCTCGGTGTCGAACTGGTCGGCGGTGCGTGGGCCAGAGAGCTGGATGCCGGCCTTGGGCTTCGCGCCGGCGTGGCACTCGGTGCAGTAGGTTTTCAGCAACGGCTGGACGCGGTCGCGGAAAGTCGAGGCGGCGTCCTGGGCGACGGCGAGCGGCGCGAGGAGGCAGAGGATGAGAAGGGGTTTCATTCCGAGAAGAATTGCACGGGAGTTAGACCACAGAGACGCGATGAACACGGAGCAGCGGCAGAAGACAAATCCTCTGTGGTCATCGTGTCTCGGTGGTCACGGCGAGTCGGTCTTTCAAACCAGCGCATCCAGCGTCCCGACGCCCGTGCCGAAGCGGTCGGCCTCGACGCCGTGGCGTTGGAGCATGCTGACGAAGAGCTTGCCGAGCGGCGTGTTGTTCTTGCGGTCGCCGGCGATGTGTTGCCCGTGCTTCCAGCCGCCGCCGGCGAGGAGGATGGGGAGGTTGCTGGTGTTGTGGCTGCTGGCGTCGCCGAGGTTGCTGCCGATGAGCACTTGCGTCTGGTCGAGCAGGCTGGTCGCGCCTTCCTTCGTGTCGCGCAAGGCGGCGAGGAAGTCGCGGAAGACGCCCATCTTCGCGCGCTCGATGATGCGGAGTTGGTCAATCTTCGCCTGGTTCCGCCCGTGGTGGGAAAGCCCGTGGTGATCCTCGGAGATGCCTTCGATGGGCGGCTTCAGATCCATGCCGCGAATGAAGACGGTGACGACGCGCGTCGAGTCGGTCTGGATCGCGAGCTTGGCGAGACCGAGCATGATGCGGGCGCGACCGATGTTGTCGCTGCGGTCGAGGGCGTCGGAGGGCGGGGCTTCCTCGACGACGGGCTTGGGCTTCTGCACCCAGGCTTCGTCGGCGTGGAGCTGCTTCTCCATGTCGCGCACCGCCTCGGCGTAGTCGGCGACCTGCTGCTGGTCGTGGGCGCTGAGACGGGTTTTCAGCGAGGCGAATCTCGAGCCCATGCGGTCGAGCACGCTCTGGCCGCGCTTCAGGCGGGCCATTTCGAGTTCGATGTCGCGGGCTTTGCCGGCGAGGAAGAGGCGGGCGAAAATCTCGGAGGGCTTGTAAAGCGCCGGCACGCCCGCGCCACTGGTGGTGTGCGTGAGCGGGCTGCCATCCTGCGTGGAGAGCGTGAGCAGCGGAAAGCGCGTGGCGGGGCCGACGTGCCGAGCGGCGAGGAAGTCGAGCGAGACGCTGTTGCGGAAGCCGCCGGCGGTGGGGTGCTTGGCGCTGGTGAGGAAGCACGCCTCGGACGCGTGGTCGCCGCCAATCTCCGGGTGCGCGATGCCGGAGCAGACGGTGAACTGGCTGCGGAGGTCACCGAGCACCTTCAGATACTCGCTGGGCTGGTAGTCGCGCCCGGCTTGCTCAGGGAAGAACGACGGGCCGTAGAGACCGAAGTTCGTGCAGATGCTGACGAGCCGGCGCGGCGGGGCGGACGGGGCAGCTCCGGCGAGGCTTTCGAGCCAAGGCAACGCAAGCAATGCGGAGTTGGTGCGGAGGAAGTGGCGGCGGGATTGGGTGGCAGGGCGCATGAGAGTTGCAGTCATGGACTTGAGGAAGCGGCCGGTGCGAGCGCCCGGGCTGCTTACTCCAAATCCCACTTGGCATCCGGAGCCCCGACGGTGTTCGGCGTAGCGGTGCCGGCCACCAGAAAGCCTAGGGACCTCGTCAACGTCGTTTCGGCATGTCCATCCACCCAGCCGGTGGAGGTCTTCCCTTGATGGCGGCTAATCACACGGCGAGAGAAGGGCTGGTTGAAACTTCCGCCCGGCGCTGGGGTGTCGAAGCTGATTCGCTCGTTTGGATTGACCGTCGAGCCTTGCTGACCCTGCCATTTTGCCGGGTCGGTCTCAGTTGCCCACGAAGCCGGCACCCCAAAAGCAGAATCGGCGAACGCCACAGTTTCACTGGGCTTGTTGACGTTGATTTCACGGAGCCTGCTGGCGGGATTTACCCAGCCCAGCTGGGGCGTGCTCAAGCCGATGCCGAAGTCATTTGAGGTCCAGCCCTTGGGCTGCGTGGGGCATTGGAACAGCAGCTTGTCGGCAGCTGAAAAACGCTTGAGCTGGTCAGGCCACCAGGTATTCGGGGTGGCTGGGTTGCGCACGACGAGGGCGGGGGCTGAAGGGAAGCCGGGAGAATCGAGTGGCACCAAAACGCCATCGTAATCGTCCGCGTAGAGCTTATAGGCCAAGGCAATTTGTTTGTGCTTGTTCAAGCACTGGCTACCGACGGCCTTGGCTTTGGCCTTGGCCAGCGCGGGCAACAGCATCCCGGCGAGGATGGCAATGATGGCGATGACCACGAGCAGCTCAATCAGGGTGAAGGCGCGCTGCGGCAGGGAGGGCGCGGACCGAGTCGAAAGTAGCATGGTGCATTGCTGACTGGGGCCTGCAAACGGGTATTCAGCAGCCTTGCTTGGCCGGGCGCAGCTCAGTTCCTTGCCGGGCAACGGCGCGGGCGGTGAGTTCGTTGCCCACGAAACCCCGCACGTTTTCACCCTCACCCCGGCCCTCTCCCTTGTATATTGTTTTTCGTCTTCCTTGTGCGGCCTTCAGCCGAACGGGAAGATGGAGCCGCCTTCCCCCCTGCAGGGGGGAAGGCGGCGGCGCGCGCGGGGACGTTCCGCCCTAGCCTACGTGTAAACGTGAGGCGTCTCGGAGCCTGTCCCGCGTGTGCCTGTTGGTCCAAACTCGAACCGTTGCCTGAGCACTCCGGCCTGCAGCCGGAGGGGCTCGTATCCTCGCAAGTATGAGTCAGAACAACCCGTCCATCCTCCATGTCGGCCTCGATGTAGCCAAGGATTCCTTGCAGCTCGATCTCGCCGGCCAATCCCACGCCCTGGCCAACGATGCCAAAGGGCACGCCCAACTCCTCAAACTCCTGCGCCCCCATCCCGGTGCGCACGTTGTCTGTGAAGCCACCGGCGGCTATGAACAACCCGCCGTGCGGGCCCTCCACGCCGCCCAAGTCCCCGTCAGCATCGTCGAAGCCGGACGCGTCCGCCACTTCGCCAAAGCCAAGGGCCAGCGCGCCAAGACCGACCCCATCGATGCCGCCGTGCTCAGTGCCTACGGCCGCACCTTCCAACCCGCCGCCACGGCGGCCCCCACGCCCCAGCAAGCCCGCCTGGCCGAACTCTCCACCCGGCGCCGGCAGCTCCTCACCACCCTCACGGCCGAGTCCAACCGCTGCGCCCACTACCTGGACCCACTCTCCCTGCGCCAGGCCCGCGACCTGCGCCGACTCCTGGAAAAGCAAGTCGCCGCCTGCGACGCCGCCCTGGCCGAAATCATTGCCGCCGATGAGGCTCTCAAAGTGCGGGCCCAGCGGCTCGACGCCATTCCCGGGGTCGGGGCCGTGACCGCCGCCACCGTGCTGGCCGAACTGCCGGAGCTGGGCCACATCAGCGATGCCGCCGCGTCCGCCCTGGCCGGGGTCGCCCCCTTCAACCGCGACAGCGGCCAGCAAACCGGGGGCCGCCACATCGCCGGAGGGCGCAAGCCCGTGCGCTGCGCACTCTACATGGCCGCGCTGAGCGCTGTGCGCCACGACGCCATCCTCAAAGCTTTTTATCTGAAGCTGCGGGCGGCGGGGAAGAAGCCCAAAGTCGCGCTCGTGGCCTGCATGCGCAAACTGGTCATCCTCATGAACCGGCTCCTCAGCAACCCAAAATTCCAACTTGCAAACTAACACCGTTGCTCCGAGGGAGAGGGAGGGCGCTCCACGCCGGCTCGTGAACCCGAGCGCTCCCGTTCGCCGGGATGCGGCCTGCGTGCTCCCTCTCCATGAACCTCCCGAGGAGGACCCAAAGATTAGGGGCGGACAAAGATGGGCTTGGGATTCTTTGTCCGCCCCTAATCTTTGGGTTTCCTGTCTTTGGTTTATGGTCCCAATGCGCGGCTTTCGGGCCGTGGTGGCTACCCATGAACCTCCAGCGGTGCCGGCCTTCGCCCGGCGCGCGGGCGGTCCCCGCCCGCAGCAGCTCCGCACGCCCGAGCGCGCCGGGATATTCCGAACGCTGCCTGACCCTCCCCTGTGCTGCGACCGGGGACCGGTCGCGCGCCGGTTCAGGGGCCGAAATCGCGAGCCTCGGCGACGCGTGGGTCCTCTCCCAGCGGGAGAGGGCTGGGGTGGGGGAGAACCGCCCGGCACGCAGAACTCGGTTGCAATCAACCCGAACGCCGAAGTCAGGCTCGAACGAAGCCCGCAGCCAGGGGAGCGCACGCCGCTGGCGTGCCGTTTTCGGCGGCCCGCCGAAAACTTCGTCGCGCTAACTTTTTCCTGCACTGGGAAGGTAGTGAGTGCCACGAAGGTTTGGGTGGGCCGCCGAAAACGGCACGCGGGCCGCGTGCGCTCCCCATTCTAGTGCGGAGTTCGGGACAAACTGAGCTGCGCCCGGCCCGGCCCGGCAGCTCACCTTCCAAGCCAATGGAAAAGCCCGCGCAAACGCGGCTGCGCGGGCCTGTGCTTGCGAGCGGGTGGTTACAGCTCCGATTCGTCCTCGGCCTTGAGGGTGGTGATCTGCGAAGCGCCTTCGAGGGCGGTGATTTCACTGATCATCTCGTCGGCGCGCGCGGGGTCGCGGAGCATGAGGCGGAAGGAGAAGTCCGCGCCCTCGTAGCCTTGGTGCGAGCGCTGGCTGGCGAGGTGGACGCGGCGGGCGTGGCGCTCAAGCAGGTTGCTGAGTTCCATTAGTTCACCGGGCGAGCGCGCCCAGTGGAGGTTCAGGATGAGGTCGTAGCGGTGGCGCGCACCGAAGTTCGTGAACCACAGGTAAACCATCAGCACGAAGATGATGCCCGCGCCGACGACGGTGGTGGAGAACTTCTGCGTGCCGCAGCCCATGCCGATAAAGATCGACGTGAGCACGAACGTGGTGTCGAGCGTGTCGCGGAGAATGTTGCGGAACCGCACGATGGCAAACACTGCCATCATGCCGAACGCGGTCACGATGTTGTTCGAGAGCACGGTCATCACCAGCGAGACGATGACGGGCGTGACGACAAGGGCGTTGACGAACGAGCGCGAGTAGCTAAGGCCTGCGTGCGTGAGCATGTAGGTCCACGCAAGCGTCTGGCCCAGCAGGAAGGACAGCAGCAGGCCGAGGACGACGGCGGGGATGTTGGGCGGCGCCAGCGAGGCGTCGCCTTGGAAAAAGATCCACTCGTTCATGCGATAGTTTTTTGGTTAGGAACTGGGAGGAGAATTAAGATTGGGCTTGGGATTGCGAGGAAAAACTGGCCTCAGAAGAGAGTCTTGGTCGCGCGCACTTCCTCGTAGAAGACGTGCGAGTCGTCGAACTCCTCCAGCGGTTTCTTGACGCGCATGTGCTGGAGGGCGTTGTGCCAGCCGAAATACTTTTCTCCCTTGAGCGCGATGCCATCGGCGTATTTGGCCGCCGTGGTCGTGGTGAGGCCGAAGACGCGGGTGCACTCGCGCAGGAAGTCCGGGAAGCGGCCGGTGAACTTGAACTCGAGCACGACATCCTTGCCGAAGACGCACGTGGGATTGACGTGGTCGGTCTCGAGCCGGGCCGTCGGCTCGGCGGAAATGAGGACGTTGCGGTCGAAGGTGACGCGCAGAGAGTTGTCGTGCGGGCTGACCCAGGCTTCGCGCAGGTAGTGGATGTGGGCTTTGGGGACGGCCTTGTATTCCTTCAGGTATTGGCTGAAGCGCTGGAGGGCGACGTGTTCCTTGGGACTGCCCTGCTTGACGAGGTGCTCGGGCTGGGGCAGGTGGCCGGCGAGGATGTAGTCCACGGACTTGCGCCGCACGCCGCCGCGCTGCTTGAGAATGGCGTTGTTCATCCGGCGCTTGATCTCGAAGAAGACCGGCGACTCCGGCTCGTTGTCGTAAAAGCGGAGGCGGAGTTTGAAGCGGTTCTTATTCCCGTTGATCGTATGCCAGTAGATCGTGAGCGCCTCGGAGTCGAGGTAAAGGCTGTGGATCGGGTAGGAATTGTGCGGTTTCCCGACGCCGTAGTCATCGAGAATGGTGTAGGAGCTGACAAACCGCCGCACGGCCCGCGCGGTATCCTCTGGGATGATGTATTTCAACTCCCAGCGCTGCATCTGCATGTCCCGGCTCATGTCATCAAGTTGGCCCGCAGCCAAAGCATGGTTGGAGCGGACGGATTTGTAGCCGGCAACCCGCGTTGAGGTAAAGAAATTCCGTGGCAATTCGCGTGACTTCGCGGCGGGCTGGCCCTACCACCACGCCCCGTGCTTGGTGCCATTCTCGCGGCAATCATGTTCGCCTTCTCCGCCGTCTCTGGCGCGCGGGTGGCCAAGCTCATGGGCGGCACGGAGGCGAACTTCTGGCGGCTCTCGCTGGCCACGATCTTTCTCGCGGCGATGGCGCACACGTTTGGCGCGGGGCTGGCGGGCAACGGGTTTTACATCTTCATCTTGAGCGGGTGCATCGGGTTCGGGTTAGGGGATGTGGCGCTTTTTCAAGCTTATCCGCGACTCGGCTCTCGGCTGACAATTCTTATCGTGCATTGCCTGGCGGCGCCGTTTGCAGGGCTGGTGGAGTGGCTCTGGCTCGGCACGACGCTCTCGGTGGCGCAGGTGCTGTGCGGCGCGGTAATCCTCAGCGGCGTGGCGCTCGCGCTCGCGCCGACGCATGAGACGCACGAGGCGCGGCAGCAGTTTGGCGTCGGCATATTCTTTGCCGTGCTCGGAGCGATAGGGCAGGGCGGGGGCGTCGTTTTGAGCCGCAAGGCGTATGAGCTATGCAGCCTCGCCGAGCAGCCGATGGACGGTGTCACGGCGGCGTATCAGCGGATCATCGGGGGCGTCATCATCTCTGGCCTTGCGCTGCTGGTGGTGAAGCGGCAGTTCCTTCTCGCCCGCGCGGGCGACTTGCAGTCACCGTTTTTCGGCAGCGATAAAACCACTGACGGCGACTGCAAATCGCCGACACAGTCCACTGCCGAGAAGTGGCGGAAGTCCGGCAAGTGGATAGTCTTCAACGCTCTCGCCGGTCCCACGCTCGGCGTGAGTTGCTATCAATGGGCGCTCAAGACGACGCCGTCTGCCGTCGTGCTGCCCATCGTCGCGCTGTCGCCGCTGGTGGTGATGCCGTTCTCGCGCTGGCTGGAGCAGGAGCGGCCCTCGAAGCGCTCGACGCTTGGCGCGGTCATCGCCGTGGCGGGCGGGGTGGCGCTGGCGTTGGTGAAGTAGTCGCAGTGAAGTAGTCGCCGTCTTGCGCCCGCCGTCTTTCCGGGTAACTTCCCCGGTCTTGTCGCGTCTGAATCGCGGCTGTGACCAAACCTCTGACCGCCAAAATGATTTTGCCCCGCATCTTGTCCGCGTTGCTCCTCACCACCGCCCTCGCGCTTGCACAGAACGGCGACAAACCTGGCGAGAAACAAGAGTCGCGCGTGCCCAAGGAAAAAATCCCCGCCGCCCCCCCGCTTTCCGCCACCGACGCGCTCAAGACCTTCAAGCTACCGCCCGGCTTCCGCATCGAGGTCGTCGCCGCCGACCCGCTCGTCGAGACGCCCATCGCGATGCAATGGGATGCTGATGGACGCATGTGGGTCGTCGAGATGCCGAGCTACATGAACACGCCCGCCGCCACCGGCGAGTTGGAACCCATCAACCGCATCAGCGTGCTGGAGGACACCGACGGTGATGGCAAGATGGACAAGAAGACCGTCTTCCTCGACAAGCTCGTCATGCCCCGCGCCGTGTGCCTGGCTTACGGTGGCGTGCTGGTCTGCGAACCGCCGGCGCTCAACTGGTATCCCATCGAAGCTGGCCTCAAGCCCGGCAAAGCCGTGCTGGTGGACAAGAACTACGCGCCCAACGGCTTGAAAAACCCCGAGCACACTGGCAACAGCCCGACGTGGATGATGAATAACTGGATTGTCTCCGCGAACCACAACCTCCGCTTCCGCCGCGTGGACGACGAATGGAAGCGTTCCGCCACCACCTCGCGCGGCCAGTGGGGCCTCACGATGGACGACTGGGGCCGCCCCTTCTACAATTCTAATTCCGACCAGCTTCGCACCGACTACGTGCCGAGCGAGTATTACTTCCGCAACCCGCTCTTCCGCACCACTGCCGGCCTCGCCCAGCAGCCGATGAAGGACCAAGCCGTCTGGCCCGCACGCGTGAACCCCGGCGTCAATCGCGGCTACCAGGCCGCCACGCTCAAGCCCGATGGCACGCTCGCCAAATACACCGCGACGTGCGGCCCGGTCATTTATCGCGGCGACAATTTCCCTGCTGAATTTCAAGGCAATGCTTTCATCCCGGAGCCGTCGGCAAATTTCGTCCGCCGCATGGTGCTTACAGAGCAAAATGGCGAGCTGACCGGGACGAACCCATACACGGAAGCCGAGTTCCTGACTTCCACCGACGAACTCTTCCGCCCCGTCAACGCCTACACCGGCCCCGACGGCTGCCTTTACCTCGTGGACATGTATCACGGCATTCTCCAGCACCGCGTCTTCCTCACGAGCTACCTGCGCAAGCAGGCCGAGGATCGCGGCCTCGACAAGGTCATCAAGCGCGGCCGCATCTACCGCATCGTTCACACCGGCAAGCCGCCCGGCCTGAGGCCGCAACTCGCCGCCGCCAAGCCCGCCGACCTCGTCAACACCCTCTCGCACCCTAACGGCTGGTGGCGCGACACCGCGCAGCGTCTGCTCGTCGAGCAATCCCCCGCCGCCGCGCTCGCGCCGCTCAAAGAGATGGCCCTCGCCGCCGCCGACCCGCGCGCCCGCGTGCACGCGCTGTGGACGCTCGACGGCATGGGCCAGATGGACGCCGACATATTGATTTCCGCGCTGGGCAAGGAGAAGCACGGCAAGGTCCGTGCTGCCGCCGTGCGCGCCGGCGACGGCCTGCTGAAGACCTCGGACAAGGACAAGGTGCTGCTCAAGCTCGTCTCCTTGGCCGACACAAAAGATCCCCACGTGCAGGTCCAGCTCGCCTTCACGCTCGGCGAAGCGAAGGAATCCGCCGCCGAGGCCGCAATGGCTGTGCTCGCCCTTAACGCCGGCACCAACGCCCTTGTCCGCGACGCGCTCATCAGCGGGCTGGCGCTGCGCGAAGTCGAGATGCTCGACCGCGTCGCGTCAGACAAATCTTGGGAAGACAAAGCCAAAGTCGGCGGCGGCGAAGCCTTCATCAGCGCGCTGTCGAAGAATGTTTTCCAGCAGGCCCGGGGCGACCGCGTGAACAAGCTGCTTGAGCAAATCACTCACAAGGAGACGCCCAAGTGGCAGACCCACGCCGTCCTCGCGAGTCTCAACGTAAACCCGCCGTCCGCAAAAAAGGGCGAGCCGCCTCCCCGCGTAAAGCTTGTGAAGCTCGCTGCCGAACCGCCCGCGCTTGCCGCGTTGGAGAAGTCCGACGACAAGGCCATACAGGCCGCCGCCAAGAAGCTCGACAAGGTCGTCCTGTGGCCCGGCAAGCCCGGCGTGGTGCTGCCCGTCATCAAGCCGCTCTCCTTAGCCGAGCAGGCGCGCTTCGACGCCGGGAAGGTCATGTTCGAGGCCACCTGCGCCGCGTGCCACCAAGCCCACGGCTACGGTCAGGACGGCCTCGCCCCGCCGCTCGTGGACAGCGAGTGGGTAGCAGGCTCGCCCGATCGCCTCGCGCGCATCATCCTGCACGGCGTCGGCGGCCCCATCACCGTCCTCGGCAAGAAGTGGGACATGGACATGCCCGGCCACGGCACCTTCGACGACGAGACCGTCGCCGCCGTGATGACCTTCCTCCGCCGCTCTTGGGACCACGACCATGATCCAGTCGCTCCCGACTTCGTGAAGAAAGTCCGCGCCGCCACCGCCGGTCGCGAGTCCGCGTGGACGGACGCGGAGTTGAAGAAGCTCAAGTAGCGGGCGCATCTCAGTTTCTTGCAGGGTCGCTGATGGAGGCATGAGGGAAGAGCAAGTGCCAGCGGTCGTTGCGCCACCCCCTGACGTTTCCATCCTTGCCACCCGTCCCGCCACACTGAGAATCCGCCGGGTATGAATCGCATCGAAGCCCGCTTCGCCCGCCTCCAACAAGATGGCCAGAAGGCGCTCATCGTCTATGTCGGCGCGGGCGATCCCAACCTCGAGTCCACGCGCCAGCTCGCGCTCGCCTTCGATCGCGCCGGCGTGGACATTCTAGAGCTGGGCGTCCCTTTCAGCGATCCCCTTGCCGACGGACTTGTCAACCAGCTCGCCGCACAGCGCGGCCTGGAGAGCGGCACCACGCCGCCGCGCCTTTTCGAGACAGTCGCGGCCATTCGCAGGGAATCGCAGCTTCCCATTGTCTTCTACGTTTACTTCAACCTCATGCACCGGTGCGGCGTTGCGAAGTTCATCGCCGACGCCGCGCGCGCCGGGGTTGACGGCCTGCTGGTCCTCGATCTCCCTCTAGAGGAGGCGGACACCTACGAGCAACTTATGCGTGACGCCGGCCTCTGCGCCATCTGGCTCGTCGCGCCCACGACTCCCGACGCGCGCATCGCCACCATCGTCAAGCGCGGCACGGGCTTCATCTACTACGTCTCGCGCGAGGGTGTGACGGGGATGCAGGTCAAGGTCGCAGGAAACCTCGCCGACAGGGTCGCGCTCATTCGGAAGCACACATCGCTGCCCATCGCCATCGGCTTCGGCATCTCCAACCCGGCGCAGGCGCGTGAAGTCGCCTTCGCCGCGGACGGCGCTGTCGTAGGCAGCGCCGTGGTCAACCAGATCGCCCGTCTCGGCAACTCCCCCGACCTCGTTCCCAGCCTGGAGGCGTTCGTCAAATCCCTCGCCGACGGCATCAAGAGCGGGTGATTGCCCGTCGCTGCTTGAAAGTTGAAGATGATGATGGGAGCCGTTCGCTGATTCTCCTCCCATGAACCTCTGCGTCTTTCGTGCGGCGGGCGGATCTCAGTTTCTTGGAGGCCGTTGGGGGGGGGGCGGGCGGGCGGACAGAAAGAAAGGGACAGAATGAAGGGACCTTGTTTCTGTGCATTTCACAGACAGTTCTCCTTGGAACAGGATTTCCCTGATGCGAATTGTCCCAATTGGAGTGTCGCCGACGAAGTGGCTGAGGTCGTTTGGGTAGCGAACCCGAATCGTTGACTTTATTCCGGGCTGATCTGGCATCACCCCCTTTAACAACGAAGGATTTTGCGCCACCACTGTCGCAAAAATAGCCCAAGGCGAAACAAGTTTGCCGGTTTCAAATGAACGCAGAATTGCTTGATCAGACCCTCTCCCTTCAATCGCCTGACGAAGCCTCTCACGATGCGGTTCAGGCTCAGACGCATCGATTATCAAAGACGCCTGGGCCAAGTGGTGCATGGGCTGCATCATTGGAAAACTCTGGAACAACAGCCAATCGCCGAAATGCTCAGGTGTGAGCGCCTTTACCTCTCGGAGTTCAATCCCCTCCTGCAATGCGAACTTCTTCCCGTCCTGAGCAAACCCGGTTGTTGACACAGCAGTGACCCTGTTGAACTTGAAACGAGTTCGCCTCCCAACCAGTTGTTCTATCCAAGAGCCCTGGGCGCGGCCTTGGCTTGGGCGGTCTCTGCACTCAATAAGCCAGACGATGTCGGGGGTTCCAAGTTTACCTCTTACCTCAATGTCAAACTCGGCGACCTGAATCCCGTCTTCGTTTAGGACTCGCTCGTTTGTTTTGACCTCGAAGCCATCGGGCAGGTGAAGCTTCTCGATGAATGAAACGAGTCCTTCAAGTTGTTTGCCAGTTTGTCCATTTCGCATTCAGGCAGCACTATAGGATTAGTGCACTACCGTCTTGGCTGCCAGTTTCACTCGAAGGCTCGCGACAACTTTCGCGTGCTTTGGGTCATCGGCAAGATTGCGGTATTGCTTCGGGTCAGCCTGCGCGTCGTAAAGCTCGGTGCCCGCCTGGCCTTCGTCCCATTCGATGTAGCACCAGCGGTCAGTGCGGACGCTGCGGCCCATGAGCGACTTCTTCTTCGGGTCCACGCCGACGGTGAGGCTGACCTCGGCGTTGCGCGTGACTTGAGTGAAGGCGGGCTTGTCCCATGCGGCCTGCGGGTTGGCGAGCAGCGGCTTGAGGCTCTTGCCTTCGAGCGCCGGATGAATAAGCAGGCCGGCGAGGTCGGCAAGCGTGGGGTGCAAGTCCACGAGTTCCACGGGGCGCGGGCTGACTTTGCCGTTCGATTTGCCGCCCGGCACGGCGATGACGAGCGGGACGCGCGCGGACTCCTCGAAGAGGCTGCGTTTCTGCCACTGCCCGCCGTGCTCGCCGAGAAGCCAGCCGTGGTCGCTGAAGAAGACGATGATGGTTTTGTCCGCGAGCTTGAGACGGTCGAGCGCGTCCACCACGCGACCGACTTGCGCGTCCATCTGGCTCACGCTCGCGTAGTAGGCGCGGAGGAACTGGCGGATGTCCGGCTCGGCGACGCCGTAGTTCGGCGGGTTCACGAGCGGCGAGACGCGCGGAATCTTGGCGAGGTGCGCTTGCGGCTCGTTGGGCAGGGAGAACTTCTCCACGGGATGCAGGTCGAAGAACAGCTTGCTCGCGATGCACGGCACATGCGGACGGAAGAAACCGCAGGCGATGAAGAACGGCCTGTCCGGTTGCGTGGCGTGTTGCTCCAACAGCTTGACGACCTCGCCGGCAATCAGCCCGTCCGTGTGGTCCGTGCCGTCGCCTCCGGTCGCGTGCCACGCGAGTGCGGCACCGAGGCCGATCTTGGGAGTGTAGTTGAGGAGCGAGCCTTCCTCCGTCTTGTCGCGGCCCGAAGGGTTGATCGTGCGCTGCCACGACGGCGCGTCATCGAAGCCGTCCGTGCCAATCTGCATCGGCACGGCGTAGTGGTAGAGCTTGCCCGCGCGCACGACGGAGTAGCCGGCGCGCTGGAAAGTCTGCGGCATGGTCTGCGCATCGGGCACAGCCTTGCGGAAGTGTGTGACGTTCTCAAAGACGCGCGTCGTGTCGGGTCGCAGACCGGACATGAAGGAGGAGCGCGAGGGATTGCAGAGCGGATACTGGCAGTAGGCGCGCTCGAAGCGCACGCCACGCTTGGCGAGCCGGTCAATGTTTGGCGAGAATGCCAGCGGGTCGCCGTAGCAGCCGAGGCGTGTGTTCAAGTCATCGGCGACGAGGAAGAGGACGTTGAGCTTCGGCGCAGCGGAGACCGGAGAGTAATTAGTGATTAGTAAAAAAGCGGCGATCGCGAGCAAGGTCAGCCGGGCGTGCATGAGGCGAAGATTGCGCCGAGCAGGAGCGCGGCTCAAGCCGGAGTTCGAGGAGAAAGATTGAGACCCCTCACGTCGTTTCCTACGTGGTCCGGTCAAGCGAGGATGGGCTTGATGATCTCGCCGTGGTCAAGGTCGAGGCGCTTGCGGTCGGGGACTTCCAGCTTGCGGCCGCTCAGGCCAAGCTGATGAAGGAGAGTCGCGTGGATGTCGGTGACGTAGTGGGCGTCCTCGACGGCGTGGAAGCCCAGCTCGTCGGTCGCGCCGTGGACGATGCCACCCCGGATGCCGCCACCTGCGAGCCAGACGCTAAATCCATACGGATGATGGTCGCGCCCGTCCGCGCCCTGCGAGCCGGGCGTGCGGCCAAACTCGGTGGCGAAGACGACGATGGTTTCATCGAGCAGGCCGCGGCGTTTCAAGTCTTGGAGCAGGCCGGCGGTGGGTTTGTCCACCTGTGCGGAGAGCTTCGAGTGATTTGCCTTCAAGCCGCTGTGCGCGTCCCACGCGCCCGCCGCACCGTCGCCGTGTTGGATTTGGATGAAGCGCACGCCGCGCTCGACGAAGCGGCGAGCGGCGAGGAGCTGCGCGCCGAAGGCTTTCGTCTCGGACTGGTCCAGGCCGTAAATCTTCTTCGTCTCCTCCGTTTCGCGGTCGGTGTTCACCGCCTCGGGCACGGCCATCTGCATGCGGTAGGCGAGTTCGTAGCTCTTGATACGCGCGTCGAGGGCCTGGTCACCGGGATATTGCGTGGCCTTGAGGCGGTTCAACTTGTTAACCAAGTCGAACTGGATTTGCTGCTCCGCTGCGTTGATGTCGCCCTCGGGCCGCGCGTAGGCGAGCGGCTCGCGCGGGTCGATGACTAGCGGCACGGCGTCGTAGGCGGGGCCGAGGTAACGGCCATCGCGCTTGTCGAAGAAACGCGGCCCCATGTTGATGAACTGCGGAAGGTTGTCGTTCAGCGAGCCGAGGCCGTAGTTCACCCACGCGCCGATGGTCGGCTCCTGCACGTCGAGCATGTGGCGGCCGGAATGGAACTGCACTTGCGCGCCGTGGTTGTCGTCGGTCGTCCACATCGAGCGCACGATGGCGAGGTCGTCCACGCAGTTGCGGAGATGGGGAAACCAGTCGCTCACCTCGATGCCGCTTCTGCCGCCGGGTGCGAAGCCGACTTGCAGCGGGTAAACCTTGTTCCGCTGCTGGCCGTTGGCGTCGTTCACCACGACCACACGCACGCGCTTGCGTTTCTCCGGGTCGTTCACGCCCTTGAACGGCGTCTCGTCGAAAGTCTTGCCGGCGTATTGGGTGAGCGCGGGCTTGGGATCGAAGCTCTCCATGTGGCTCAACCCGCCGCGCAGGAAAATCCAGATGACCGACTTGGCCCGCGCCGGGAAGTGCGGCAATCCCGTGGGCGGACGCCAACGGCTCTCCAGCCCGAAGCCATCGCGCGCGAGCATCGTGCCGAGCGCAAGGCCGCCGAAGCCCAGGCCGGAGCGGGTGAGGAAGGAGCGGCGGGTGGGGAGGGGATTCATGGTAACTCAGCAAAGGGCTTCCGAGCGCGGCGGAAAGGAGCAACCGCTAAAGCCGCTTCCGCTTCGCGTTCACTTCCATACACCAACACCATCGCCCTGCGAAAATGGTGGCGCCGCTCTTCGCGAGTCATCTTGTTCGAGGCCTGACGCGCTCTGGCGGCAGCCCGTGTGCCGAACGTGTTCAGCGGATAGTCCAACGGCTTCTTGGAGTGCTTGGCGGGGATGCTGGGCATGGGAGAATGACGGAGGAAAGATGCTGGCAACTCACCGGAAAACCCGGAGCAGGCGTTTGGGACTCGCCACGTCAATGGCGGGTAAATCAGCTTCATCCGCCGTCGCTTGCAGGGCATCTGCGTCAATGTCGAGCAGGTGATGGTCCGAAGTCACCAGCAGCGAAATCCTAGCGACGGTCGCTTCGGCGAGAATGCGTGCGTCGTTGGACTCTTCAGCCGGAACCAGCCTATGCAACCGCACCAACTCAGCGAACCGCTTGGCAATCGCAACCTCAAGGTCTCCCAGCACCAACGGAACGACCCGCCAGCCCAGGAGATTGCGCACGGAAAGTTCCGCGAGCCGCCGCTGCTCCCGGTCGCCTTGCCGCCGGAAGTAGTGCAGCTCTGCCAGCACCGTAGGTGGAGCGAGCAACTCAAACCCGCGCGCTCGGAAGACCTCCCGAAACTCGACGGCGAACTCTTTGGCGTCTGCCAAGTCGAAGAGCACGTTGGTATCAAGTGCCAGTTTTTTGGGGAACCGCTCCGCCATAAATCGCTGCCATCGCCTGTTTGAAATTCTCCTCGCGTTCCTCCTCCGTCATGGCGTTGGCCTGCTTGCGGCCTCGCGCCGCAACCCTGCTGCCATGCGTCTGCTCCGGATAATCCAACGGCTTCTTGGAAAGCTTGGAAGGCTTGTCGGTCATGGTCGGAAGCTAGTGGAATCCGGTGGTAGTGTCGAACCCGTTCTTTGGGTCCGGATGATGCATATCTCTCACCGAATCGTAATGAAGTCGTTGTGATTCAAGAGCGCGTGGACGAGGGCGGCGCGGGCTTTGGTTTCGGGCTGGGGGGACTTGCGCTCTTTCGCGGCGGCGAGGAATTGGGCGAGGCTCTCCGCGCAGAGCGTTTGCTCGGCGGGCGTCGGGGCGGTGGCCAGCAACGTAGTGAAGATGGTGCGGATGAAGGCGTCGTCCGCCGCGCTCTCGGCGTCCTTCACGAGGCGCTCGGCGACCTTCGCGGCGGCGGTGGACGCGAGCCGGCTGTTGGCCAACGCCAGCGCCTGCTGCGGCAGGATGCTTTCGTCGCGGCGGTAGCACTCCTTCGTGTTCGCGTTGTCGAACATCTCCAGAAACTTGTTCAAGTCCTCCGGCGATTGCGTGAAGTAGAAGCTGCGGCGCGTGGTGTCGGCGCGCTTCGGGTCCACGGTCGGGCCGCCGAGCTTGGGGTCGAGCGTGCCGGCGAGGTGCAGGAGACTGTCACGAATGACATTGGCGTCCATGCGCTGCGGGTTCATGCGCCAGTAGTAGCGATTGTCGGAATCCTTCGCGTGGTTCTGGGAAAAGTGGTCAGTGTTCAGTGAAGGCACGGACTTCGATTGCGCTTGGCCTTTTGGCGACGGGTTACTGAACACTGAATACTGATTACTGATTACTTTCGCCTGACTGCTGCTCATCCCATACGCCTCGGACAAGACCATCTGCCGGTGCAGTCGCTTCAAGCTCCAGCCGTGCTCCATGAAGTCCACGGCAAGCCAGTCGAGCAAGTCGGCGTGCGTGGGCTTCGCGGCGCGGCGACCGAAGTCCGTGACGTTCGCCACGAGCGGTTGGCCGAAGTGGCGGGTCCAAACGTGGTTCACAAGCACGCGTGCGGTCAGCGGGTTTTCCAGGTCGGCGAGCCATCTGGCGAACGCAAGGCGGCGGCCCGTGCTCGTGGTGGGATATGGGAGAAGGCGGTGCGCTTCGGTCTCGTCCGGTCCCTCGAAAGGTTTGAGCGTGGCACGGAGGGAGGTGTAGTTCGTGCCGGGTGAGGCGATGGCTTTCTGCGCTTTCGCCACAGCGTCCTGCGCGGTCTTCAGCTTCTTGTCCGCGTCCGGCTCCTTCTTCTTCTTCGGCTCGGTGCTGGGGGAAACCGTTTCCAACTCGGCCTTCGCCAAGTCGGCCTCGGCCTGAGCGAGCTTGAACTTCGCCTCGGCCAGCGCGGCGGCGGCGAGCAGGTTCGTCTGCGGGCGCGCAGCGTCTGCGGCCCAGACGGCCCGGACCATCGCGGGTCGCAGCTCGGCGGCTGCGAAAGCGAGCTCAGCGGCCTTGAGCGCGAGTTGGGCTTGCTCGGGTCTGGAGATGACGGCTGGCGCGGCGGGCTTCGCAGCGAGCGTGGGTGCGCTGGATTTCACCAGCTGGGCGTCGGTGGGCAACACGCTCAACTCGAAGGCGAGAAAGTCCGCCGTGGCGTCGTAGGTGATGAGCTGGAACTTGCCCGGCGTGCGCTCGGGCAGCGTGAAGGCCACCGCGTGCTCTCCGTTGACGGCCACGTTGATGAGCGCGCCGCGCACTCGCACGGTCAGCTCATAGGTCTCGCCGAGCTTCACTGCGCGGGCTTGGGTGCCGGCGGGCGGGTAGGCGTATTGGTTGGCTTTGCCGTAGGCGATTTGCAGCTTCGGCCCGGCGGCGTGCGCGCTGAGATACACGAGTGACTCGCGGGAGTCGGTGGTGTCGAAGGTGAAACCGACGGACTTGTAGAGACTGCCGCCGGTGGGACGGAACTTGAAGGTGGCGATGAAGTCGGCCGGGTGGTCCGTGCGGCTACGGGCCGCGCTGCGCGAGGGCTTCACCTCCGACTGGCGGAGCGCGCCATCGGCGTAAGTCCACTGGCCGTCGAGGAGTTCCCAAAGCTTCGGGTTTGCAGCAGCGAAGGTGTCGTTGAAACGGGGCTTGCTCGACGGAGCGGGCGGCGCGGCAGGAGGGAGGGAAGAGGTAGCTGCGTTCGTGGCTGCTGCGGGTGAGACACCCGCGCTTCGGGGCGTCCGCTCGACTTCCGCGAGTTTCTTCTTCGCGGCTTCGACGGCTTGGCGCGCGGTGGTGATTTGCTCCTGCGCGGCGGCAAGGTGGTTCGTGAGCACCCACGGCTGGAGCGCGGGATTGTGCGCGGGCGCGGGGAGTTGGACCGGCTTGATGTCGAGTTGCTTGAACGCCAGCACGGCGGGGATGGCCGCGCGGATGACATGGTTCGTGTCGGGCTTCTTCTCATCACCTTTCAAGTGCAGGTAAGTCGGACGGTCGAGATGTAGGTCGTAGGCGCGCGGGAGGCCGTCCTTCTCCAAGTCGGTCGTGCCGGGCAGCTCGTCGAGGCGCGCGTGATACGGCTCGAAGATGGCGCGCATCGCGTAGTAGTCCGTGTGCGTGAGCGGGTCGTATTTGTGATCGTGGCATTTCGCGCAGTTCATCGTGAGGCCGAGGAAGGCCTTGCTCGTGTGCTCCACCACGTCGTCCATCCAGGTCGTGCGGTTGAAGAGGTAGTAGTTGCGCGCGAGGAAGCCGGTGGCGCGAAGCGTGGCGGGGTCGGTGGGCGCGAGTTCGTCGCCGGCGATTTGCTCGACGATCATCCGGTCGTAAGCCTTGTCGGCGTTGAGTGATTCCACAATCCAGTCGCGCCAGTGCCAGATGTGTTTCTGGCTGTAACGGAGTTGCGCGCCGAGGCCCCACCAATCGCTGTAGCGCCAGAGGTCCATGAAGTGCCGGCCCCAACGCTCGCCGTAGTGCGGGCTGGCGAGGAGGCGCTCGACGACGGCGGTGCGGGCGGTGGGGGAATGGTCCGCCTCGAAGGCCGCCAGTTCCTCGCGCGTGGGCGGGAGGCCGGTGAGGTCGAGCGTCACGCGGCGGAGCCAGAGGAGCGGATGGGCGGGGGGCTGCGGGGTGAGGTTTTGGGTGCGGCGTTGGGCGGCGAGGAAGGCGTCGAGGGGATTGCCGATTGCCGATTGCCGATTGCCGATTGTTGGGATGGGCGGCTTGGCTGGGGCCTTGAACGCCCAATGTTCACGCGGGTCGGACTCCGGCTTCTCGTCCTTCGGCGCGGGTGCGCCGGCGGCTATCCACGCGCGCAGCGCGGCAATTTGTGGCGCATGGAGCGGTTCGCCCTCGGGCGGCATCCGCTCATCGAGGCTGTGCGCCGAGACTTTCTTCAGCAGCCGGCTGGCGTCCGGCTTGCCGGTGACGATGGCAGGGCCGTGCTTGCCGCCTTTGCGAATGAAGTCTGCCGTGTCGAGCCGCAGCTTGGCCTCCTGTTTCAACGCGCCGTGGCAGGCGTAGCAGCGCGCGGCGAGGACGGGCTTCACGTCGCGCAGGTAGTCCACGCGGTCAGCGGCCGGGGCAGCGATGCCAAGGCTGGCGAAGACGATGAAGGTGGCACGGAACACGGTGACTCGGACGTAGTGAAGCACAGCGAAATTCTGTTTTGCCACGTGTGTGGCAGACCAGAGCCTACAGTGCTGTCCGGAGGGTGAGAAGGTTTGCAATCCCCCTTGTGCTTCTTCATCGTCCGCGCTGGTAATTGTCATGGAAGCCACGGCTAAGAAGATTTTCCGCGTCCACGAACTCGGCCCCGCGCTGGAACCCCACCACGTCGCCGGGAAGACCATCATCCACTGCCACGGCGTCTTCGACTTGCTGCACATCGGGCACATCAAGCACCTCGAAGCCGCCAAGCAACTTGGCGACGTGCTGGTGGTGACGACGACGCCCGACCGCTTCGTGAACAAGGGGCCGCATCGGCCCGCATTCCCCGAAAAGCTGCGCGCCGAGGCGCTGGCGTCGCTGGCATGCGTGGACTTTGTGGCCGTCACCGAGTGGCCCACGGCAGTTGAGACCATCCAGATTGTCCGCCCTTCGCTCTACGTGAAGGGCATGGTGCGCGGGGAGGGCAAACGCGACCACACGACCGCGATTTCCGAGGAGGAGGCAGCCGTGGTGGCCGGCGGCGGCAAGTTGCACCTGACCGACGAGGAGACCTTCAGCGCGTCCACGCTCATCAACCGCTTCATGGATGTCTTCACGCCGAAGACGAAGGACTTCCTCGAACGCT
Source organism: Verrucomicrobiales bacterium (assembly GCA_005791875.1). Lineage (GTDB taxonomy): Bacteria > Verrucomicrobiota > Verrucomicrobiia > Limisphaerales > SXTU01 > SXTU01. Next base: position 20,938 of record SXTU01000030.1, read on the forward strand.
TCCGCGTGGAGCATCCGCCAGAGGAAATCATCGGGCACTTGCAGGCGATTCGGAAGAAAAAGGTCCTCGTCATCGGCGAGACGATTATTGACGAGTATCAGTTCTGCAGCGTGCTGGGAAAATCCAGCAAGGAGCCGGTGCTGGCCGCGTTGCACAACCGCACGGAGCGTTACGCTGGCGGGGTGCTGGCCATCGCGAACCACGTCTCGAACTTCTGCGATGAGGTCGGCCTCCTGAGCGCGCTGGGCACAGAGAATTCCCGCGAGGACTTCGTGCTGGCGAACCTGAACAAGAACGTCAGCCCACACTTCCTGCGCCTGCCCGACGCGCCGACGATTGTGAAGCGGCGGTTTCTCGAAGAGCATTTATCGGCAAAGCTCTTCGAGGTCTATGAGATGCGGAACGAGCGGCTCACGCCCGCGCTCGAAGAGCAGTTCCTGAAGAAGCTCGACGAGCTGTTGCCGCAATACGACGTGGTGATCGTCGCGGACTACGGGCACGGCCTGCTCACCGAGCGCGCGGTGCAACTCATCTGCGCGCGCGCGAAATTCCTCGCGGTCAACGTGCAGGTGAACGCCGGCAACCGCGGCTTCAACCTCATCTCCAAGTATCCCCGCGCCGACTTCGTCTCGCTGGGCGAACCCGAGGTGCGCCTCGATGCCCGCAAGATGACCGACGACCTCGCGGCCATCACGCGCACGGCGGCAGCGCGCGTGGGCAGCCAGTATTTCCTCGTCACGCGCGGCGGCGCGGGCTGCTACTGCTGCGACCGCGATAAAGTCATCGCCGAAGTCCCCGCCTTCGCCATCCGCGTCGTGGACCGCGTGGGCGCAGGCGATGCGGTGTTCGCCGTGACCGCCCCGTGCGCCGCGCTGGGCATCCCGGCGGAAACGTTGGGATTCATCGCGAACGTCGTCGGCGCGGAAGCCTGCATGATCATGGGCCACCGCAGCTTCATTGACCCGACCAGTCTCTTCCGCCACTTTACGTCGCTGATGAAGTAGCCGACAAATCGCTTTCGCAGACTGAGCATTCCCATGAGTCAATCCAACCCCAACGGCGACAACACTATCCTCGTCACCGGCGGCGGCGGCTACGTCGGCAGCGCGCTCGTGCCAGCGCTGCTCGATGCCGGCTATCGCGTCCGCGTGCTCGACACCTTCTGGTATGGCAAGCAGGTCTTCGGCGACCACGCGCAGCGCCCGGAGCTGGAGCTGTTGGAGGTGGACTTGCGCGACTCCAAACGCGTCGGCGAGGCGATGCGCGGCGTGGATGCCGTCATTCACCTCGCCTGCATCTCGAACGACCCGAGCTTCGAGCTGAACCCGAACCTCGGCAAATCCATCAACTACGACTGCTTCGCCGGGCTGATGGACGGCGCGATTGCCGCCGGCGTGAAGCGTTTCATCTACGCAAGTTCCTCCAGCATCTACGGCGTGAAGGAAACCCCCGACGTGCGCGAGGACGCCGAACCGCTCCCGCTCACCGACTACTCCCGCTTCAAGCTCGACTGCGAGCGCGACCTCCTCGCCCGCAGCGACCTGCGCGGCATGGACCGCGTCATCATCCGGCCCGCGACCGTCTGCGGCTACGCGCCGCGCCTGCGCCTCGACCTTTCGGTCAACATCCTCACCATCCACGCGCTGGTGAATCACAAGATCCGCATCTTCGGCGGAAAGCAATTGCGCCCGAACTTAAACATTAAGGACATGGTGCGCGCCTACCTGACCTTCCTCGCCGCGCCCGCCGCGAAGGTGGATCGCGAGGCGTTCAACGTCGGCTTCCAGAATCTTGCCATCGAGAAAATCGCCTTCCTCGTGCGCGACACGATTGGCGACCAAACCATCGAGCTGGAATACACGCCCAGCGACGACAACCGCAGCTACCACGTCAACTCCGACAAGGTGAAGCGCGTGCTCGGCTTCGAGCCGCAGTTCGGCATCGAGGACGCCATCCAGAGCATCGTGGACGCGTATCGCGCCGGGAAGATTCCCGACCCGTTCAAGCACACGCACTACTCGAACATCAAGCGGATGCAGGAGCTGAAGATTAGTTGAGCCCGTGTCATGAAGAAGGATCGCCCCAAGATTCCCTACGTTGACGTCGCGCGCCAGCACGCGCCGCTCAAGCGGGACTTGCTCGCGGCGGTGGAACAGGTGCTCGATCAAGGCGCGTTCATCCTCGGCCCGCAAGTCGCCGAGTTTGAGGCGCAGTTCGCCCAGCTCGTCCAAGTCCCGCACGCCATCGGCGTCAACTCCGGCGCGGACGCGATGATTCTCGCCCTGCGCGCGCTTGGCATCGGACCCGGCGACGAAGTCATCACGGCGGTCAACTCCTTCGTCGCCAGCGCGAGCTGCGTCGCCCTTGTCGGCGCGAAACCCGTGCTCGCGGACGTCGGCCACGACTACAACATCGCCCCTGCCGCCGCTGCCGCCGCCATCACGCCGCGCACGCGCGCCATCATTCCCGTCCACCTCACCGGCCGTCCGGCGGACATGGACGCCATCATGGCCCTCGCGCGGAAGCACAACCTCTTCGTCATTGAGGATGCCGCGCAATCCGTCGCCGCGCAGTATCGCGGCCAGCCCGTCGGCTCCTTCGGGGACGTGAACGCCTTCAGCCTCCACCCGCTCAAGACGCTCAACGCCTGCGGTGACGGCGGCGTCGCGACCACCCGCAGCGCGGCCCTCGCCGAGAAGATTCAGCTTCTCCGCAACCTCGGCCTCAAGACACGTGAGAACTGCGTCGAGTGGAGTAGCAACTCACGTCTCGACACTCTCCAGGCCGCGATGCTGCTCGTGAAACTGCGCCACCTCGAAGCATGGACCGAACAGCGCCGCGCCAACGCCCGCTTCTACCGCGCGCGCCTCGCCGGTGTCGCTGGCGTGCAGTTACCCGATGACCCGCCGCACCTGCGCAGCGTCTATCACACGTTCGTGGTGCAAGTGGACCGCCGCGAGAAACTCCGCGACTTCCTCCTCGCCCGTGGCGTCGGCACGCAAGTGCATTACCCGAACCCGATTCACCTCCAAGACTGCGCGAAGGAACTCGGCTGTAAGCTCGGCGACTTCCCCGTCGCCGAAGCCCAAGCCAAACGCATCCTCAGCCTGCCGGTTTATCCCGAGCTGACCGAGGCAGAGCTGGAGACGGTCGCGAGTGGCGTCCGCGAGTTTTTCGGTGCATGAGCGCGGCCACGAACCTTTCCGCTCTCATTAGCACCCGGCTTCAGCCGGGTGTTTGGCACATGAGAGCTGCGGAAACCGTTTCAACGGTTTCCGCTCGGACGCCAAGGCCACCCGGCGGGAAAGTCGTTGAAACGGCTTCCCCTTCCACCCGCACCAACACCGGGCTGAAGCCCGGTGCTAATGAGAGTTGCGTCAGGCCAGCTCGCTTCCATCTGTGTTCATCTCTGCCCATCTGTGGCTAACTCTCCCCGCATGAAAGTCCCGTTCTCTTATCTCGACCGGCAGTTTGCCAACCTCGAAGACTACCTCGCCGACCTCCGCGCGTTCGTGCCCACCGGTGACTTCACGCTCGGCGTGCCGCTGGAGCAGTTCGAGGCCAGCTTCGCCAAGCTCATGGAAGCCCCGCACGCCATCGGCGTGGGCACCGGCACGGATGCCATCGCGTTGTCGCTGAAGAATCTTGGGGTCGGCCCCGGCGACGAAGTCATCACCACGCCGAACACCTTCGTCGCCAGCGTTGGGGCCATCGTGCAGACCGGCGCGCGGCCCGTCTTCGTGGACAGCACGGACGGCTACGTGATTGACGTGACGAAGATCGAGGCCGCCCTTACGCCGCACACTAAGGCCATCGTCCCCGTCCACTACACCGGCAACGTTGCCGACATGCCGGCCATCATGGCCATAGCGAAGGCGCGCGGCCTGCAAGTCGTCGAGGACGCCTGCCAGTCCATCATGGGCGCAATTAATGGCAAGCTCGTCGGCTCGTGGGGCGCGACGGCGGCCTTCAGCCTGCATCCGCTCAAGAACCTCACTGTCTGGTCCGACGGCGGCGTCATCGTCACGCACGACGACGCGCTGGCCGCCAAGCTCCGCAAGTATCGCAACCACGGCCTGCGCAACCGCGACGAGGTCGAGTTCTACGGCGTCAACTGCCGGCTCGACACCGTGCAGGCCGTCATCGGGAACCGCCTCATCCCCACGACGCCGGAAATTACCCGCAAGCGCATCGCCAACGCCGCGCGCTACGACGCCGCGTTCGCCGACCTCGGCGAGTTCATCAAGATTCCCGTGCGCCGCCCCGGCGTGCGCCACGTCTATCACCTCTACTCGCTCCACGTGCAGCGCCGCGACGAACTCCTCGCGCACCTCGTGAAGAACGGCGTGCAGGCGAAAATTCATTATCCCATCCCGATGCACCTCCAGCCCGCGTCCGCCTACCTCGGCTACAAGCTCGGCGACTTCCCCGACGCGGAGAACCACAGCCGCGTCTGCCTCACGCTCCCCGGCCACTCGTATCTCACCGAGGACGAAGTGAGCTACACCATCGAGCAAGTGCGGAAGTTTTACCGGAGTTGACCGCGTGCCTTGACGCACTTCTCCGCGAAGCCGACACTTCCGCCATGACACCCGACGCCGACCGCCTTACGGCCACCGTCCTTGCCCAGCCGCCGGGAGTGCGCGCTCGGCTGGCGAACGATCTGATTGCCAGCCTCGAAACCGAGCCGGCAGCCGACGTGGAGACGGAATGGCAGTCCGTGCTGGACCGGCGTGGGCGGGAGATTGCCAGCGGCAAGGTGGTGTGCGGCGACGCCTTCCAAGCGGTGGACAAAATCCGGGCCAAGCTGAATGTGGCGCGCACGCAGCCATCCTGAAGCCGATGCCGAACTGGAGGAGGCCGCCGTCCATTACGAGCAGTGCGCGCCGGACTTGGGCCATCGCTTCCTCGACGACTACGTCGCCACCCTGCGCCGGATTTTGGCTGACTCGCCTCGTTGGCGGCGCATCTATGGAGATAACCGCAAGTTGAACTTCCAGCGCTTTCCCTACGGCATCGTCTTCGTCGAGAATGAGGGCGAGCAGGTATTTTATGTGAAGGCCGTCATGCACTTTCACCGCCGACCGCTCTACTGGCAGCACCGCACCGGCCCATGAACGCGCCCGCCAACTTGCTCCTCGGCCTCGACTTCGACGGCACGGTGGTGGTGTATGACGAGGTTTTCCACCGCCACGCCTTCGAGCGGTTTGGGATGCCCACGGGGGACAGGAGTGTCCCCGTTACGAAGACCGCCGTGCGGGACTGGCTGCGGAGCCAGCCGGACGGCGAGACGAAGTGGATTGAACTTCAGGGCCTCGTCTATGGGAACAAGGTGGTCGAGGCGAAGCTGGCGCCCGGCCTCGCGGAATTCCTCCGTGCCATCCGCGTTGCGCAAATCCCCGTCTGCATCATCAGCCACAAGACCGAGTTTTCCGTCGCCGAACCGGGCGTGAACCTACGTGCTGCCGCACTGGCGTGGCTGGAGTCGAACGACTTCTTTGCCGCTGATGGTTTCGGGCTGCGGCGTGAGGACGTGTTCTTCGAGTCCACGCGCGCTGAGAAGCTCCGCCGCATCGCCGCGCAGGGCTGCACGGTCTTCGTGGATGACTTGGAGGAGGTGCTGACGGAGCCGGAGTTTCCCAAGGGCGTCGAGCGGTGGCATTACCTACCCGGCGGAAGTGGGCGGCAGCACGAAGCGATTCGGGTGCTGGCGGGCTGGGCCACGCTTCAACATTGGCTTCTGAGTGATGCGCCCGAGTCACCCACCGCCGCTTCTCCCTCGCCCCCATCGGGGGAGAGGGCTGGGGTGAGGGGGCAGGGCGTGCTCTCGCAGAGCAGCAACCAAACTCCTGCTGCCACCCCGCCCCCGCCCCCTCATTCCCTCTCCCCCGGTGGGGGCGAGGGAGGTCCGCGTTCGGCTCAGTCGAGTTCGGTCTCCGATGAACCTATCTTCGCCGCTGTGGCCGCTGCGTTGGGACAACGGCCGGATGCTGTGACCCGCCTCGCGGGTGGGGCGAACAACGTCGTGGCGCGCGTGGACGTGGACGGAAAGCCGCTGCTGGCGAAGCTCTACTTCACCCACGCCCGCGATCCGCGCGACCGGCTCGGCACGGAGTATGGCGTGCTGGAATTCCTCTGGCAGAACGGCGTGCGGTGCGTGGCTGAGCCGCTGCGGATGAGCCGCGGACAGCACCTTGGCGTCTACGAGTTCGTCGCCGGAGCGCGCGTCGCGCCGGGGCAGGTGGCGGCGGCGGACGTGCAACAACTCGCGGACCTCCTCGCTGCGATGTGGCGGCTGCGGACGCAACCGGGCGCGGAGAAATTGCCGCCCGCTTCCGAGGCCGCGTTCACGCTCAACGGCTACTGGGGAAATGTGGATCGGCGGCTGAACCGCGTGCGCGCGGCAATGACTCAAGAGCCGGACGCGCCGCACCGCGTCCCTGCCGAGGTGCGGCAGTTCGTGGAGCGCGAGTTGGTGCCGGTGGTGGCGGCGGTGCGGGAGTTCCTTTTAGCACAGGCTCCCAAGCTCGGCGTCGGCTTGGACTCTGAGCTGCCGCTGGCGCAACGCACCTTGAGTCCGGCGGACCACGGGTTTCACAACGTCCTCCGCCGCGCGGACGGGCGGCTGACGTTCCTCGACTTCGAGTATGCCGGCTGGGACGACCCGGCACAGACGCTGGCGAACGCGCTGTTGCTCCCGGAAGTGCCGCTGCCCACTGAGCATCGCGTCACGTTCCTGCGCGAGATGCTGGCGCGGTTGGACGGCGCGGAAGGCGTTGCCGCACGGCTGCGGCTCACCTACCCGATGCTCGCGCTCAAGTGGAGTCTCATCATGTTGAACGAGTTTTTGCCGGTGGGCGGGGAGCGGCGGGCGTTTGCGGGCGCGAACGAGGAGGCGCGGCGGGCGGGGCAGTTGGCGAAGGCGCGGCGGCAGTTGGAAGTCGTGCGGGAGGCGTTGGGGCCGGATTGCTTCCTTGCTGAAGTTGGTTAACGAAGCCGCGCAGCAGCCCGGCCCTACCGCATCACTTCGCCGCAATGGCCTCGGGCGTGGGCGCGGGGGTCTGCATCTTGGCGTGCTTGCGATGGAACACTTGCGCGAGGTCGTCGAGGTAGGAGTAAACCACGGGTGTCACCAGCAGCGTGAGTAGGAGGCAGAGGGTTTGTCCGCCGATGACGACGACGGCCACGGCGCGGCGTTCCTCGGCTCCCGGGCCAGTGCCGAGCGCGAGTGGGATCATCCCGGCCACCAGCGTGAGCGTGGTCATCAGGATGGGGCGGAGGCGGTCGCGATTGCCGTCCATGATGGCTTGCAGGCGCTCCAACCCGGCACGGCGCAGGGTGTTCATGTGGTCAATCTGGAGGATGGCGTTTTTCTTCACGACGCCGAAGAGCACCAGCAGACCGAGCGCGGAGTAGAGGTTGAGCGTGTTGTTGGTCGCCCACAGCGAGAAGAGCGCGAAGGGCAGCGAGAGCGGCAGCGAGAGCAGGATGGTGCACGGGTGAACGAGGCTCTCGTATTGCGAGGCGAGAATCATATACATGAAGATGACAGAGAGCAGGAACGCCCAGAGGAACTCGGAGAAGGTGCGCTCCAGCTCGCGACCGCGACCGGAAATCTTGGTGCTGTAGGTGGCGGGCAGGTTCAGCTCCTTGAACGCGGTTTCCAGCGTCTGCAAGCGGTCCTTCATCGCGTAGCCGGTCGGGACGAGCGCGCCGCCTTCCTCGCGCATGGTCTGGATGGAGCCGCGGATGCTGACCTGCCGCTGGCGGTCGAGGCGGTCAATGCGTGACGCGGTCTGGCCCTCGACGATGTCCACGACGTTGTCGAGGCGCACAAGGCCGCCGCCTCGGCGCGGGACGTAGAGGCGGGTGATGGCCTCGCGGTCGTTGCGTTTGCCCTCGGCGAGACGGAGCTGAACGTCATAGTCGTCGCCCACACTCGCGTCGCGGAAGCGCGAGGCTCGGTCATCGCCGCCGACCATGATGCGGAGGGCGATGGCGATGTCCTCGACGGAGACGCCCAGCGCGGCGGCGCGCTCGCGGTTGACGTGGACGCGATACTCGGGCTTGTCGAGCTTGAGGGTGGTGTCGGCGTCGGCCAGGCCAAGCTCGGTGGAGCGGGCGCGGAGTTCCTCGGCGATTTTGGAAAGCGATTCGAGGTCGGGGCCGAGGATGGAGAAATCAATCTCGTAGTTTGGCCCGCCGAGGTTGATGGAGCCGCCGGAAGGCCGCGCCGAGACGCGGACGCCGGGAATTTTCCGAAGCCGGGTGCGGACTTCCTGCAACACGTCGCGCTGGGAGTAGTTGCCCTTGAAGGCGTCCATCGGCGTGCGGGACACGAGCCGCGACCACATGAATACGCGCTCCTTGTGCGGCGCGAGGCGGACGAAGAACCGTGCGGTGTTCGCGCCGCCGATTCGGCTGGAGCCGATGCCGCATTGCACGAGGCGGAGCTGGGGCATCGCGCGCAACTCGCGCTCGGCCATGAGCGCGACTTCGTCCATCTGCGTGAGGCTGGTGCCCTCCTTCGCGGTGAGGCCGATCTCGAACTCGCCCTCGTCGGTGTTGCCGGGCGTGAACTCCTGCCGCAGCGCCTGATAGAGGGGCACTGAGGTGGCCATGACGAGAATGGCCAATACCAGCACTGCGAACCGCCACCTCATGCAGAAGGCGAGCACCGCCATGTAGAGGCGTTCCATCCAGCCGTAGAACCCACCGCGCGATTTCGGCCCGCCGTGGGCGGTCTGGCTGACTTGTCCGAGGTTGAACAGCCGTGCGCTCATCAGCGGCGTGAGCGTGAAGGAGACAAGCAAACTCACCATCACCGCCACGCCCGCCGTGATTCCGAACTGGTAGAGGAACCGTCCGGCGATGCTCGACATGAACGACACCGGCACAAAGATAACGACGAGGCTCAAGGTCGTGGCGAGGACGGCGGTGCCGATTTCCTTCGTCGCCTCCCGTGCTGCGTCGAAGGGGTGCATCTTCTTCTCTTCGATGAAGCGGAAGATATTTTCGACCACGACGATGGCGTCATCAATGACGATGCCGACCATCAGCACCAGCGCGAGCATGGTGACGCTGTTCAGGGTGAAGTTCAGCGCCCACATCACGCCGAAGGTGGAGATGACCGAGCAGGGAATTGCCACTGCCGCGATAAACGTCGCGCGCCAGCTCCGCATAAAGGCGAAGACGACGAGGCTCGCGAGGACGCTGCCGAGGATGAGGTGGACGTTGATTTCGTGGAGGGCCTCGTAGATGTAGCGCGACTGGTCCTCGATGACCTCGAACTTGATGTCCGCCGGGAGCTGCGCCTGAATGCCGGGGAGTTTCTTCTTCACCGCCTCGATGACCTCGACGGTGTTGGCGTCGGCCTGGCGCTTGACGACGAGGGTGACGGACGGGCGGCCGTTGAGGCGCGAGACGGTGCGCTGCTCCTTGGTGCCATCCTCCGCCCAGCCGATGTCGCGGACGCGCACGGGGGAGTTGCTGACAGTGGTGATGACGAGGTCGTTGAACTCCGCCGCGCTGGTGAGGCGGCCCACGGTGCGCAGCGTGTGCTCGCGGACGTTGGAGATGACGTTGCCGCCGGGGACGTTCGCGTTCTGGCGCGCGATGGCGTCGCGGACCTGCGTGATGGGAATCTGGTAGGCCGCGAGCCGATCGGGGTCCACCCAGATGCTCATGGCGCGCTGGAGGCCACCATTGATTTCCACTTCGCCCACGCCGAGAGCGCGTTCGAGCTGCACTTTGACAATCTTGTCAGCCAGCTCGGTCAGCTCGCGCTGCGAGCGGTCGCCGGAGAGCGAGACGGAGATGACGCCGTTGCGCTCGGTGTCGAACTTCGTGACCTGCGGCGGGTCGGCGTCGCGCGGCAGCTCGTTGCCCATGGTGGCGACGCGGTTGCGCACATCTTCGAGGGCGTCACTGACTTTGCGGCTGAGGTCGAACTGGATGATGACGAAGGAACTGCCGACGCCGGAAATGGAGCGCAACTCGGTGATACCCTCGACGGTGTTGACCTGTTCCTCGATGGGCTGGGAGATGAGCGACTCAACCTCGACGGGCGACGCGCCCGGTAGCCGCGTGCCGACGTAAATCTGCGGGATGTCCACCGGCGGTGAGCGGTCCACGCCGAGCTTGAGGTAGCCTGCCGCGCCGACGACCACCAGCGCCAGCACGATCATCGTGCCGAACACGGGCCGACGGATGGAGATTTCAGCGAGCTTTTGCAAGGCGGAATCAGCGGTGTGCGATGAATGCTTGAACGGCACCCTGTGCAGTGCGAAGGCGACTTCCCTCTCCCCCATCGAGGGAGAGGGTCAGGGTGAGGGGGCGGGCGGGCGGACTAGCGGGGGATGGGGATGGAGAAAAACTCTGGAATACGGGCCTGACCTCGACTGTGCCCTGGTCTGCTGTGCGCCAATCCCCCTCACCCCAGCCCTCTCCCCCAGTGAGGGAGAGGGAGAAGAAGCTGCGGTGTCGAGTCATGTGCCTCGTGTTCACTACGTTTTCTTCCCCGACTTCGTTGCAGCGGGAGTTTTCATCGCTGGCGACTGACCGGAGGCATCCACGGTGACTGGTTGGCCGTTTTGCAAACTGCCGGGATTCAACACCACGACGTCGCCAGGCTTGAGACCGCCGAGCACCTCGATGAAGTCGCCTGCGCGCCGGCCGACGGCGATGTTCTTCTCCGCCGCCTTGCCCTCCTTCACGAGGAAGATTTTCTCCATGCCCGCAAAGGTGATGAGCGCATCCTTGTGAATGGTCGTGGCCGGTTCCGCCTCGGCCAGCACGATGTCCGCGCGCGCGAAGGTGCCGGGGCGCAGCAGGCCGGAGGCGTTGGGAATGTCCGCCTCGACGATGAGCATGCGGCTCACGTCCGTGATGGCCGGGCTGAGGCGCGAGATGGTGCCGGTGTATTTGTTCGTGTCGCCCTCGATGGTGAGGCGGACTTTCTGGCCGGGCCGCACGCCGGTTGCGTTGCGCTCGGGCACTTCCACGCGGAGCCGGAGCGGATCCACCTTCACGAGTGTGACGATGGGCGCGGCGGTGTTGAGGAACTCGCCGGGGCTGGCCTTGCGCTCCTGCACCATGCCGTCGAAGGGCGCGACAATCTTCGTGTCCGCGAGCTGCTGGCGTGCGATCTCCACGTCCACGCGGCGCTGTTGCAGCACGCCCTGGCGCTGGCGGATGTCTTCGAGCGCCTCAAGGTGTCGGTTGAAGGCGATTTCGTAATTTGCCTCGGCAACTTCCAAATCCGCCTGCGAGCTGATGCCGCGCTTGGCCAGTTCGCGGGTGCGGTCGCGCTGCTTCTGCGATTCGAGCAACGACGCCTTCGCCTGCCGCGCGGTGCTGGTCTCCTCCGCCTTCACGGTGTCATCGGTGCCGGCGAGCGGCAGTCCGAGCCGCGCGCGGGCCTGCGCGAGCAATGCCTCGGCAGACCGGAGCTTCAACTCGTAATCCACCGACTCGATTTGCGCGACGAGTTCGCCCTTCTTCACGCGGGTGCCGAGGTCCACGCTCAGGCTCTGGAGCCGTCCGCTGACCTTCACGCTCAGGGTGGCCTGGTCAATCGCCGCGAGCGCACCGATCACGGATACCGCGCGCTCCATCGGGCGCGACTCGGCCGAAGCCGCCTGCACGGATCGCGGCGGCAGCGTGGCCGCAGCCTTGCCGTCCTTTTTGCCGCCCTTGGGCGCCTCGGGCGGATTGCAGCCAGCGAGCAGGGCAGCGGACAGCAGCGGGATGAACAATTGCTTGGTCACGAGAGTGTGGGACGATAGCGCGGTGCCAAAGCGGTGGGCAACGGATTTTGCCCTCATGCCTTTGCTGCGCACGCTGGACACGTCCCCAGCACCTGCTTCAACTCCGGACGCGAGCCGACGAATTCATGCAGCCGCTGCGTGCTGCCCGCGTCGCTTTGTATCATGTCGCACGCGCCGCAGAAGGGCAGGGCGGCGGCGAACGTCCGTAGCTCATGCTGCATCGCCAGCACGCGCTGCGCGACTCGGACGCGGCAGCGCAGCACCTCTGGCTCGAAGGGCTTCACGATGAAATCATCCGCGCCCGCTGCCATGCCGGTGACGAAGTTCTTCATCCCGTCGAGCGCCGTCACCATCATGATGTAAGTGTAGCCAGGCCGGCTGGCGGCGGCGGCGGTGCGGACACGGCGGCACAGCTCCAGACCGTCCATCTCCGGCATCTCCCAGTCCGAGATGAGCAGGGAAATTTCCTCGCGCTGAAAGATGTTCCACGCCTCCAGGCCGTTCTCGGCGACGAGCACCTCAAAGTCGAGTTCCTCCAGGATGGAGCGGAGCAGGTTGCGCGAAACCCGCGAGTCATCGGCGACGAGAATCTTCATAGGCAATGCGTGCCAAGGGTGCCGCCTTCAGTGGTTGAAGACAAACTCAACCGCGTTCAACAGGCTCCAGGCGTAATCCTCGACGCCCTGCTGGCGGTCGGGGCTGGCCGCGAGGTGCTTCGCCACCAGTTGCCGCTCGGTGGCCGTCGGCATGCGGCTGAAGAAAGTCAGGTAAAGCTCGTCGGCCAATTTCGCGTTGTCCGGGTGCGACGCGACGAGCCGCGCGAGTTGGCCGTTGGCGTGCGACAGCTTGGACTGGAGGTTCGGCGAGTTCAGCAGGTGCAGGACCTGCGCGATGCTCGCCTCGCTGTTGCGCTCGCACTCGCACGCCGTCACACGCACGGGGCGCCCGAAGAGTTTCAGGAAGTAGTGCTGTGTCTGGCTGTCCCAGAGTTGGATGGCGCGCGTGCCGCTCGGGACGCCGTCGAACTTCTCCGGCACACCCGTCACCTGGCAGACGGCGTCGAAGAGCACCTCGGCGGGCAGGCGCTTGAAGAGGGCGCGGGAGTAATTCTGCTCGTCCTGCGCGTTGGTGTCGTTCGGCGTCGCGGAGAGTTGATAGGTGCGCGACGCCGCGAGCGTGCGGATGAATTGCTTGAGGTCGAAGCGCGAATCCGTGACCACCCGCGCGAGGGCGTCGAGCAACGCGGGGTTGCCCGGCGGGTTCGTTGCACGCACGTCGTCCACCGGCTCGATGACGCCGCGCCCGAGGAAGTGTGCGGCCAGGCGGTTGGCGAGGTTGCGCGCGAACCACGGATTCTCCGGCGCGGTGAACCACTCGGCCAGC
>SXTU01000223.1 GCA_005791875.1 Verrucomicrobiales bacterium
CCGTCTTCCCCGTGGACTGGGCCATCATCGGCCTGGCGATTTGCTCGGTGGTCGGCATCGCCTTCGGCACCTACCCCGCCATCAAGGCCGCGAATCTCGACCCTGTCGAGTCGCTGCGCTACGAGTGAGGCGCGTTCCTAGATGCTCCGTCCAACGCAGGCAACCAAACTTGACCCGCATCGCACGCTGCCATGAAATTCTCCTGCTCCGCCGTCCTTGCCCTGCTCGCCGCGTGCTGGCCGGGCGCAAACGCTCCCGCCGCCGAGAAGCCCGCCGACCTCGTCGTGCTCAATGCCAAGATGCTCACGATGGACGCCGCATCCCGGCGGGTCGCCGCCGTCGCGGTGCGGGAGGGCGTGTTCGTCGCCGTGGGGGCCAATGACGAGGCGCGCAAGTTCATCGGCACCGGGACGCGCGTGATTGATGCCAAGGGCCGGATGGTGTTGCCGGGCTTGATTGAGACGCATGTCCACGCCACGGGCGCGGCGCGGGGAGAGTTGAACCAGCCGTTCGTCCAGCTTGGTTCGATTGGGGAGATTCAGGACTGGGTCCGCCGCAAGATTGCCACGAGCGCGCCGGGGGCCTGGATTCAGTTGCCGCGCGTGGACGTGACGCGCATCCGCGAGCGCCGCCTGCCCACCCGTGCGGACCTCGACGCCGCCGCGCCCAACCATCCCGCCGTCTTCACCTGGCAATACGCCAACCGCTCGTTGCAGGTGCTCAACTCCGCCGCCCTCCGCGCCGCGAGCATCACGAAGGACACGCCGCCGCCGGGCAAAGGGAAGATTCACGTCGGCCCGGATGGCGCGCTGACCGGTCTGCTGGAGAATTGCACCGCGTTGCTCGTGAAGTTCCTGCCCGCGCGCAGCGTGCCGGACGAGCAGTATCACGATTCGCTGGTGAAACTGCTGGGCGTTTACAACGACGTGGGCATCACCAGCATCTTCGAGCGCAACTCGAACGTGGAGAGCTTCCGCACCTACGAGAAGCTTAAGGCGGCGGGCCGGCTCACCACGCGCGTGACCGTCACCATCGGCCTCGGCACGGACGGCACGGTCGAGGGCACCGAGAAGGCCATCCGCGCCATCCCGTTCAAGACCGGCGACGGCGACGACTGGGTGCGCGTCGGCCCGCTCAAGGTCGGCGTGGACGGCGGCGCGCTCTACGGCACGGCCTTCATGCGCGAGCCGTATCCGAAGTCCTCGCACGCGCTTTACGGCATCAGCGACCCCGCGTATCGCGGCGATTTGCGCATCACGCCGGACAAGCTCAAGAACATCATCCGCACCGGCCACCGGCTCGGCTGGCAGATGTCGTCGCACGTCACCGGCGACGGGGGCGTGGACGCGGTGCTCGACGCAGTCGAGGCCTCGAACGCCGATAGTCCGGTCGCGCCGCGCCGCTACACGCTCATCCACGCCTACTTCCCGCACGAGGAAACCGCGAAGCGCGCCGCCCGTCTCGGCGTGTGCGTGGACACGCAGCCCGCCTGGTATTTCAAGGACGGCGACACGCTGGCCGACGCGCTGGGCAGCGACCGCCTAGCCGGCTTCATCGGCGTGCAGACGTGGCAGCGCGCGGGCGTGAAGGTGGCGCTGAACTCCGACCACATGCAAGGCTTCGGCCCGGACTCGGCGCTCAATCCCTTCAACCCGTTCCTTGCGATGCAAATCGCCGTCACGCGCAAGACCGAAGGCGGCCAGGTCTTCGGCACGGACCAGCGCGTCACGCGCGAGGAGGCGTTACGCATGGTCACGCGCGACGCCGCTTGGCTGAGTTTCGACGAGAAGCGAAAAGGCTCCATCGAGGTCGGCAAGCTCGGCGACCTTGCGATTCTAACCGAAGATTTACTCACTTGCGCCGAGGAGAAGATGAAGGACATCCGTGCCGCAGTCACGGTGGTGGGCGGCAAGGTGGTGCATGAAAGGGGAGTGAAGTGAACAGTTCAATCCTGCTGGCCACCTTTCTCGCTGGGGTTTCCTCCTTCTCGCTTCATGCCCAGACAGCGGCCAAGGCTGCGTCCACCAACGCCATCCTCTTCATATGCGACTTCGAGTCGGCGGACTGGTTTAAGGCCTGGGGCGCGCGCGAGCTGCCGCGCAATTGCGAACTCGTCACCACCGACCCGGATCGGAAGTTCGCGTCGCACTCGGGCAAGGCGCTGCGCGTGAAGGTCAATCAGGGCGACCACTACGGCACGAGCATCGAGTATCGTTTCCAGCGCCAGCACGGCTCCGAGCCGGAGGAGATTTACTTCCGCTACTACGTGCGGCTCGGCGACGACTGGACGGCCACGCGCGGCGGCAAGTTCCCTGGCATCGCGGGCACCTACGGCAAGGCCGGCTGGGGCGGGCGGCCCGTGGACGGCACCGATGGCTGGTCCGCGCGCGGGCAGTTCGAGGGGCGCAAGGACGGCAAGACGCCCGTGGGCTTCTACGCCTATCACATGGACATGAAGGGCAAGTATGGCTCGCAATGGATATGGGAGCGCGAGGGCCTCGGTTTCCTGGACAACAACCGCTGGTATTGCCTCGAACAGCACGTGAAGCTTAACGCCCCTGGAAAGCCCGACGGCGTGATGCGCGGCTGGGTGGATGGCAAGCTCGCGTTCGAGAAGACCGACGTGCGGATGCGCGCCGTGGACAAGCTCAAGATCGAAATGGTCTGGCTCAACCTCTACTACGGCGGCACCTGGACCGCCCCCAGCGACATGCACGTCTTCATTGATGACGTGGTCATCTCCCGTGAGCCGATCGGGCCGGTGAAGCGGTAGCGGCCCCAGATTTTTCCTCGTCAACCAAGCCGAGGGGAGGATAGTCCCGGCATGGATGTCCAGATTGCGAGCCTGTGCGACTCGGCGGCGGATTACGGCGGTAAGCTCTGCCTCATCGGCGCGTTCGACACGATCCTCGTCCGCCAGTTCCCCGCGCAGCACCCCTTCTGCTCCGTGGCATTGCGCATCATCTTCCGCGACACGGACGAAGGGAAGCACACCTTGCGCGTGAACCTGATTGACGACGATGGTCAGAGCCTGTTGCCGAAGATCGAGACGCCGCTGGAGATCCGCCTGCCTGACAACCAGTTCTTCGCCACGGTGAACCTGGTCTTCAACATGCAGGGGATGAGCTTCAAGAAGCCGGGACAATACTCCATAGACATCACGATCGACGGCGCCATGATCGCCCGCATCCCGCTACAAGTTCTGCCGATGCCTGGCGAGCAGGCGGCGTAGAGACGCGTGTGTCGTCGGCGCCGCGTGAGGTCGGCGGATCCCGAACTCAGGCCAGCGACCAGCCCTTGCGATACGCGCGCTGGATGAAGGGTTGGGCCTCGGGCGCGTTCTTCGCGCGCAGGTTCACCGGGTCCCATTCGATCTTCTTGCCCACGCGATAGGCGACGTTGCCGAGGTGGTTCGCCTCGGTGAGCCAGCCAGAATACTCGAAGTTCGCACTGGACTGCGTGCCGTTCTTGCAGGCCGTGAGCCAATCGTCGTAGTGGCTCTTCACGCGCGGGAGGGTCGGCTCGGGGCGTTTGAAGTCCGCGAAGTCTTTTTCCGGCAGCAGGAGATACTTGCCGTAGTCGGAGAGCAGCATGCCCTTGTCGCCGACGAAGAGATGGCCGTTGCCCCACTGCGGAATCTTGTTCTCGGTCCAGAGCTTTGGTTTGTCCTCGCCCTGATACCAGGTGAGCTTCACCGGCGGCATTCCCTCGCGCGGGCCGTATTCGTAGGTCGCGTGCATGGAGGCGGGCGCGATCTCGCGGTGCGCGGGCGGGCCGAACGCCTCGATGGTCAGCGGGGCCTTGAGCTTGAGCGCCCAGAAGGGCAGGTCGTTCATGTGCGAGCCAAGGTCGCTCATCGTGCCATTGCCGAAGTCCCACCAGCGATACCACTTGGGGCCGGGGAAATAGACTTCGTTGAACGGCCGCTCCGGCGCGGGGCCAAGCCACAAGTCCCAGTCCAAGCCAGCAGGAATTGGCGACGCGTCCTTGGGCCGGTCGGTCACGTTGACGATGTCCTTGTTGCGCGCCGCCGCCTCGGCACTCTGCAAACCCCACGCGCGCGAGACCCACACGTGGACTTCGCGCACGCCACCGATGGCTCCGCTCTGAATCAGCTCGACCACGCGCCGGTAGTTTTCCGACGCGTGAATCTGGATGCCCATCTGCGTGGCGAGCTTCGGGCGGGCGGCGGCGGCTTCGCGGACCTTGCGCGCCTCGTAGATATTGTAGGTGAGGGGCTTCTCGCAATACACGTGCTTGCCCGTCTGGAGGGCCAGCATCGTGGCGAAGGCGTGCGTGTGCTCGCAGGTGCTGACCACCATGGCGTCGTAGTCCTTCGCGTGGTCGAAGAGCTTGCGGAAGTCGGTGAAGCTCGCGGCCTGCGGGTGCTTGACCTTCGCGGCGTCGAGGTTGCGCTGGTTCACATCGCAGAGCGCGGCGATGTATTCGGTGGGTGCGACGCCGCCGGTGTTGGACGCCCCGCGTCCGCCCGCGCCGATGATGGCGATGGCGAGTTTGTCGTTCGGATTGCGCGCGCTGAGAACGGCAGGGAAACCCAGCACCGCGCCGGCCGAGACGACGGCGGCCTTGGTGAACTGGCGACGCGAGAGGGCAGGGGAGGTGGTGGCGCTAATGGCGTTCATGGTGGGAGAGTGTGACGGAGTTTCCTCGCGGTCAATCAAGGCAATCTGGGCCAACGATTGAACCGGAACTATTCGATTGGATCAGGGTGAAACGGGCCACCGGCCCGTTCTCGGCGGCAACTTGCCGCCGAGTTTCGGCACAGCTAATGAGCGGAGAAATCGGACGTCCTGGGCGCAGTTCAAGCGGCTGGCGGGTCGCCCGCCGCAACGGGCCGGTGGCCCGTTCCACCCGGATTCCTCTGTATCGTTGCGTCGAGTCTGAACGCCGCCTTTGCGGGTTGCCCGCGCTCCCACCGCAGCGGCAGACTCAGAGCCGCAATGAAGTTCATGCTTCCGCTCGTCACCGCCCTTTTCGCCGCGTTGCCCGCGCTCGCCGACTTTCCCGCGCCCTTCAACTCGGAGCCGGATACGAACTCCGCTGCGTTGCCTGCCTCCCAAGTCGCCGCGCAGATGAAGCTGCCGCCGGGCTTCAAGGCCACAGTCTTCGCCGCCGAACCGGACGTGCAGAACCCCATCGCGCTCGCGTGGGACGCGCGCGGACGGCTCTGGGTGGCCGAAAACTACACCTACGCCGAGCGCACCCGGAAGTTCGAGCTGCGCCTGCGCGACCGCGTGCTCATCCTCGAGGACAAGGACGGCGACGGGCGCTTCGACTCGCGCAAGGTCTTCACCGACGACGTGCAGATGCTCACAAGCGTCGAGGTCGGGCGCGGCGGCGTGTGGCTGATGTGCCCGCCGCAGTTGCTCTTCATCCCGACTGCGAACGGCGGCGACAAACCGACCGGCCCAACCGAGGTCGTGCTCGATGGCTTCACGCCGCCAGCCGAGAACTACCATAACTACGCCAACGGCCTGCGCTTCGGCCCGGACGGATGGCTTTACGGACGCTGCGGCGCGTCGGCTCCCGGTGAGATCGGCGCGCCCGGCACGCCGAAGGACGCGCGCATTCCGCTGCGCGGCACGATGTGGCGTTATCATCCGACGCGGAGGGTCTTCGAGGCGTTGAGTTCCGGCTGCACAAACCCGTGGGGCCACGACTGGGACGTGCACGGCGAGCTGTTTTTCATCAACACCGTCAACGGCCATCTCTGGCACCACATCACTGGCGCGCACTACGTCCGCCCGCACACGATTGACCCGAACCCGCGCACCTACGCGCTGATCGACCAGCACGCGGACCACTGGCACTTCGACACCGCGAGCGACTGGACGAAGTCCCGCGACGGCGTGGCGGACGCGCTCGGCGGCGGCCACGCGCACATCGGCATGATGATTTACCAAGGCGACAACTGGCCCGCCGAGCATCGCGGCCGGCTCTTCACGCTCAACATGCACGGCCGCCGCGCGAACCAGGAAATCCTCGAACGCAAGGGTTCCGGCTACGTCGGCAAGCACGGGCCGGACATGTTCATTGCGACGGACAAGTGGTTTCGTGGCATGGAACTCACCTACGGCCCCGACGGCGGCGTGTATGTGGCCGACTGGAGCGACACCGGCGAGTGCCACGAAAACAACGGCGTCCACCGGACCAGTGGCCGCATCTACAAAATTACCTACGGTGAACCGAAGCACCCCGCCGTCACCGACCTCACGAAACTCAGCATCGCCGAACTCGTCCGCCTGCACACGCACACAAACGAGTGGTTCGCCCGCCAAGCGCGGCTGCAACTGCTCGACCGCGCGGCGAAGCCCGCCGAGTTGGGCGTCGACACGAAAGACCTACGTGCGCTCTTCGCGACGGCGAAAGACCCGGTTCACCAGCTCCGCGCCCTGTGGTCGCTCTACGTGCTGGGCGCGACGGACGAATCCTTCCTCCTCGCCCAAACCCGCCGCGCGAACGAACACCTCCGCACCTGGGCCGTCCGCCTGCTCACCGACGACTGGCCGCTTGACACTGTGATCAGCCAGCGCCCGGTAGCAGCCGACGTGGGGAGGCTCCATTCTCAATCCACAAATGACAATCATCAGTCAGCAACCAGTAAGAGCCTCCTCACGTCGGCTGCTACCAGACAGGAGTTGAGCCGCCTCGCACGCGAGGATGGCTCGGGCCTGGTGCGGCTTGCGCTGGCGACGGCGTTGAAGCGCCTGCCCGTCAATCAGCGCCTCGAACTCGCCGTGCCGCTCGTCGCGCACAAAGAGGACGCTGCTGACCACAATCTCCCCGCGCTCATCTGGTATGGCCTCATTCCGCTGGCTGAAAGCCAGCCGGATGCTTTGTCGAAAATCGCCAAATTCTGCGAACTCCCACTCACACGCCGGCTCATCGCGCGGCGGTTGGCGGAAGACATCGAGAAGCAGCCGGCGCACGTCAACAACCTGCTCCTCCTCGCCGCCGCGAAAGGCGAAGCTTTCCAGAGCGACATTCTCACCGGCCTTGCCGACGGCCTCGCCGGCTGGCGCAAGGCCACCAAGCCGAGCGCGTGGGACGCCTTCGCCAAGCTGGTTGAGAAGTCCGCCAACTCCGCGCTCCGCGACCGCGCGCGAGATTTGAGCGTCGTCTTCGGCGATGGCCGCGCGCTCGACGAGGTCAAGCGCGTCGCACTTGCCAAGGACGCGGACATGAACGCCCGCAAGGCCGCGCTGCAAACGCTCATCGAGAGCCGCCCGTCGGACTTGCGCGTGGTCTGCGAGCAACTTCTCTCCGTGCGCTTCCTCAACGCCGTCGCCGTGCGCGGTCTCGCTCAGTTCGATGACCCGGCCATCGGCGAAAAGCTTGCCAAGAGCTACCGCAGCTTCCACCCCAGCGAGCGCCCCGCTGTGATGGACACGCTGGTCTCACGGCCCGTGTCCGCGAGGGCGCTGCTGGCCGAGTTGGCCGCCGGTCGGCTGCCGCGCGCGGACGTGTCCGCTTTCCACGCGCGGCAGATTCGCAGCTTTAACGACGCGGCGCTGAACGAGGAGCTTGGCAAGGCCTGGGGCGAGTTGCGCGAGGCAGCGGCGGACAAGCGTGCGCTCATCGCGAAGTTGAAGACCCAGCTCACGCCCGACGCGCTCGCCAAGGCCGACAAAGGCGCGGGCCGCGCGCTGTTCAACCAAGCCTGCGCGAATTGCCACCGCCTCTACGGCCAAGGCGGCGAAGTCGGCCCGGACTTGACCGGCGCGGGCCGCGACAATCTTGACTACCTGCTCGACAACCTCGTGGACCCCAGCGGCGTCGTAACCGCCGACTTCCGCATGATGGTGGTGAACCTCAAGGACGGCCGCACGCTGAACGCCCTCGTCACCGCGCGCACCGAGCGCACGCTCACACTCAAGACCATGACCGAGATCGCCACCGTCCAGCACAGCGACGTGACGAGTCTCAAGGAATCCACGCTCTCGATCATGCCGGAGGGTTTGATCGAGGCTCTCACACCTGCGCAGCAGCGCGATCTGCTCGCCTACCTCATGCACAAGTCGCAGGTGCCCTTGCCGGACGGGAAATGAGCCCGCTCATCTGCCCTATGAGTGAGGGTTTCCCAATCGGCTTCGTGCGCCGCAGCCCGTCTCCCTCTACCCCATCGGGGGAGAGGGCCGGGGTGAGGGGGCATCGGGCAGCGAAGTCTTCCGGGATAACCGGCGGCAGTAATCGCTCAATCATTTCGGCGATTTCAAACCTGCCGCTACTCCGTGCCGTCGCCCCCTCACCCTGCCCTCTCCCCCGATGGGGGAGAGGAAAAGCGCGTAGGCTGTCCGTGCGCGCTTGCTCCGGACCGCCAGCTCTCGGAGGAGGGTTGCGATGAGCAAACTCTTGCCCGTTCTGCTGCCGCTGCTGGCCGCGATGGTCTATGTCGCGGGCGCGCTGCTGGTCAAGCGCGCGTCCGAGTTCGGCGTGGGCATCTGGCGCACGGCGTTTCTCGGCAACATCATCGCCGCCGTCATCTTCTCGCTGCTGCTGCCCTTCGGCGGCACGATTCATCCCGAACTCCTCTGGCAACCAGCGCTCGTGGCGGTGTTCTTCCTGCTTGGCCAGTTGCTCAACTTTCTCGCGCTCCAGCACGGCGATGTCTCGGTGGCCACGCCAGTGATGGGCTTGAAAATCATCCTCGTCGCCGTGTTCACCAAGCTGTTGCTCACGTCCGGCGTGTCACCGACGCTGTGGGGCGCGGCGGTGCTGAGTTCAGCAGCCATTGCACTGCTCAACCGCAACGAAAGCGTGGCGCACCACCATGTCGGGCGCACGATCCTTTACGCCGGCAGCTCGGCCACGATGTTCGCTATCTTCGACGTGCTGGTGCAGAAGTGGTCGCCGGCGTGGGGGCTGGGGCGGTTCCTGCCGGTGATGCTGGCATTCACAGCGCTGTTCAGCCTCGTGTTTGTGCCGTTCTTCCACGCGCCGCTACGAGCCATCCCGCGTGCGGCGTGGCCGTGGTTGCTGGGCGGCTGCGCAGGCATCGGGCTGCAATCGGTCATCTTCGTGAGCACCATCGCGCACTTCGGCAACGCGGCGCGGGCGAACGTCATCTATAGCTCGCGCGGGTTGTGGAGCGTGGTGGCGGTGTGGGCCATCGGCCACTGGTTCGCGAATAAGGAGCAGCACCTCGGCGTGCGCGTGCTGCGCTGGCGGCTGGCCGGCGCGGCGCTGATGATGGCGGCCATCGCGCTGGTGCTGGGGTGAACTTCGCACTTTGCACTTCATCGCCCGCTGCGTTCACCGCACACTCCGTCTCACATGCTGACACTAGAGAAATTCACCATCGGCGTGGGCGACCGTTTCGCCCATCAGGCCAAGGCGCAGCTCCACGCCTTCCAACTCGCCGCCACCCAGGGCGTCGCGGTCGTGCCCGTCTGGAACAAGTCCAACCGTGAGCACACGTTCATTGGCTCGCACCCGCAGAGCGTCTTCGATGCCGCGCAGGCTGCGGTGAAGGAGCTGAATTGGACCGGCGGCTGGCATGTGGACGCCGACCACATCCGCATGGAGACCGTGGACAGGTTTCTGCCGTGCTCGGATTTCTTCACCATTGATGTGGCCGACAGCATCGGGAAACCACCCGAAGACCGCTACGTCGATCGGTTTCTGGCCAAGCATTCCGAGCTCATCGGCACCGTGACCATCGCGGGGATCGCCGAGCCTTTTCAGACGGACGCGGCTGGCGTCGCCGCCATCGCGCGCAAATACCTCAGCGCCACGTGGGAGGCGGGCCAGATTTCCAACCACATCAAGCGAGCGAAGGGCGCGAAGAAGTTCATCGCCGAAGTCTCCATGGACGAGACTGATTCGCCGCAGACGCCGCCGGAGTTGCTCATCATTCTCGCGCTCCTCTCCGACGCCGGCGTTTACCCGCAGACCATCGCGCCGAAGTTCACCGGGCGCTTCAACAAGGGCGTGGACTACGTCGGCGACCTTGCGCAGTTCGAGCGGGAGTTTAACGACGACCTCGCCGTCATCGCGCACGCCGTGAAAGCCTACGGACTGCCGGCGAATCTGAAACTCAGCGTCCACAGCGGCAGCGACAAGTTCAGCCTCTACCCCATCATCCGCCGCGCGCTCCAGCGCACCGGTGCGGGCGTCCACCTCAAGACCGCCGGCACGACTTGGCTGGAGGAACTCATCGGCCTCGCCGAGGCGGGCGGCGATGGACTCGCTCTGGCCAAGGAGATTTACGCCTACGCCCTCGCGCATGTGGACGAGCTGTGCGCGCCCTACGCCAGCGTCATTGACATCGACCGCGCCAAACTCCCCAGCGCTGACGTGGTGAACATCTGGACCGGCCCGCAGCTTGCCAGCGCCATCCGGCACATCCCCGGCCACCCCGGCTTCAACGCCCACATCCGCCAGCTCCTGCACGTCTCCTTCAAGCTCGCGGCCAAGGCTGGCACGCGCTACACGGACCTGCTGAAGGCAAACGAAACCATCGTCGCGAAGAACGTGACGGAGAATCTCTACGACCGGCACCTGAAGCCGTTGTTTATAGGCTAAGTCTTGGGCCACGGATGAACCACAGACCGGACACAGAGTGGCAGCGACACAGCGAATCTGTGTTCAATCTGTGGCTAAGAAAGAACTATGAAGTCAGCCATCACCATCTCCCTCGTCCCTGAAGCGCGCGGCGGCCCGTTCGTGTATTGGGACGACCTCGCCGCCGGGTTCGCCGCTGCCGCGCGGCACGGCTTTGACGCGGTTGAGATTTTTCCGCCGGCGGCCAACGCGGTGTCCATCGGCACGGCACGTGCGCTGATGGAGAAGCATTCTCTCAAGGTCGCCGCCGTCGGCACCGGTGCGGGCTGGGTGAAGCACAAGCTCCGCCTCACCGACCCCGAGCCCGCCGTGCGCGCCAAGGCCCGCGAGTTCATCTACGGCATCATCAACCTCGCCGGCTACCTCGGCGCGCCCACCATCATCGGCTCCATGCAAGGCCGCTGGGAGAGCACCGTCTCCCGCGAGCAGGCGCTCGCGTGGCTGGCGGAGGAGCTGACGGCGTTGTCCGAACGCGCCGCCGCGCACGGGCAAGTGCTCCTCTACGAGCCGCTGAACCGCTACGAGACGAACCTCTTCAACCGGAACGCCGACGCCGCTGCGTTCGTCATGCAGCACGGCTTGAAGAACGTGCGGCTCCTCTGCGACCTCTACCACATGAACATTGAAGAGCAGAACCTCGCCGAGTCGCTGCGCCAGACCGGCGCGCTCGTGGGCCACGTCCACTTCGCCGACTCGAACCGCCGCGCCATTGGCCTCGGCCACACAGACGCCGCACCCATCGGCGCCGCGCTGAAAGACATCGGCTACGCGGGCTACCTCTCCGCAGAAATCCTCCCTCTGCCGGACGCAGAAACGGCGGCGGCGCAGACGATGGCGAGTTACCGAATGCTGACCGCTGACCGCTAAACGCTTTTTCCCCATGCTCAAAACCCAACTCCTCCACCCCGACATCCTTCGCATTTGTGCGCAGGCCGGCCATCACGCGAAGATTCTGATCGCGGACGGCAACTACCCCGCCTCGACCAAGAAGGGGCCGAACGCCGAGCTGGTCTGCTTAAACCTCGCCCCCGGCTGCGTGACCGTGGCGCAGGCGCTCCGCGCGCTCCTGAGCGCCGTGCCGGTGGACTTCGTGAACACCATGGGCATCCCGGCGGACGACGCCTACGCGAAGTTCGGCGAGCCACCCGCGTGGGCCGAGTTCCGCGCCATCGCGAAGGAAGCCGGCGTCACGGCGAACATCGATCCCATCTCGAAGTGGGATTTCTACAAACACGTCGAGTCGCCTGACCATGTCCTCACCATCCAGACTGGCGATCAAGCTCTGTGGGCCAACGTGCTCCTCACGCTGGGCTGCCGAACAAACTGATTCATCAACCACAAATGGACACGAATAGACACGAATGGGAGCGGGACGAACTGGGCAGGGCCGAGCGACTTGAACTCGTGGCAATCCCAGACAGTTGGTCCTTCGCCTCGGAATCTTTCATTCGTGTTCGTTGGTGTTCATTCGTGGTTCTCCCCGCATGAAGACACGTCCCAAGATCGGCACCGTCGGCGAAATGAAATTCGTCGTCGCACAGGAGCACGTCATCGACTTCGCCACGGGCGGCATGCCCGCCGTGTTGAGCACGCCGCGCCTCGTCGCACTCATCGAACGCACCGCGCGCGAGTCCATGTATCCGTTCCTCGACGAGAATGAGCGCACCGTCGGCGGCGAGATCGAGATCCGTCACCTCGCCCCCACCCCGCTCGGTCAGAATGTGACCATCACCACCCGGGTCATCGGTTCGGAGGGCAAGGCGATTGATTTCCAGTTCGATGTGCGCGACGAGCACGAGATCATCGCGCGCGGCCTGCACAAGCGCGGCGTGATCACCGTGGAAAGGTTCGCCAAACGGGTGGCGCGCAAGGCCGCATCAGCTCGCTAGCTCTGCTACAGGATGGGCAGAAACTGGACTGGGTCACTTCCCCTGACAATCAGGAGGAGAGACTCCGGCGACTGAAAAAGAACGCAAGAAATTGAAATGAAACGCACCCTCACCCTCCTCATCGCTCTGGTGCTAACTCCGCTGGCCGCCCAGGAACCCCCCAAGGCTAAGGCGGAGCCCAAGGTTGCCGAGGCGACTGCAGTCGCTTATTCGCCCAACGTTCCCAAGCCCACGCTGTCGGGCATCCGCTACGGTGAGCATGAGCGTCACGTGATGGATTTCTGGAAGGCCAAATCCAGCGAACCCACGCCCTTCGTGTTCGCCATCCACGGCGGCGGCTGGAAGGGC
>SXTU01000224.1 GCA_005791875.1 Verrucomicrobiales bacterium
CAGGCCGCGCTGCTCGAGGCGATGCAGGAACGCAAGGTGACGGTCGGCCGGCAATCGCGCGCGCTGCCGGACCCGTTCCTCGTCGTCGCCACACAGAACCCCATCGAGCAGGAAAGCACGTATCCGTTGCCGGAGGCGCAGCTTGACCGCTTTATGTTCTCGCTGCACCTCGACTAAGCGGAGAAGCACGAGGAAATCGAAATCGTCCGGCGCACGACTCTGAACCAGATGCCCACGCTCACGCCCTGCGTGACGCGCGAGGAAATCCTGCAAGTCCAGCAGCTCGTTTGGGCCGCGCCGGTGTCGGACCACGTCATCGAGTTCGAGGTGGACCTTGTCGGGGCCACGCGTCCGGGCCGCAACGGCTCGCCCAGCAGCGCGCGGGACTTCATCGAATGGGGGTGCCGGACCACGCGCCTCGCAGTATCTCATCCTCGGCGCGAAGGCGCTGGCGTTGCTCCAAGGCCGCATCTCCGCTGAGACCGCCGATGTGCGTGCGGTCGCCCCATCGGTCCTGCAACACAAGGTCATCACGAACTACCGGGCAACTGGAGCGGGCAAGAAGTCGCCGAAAATAACCGCCGAGCTGCTGAAGACGGTGAAGGAGAAGGCGTATTGAAGCATGCCTGACCTCGGATGCGTCCATCTGGCCTTGATTGCCTCTGTGACTCTCTGGCTCCTGCTTGCCCTCGGCCATTTCCTCTGGTGGCGACAACGGAGGCACTGGTGCTTCCTTCTCCTAGCAGCCTGTCGGACTTAGCGCGCAACTTTTTCCGTTGGCCGGGGTTCAAAATCCATGCCCGTCCGTTTCGTCAACCTCGACCGCCAGAGGCAGATGCTCCTGCCCTGCGACCTGCGCGACTGGCTGCCCGCCGAGCATCGCATCCACTTCATCCTGAATGCCCTCGAGCAAATCCCCACCGCCCACTTCCGCGTCAATCATCGTGGCACCGGCAGCGAGCAGTATCCCCCCACGATGAGGCTGGCCCTCCTGGTCTATTGCCACGCCACCGGCCGCTTCGGCTCCCGCACCATCGAAGGATGGCGCACCGGATGAAGACCAGCGCGGGGCGGACACTTTACAAACTGCGCAAGCAAACGGTGGAGCCGGTGTTCGCGATCATCAAAGAAATCATGGGCTTCCGGCGCTTCCGGCTGCGGGGTTGGGAGAAAGCATCACTGGAATGGACGTTGGTCTGCGTGAGTTACAACCTCAAGCGGCTCTTCAGGCGCAAAACCTTCGCGGTGGCGCGATAAAGAGCACGGGAAAGCCCCTGCCGCAGCCCAAAATCAGGAATTCGGCTCGGGCGAACTCAAATCCACACCGACCCCGAGCCAAAGGCAGGAGTTTTCCCCCAGCTCATCCATCGCCGCTCATCGCCGCTGCAAGGTCCACTCAAGGAGCTGGTTTTAAAGTCCGACAGGCTGCTAGGAGGAATTGAAACAGCTCGTGCAAGGCAAACACCGCTTCCACTAGTTCGTCTTCGCCGCACTCGCGTTCTTCGCGCTTGAACTTTGCCTGCAACTTCTCTTCAAACGACTGGCAGCATGAGAACGAAGCGAGCCAAATCCGAAAGCGTGCGTGTGGAGCTTCGCGCCGTTCTCCCTCACCCCTGCCCTCTCCCCAAGGAGAGGGAGAAAGGCAGCTTGTGTCCACACGGATGCTTAAGACCGAACGCAATCTCCCGTGACCTTCCGCGACATCATCATCGAGCCTGTGGTGCCGGTGCCGGCGGTCGCCACCATTGCGGTTGCGCTGACGGTGCTGACTTGGTTCGCGTATCGGCAGGTCGGCTCGCGGCTGCGGGAGGTGCCGATTGCGCTCTTCGACGACAAGCGCGAGGTGGGCCGCACGAGCCTCGCCATCACGGACCCCTCGGAGCCGTGTCGGCTCACCGCGGAGTTCACCCCGGAGAAGACCCGCAAGTTCCGCGCACTGGCCCGCTTCCCGGATGGCACGTCGCAGGAGGCGCGCTTCATCGTGTTAAACGACAACCCGGAGGAGACCGAGGTGGCCGCCGACGTGACTTATCTCAAGCGCCTCTGCTCGCAGAGCGGCGGACGGCTGGCTGGACCCGAACGAGCTGACGCGACTCGTGCAGGACCTGCGCCTCGGCAAGCTGGACAGCGCGCCCAAGACGCGTATCAAGAGCGTGTGGGACGAGCCTTGGCTTTTCTATGCGATTGGCCTACTGTTGCGGAGTGACTGGTGCCTGCGGGGACGATGGGGTCTGTGCTGAGTGAATGACCAATTCCCAATGACGCAATGACCAATCAATTTCCAATTCCCAAATCTCAATGTCCGCGACTGGCGCATTGGAAATCCATTAGGCATTCGGCATTGGTCATTCATTGCGTATTGGGCATTGGACATTGGTCATTCCGCGCATGACCGACCCCACCCCCATCACTTCGCGGCTCGCCGCCGCTGGCCGCCTTGTGCAGCGGGAGCGCGGCGGCGGCTTGCTGCTGCGGGCATTGCCGTGGCTCTTCGCGGCGCTGGTGGCGGCGTTCGTCCTCGATGTGTTCCTGCATCTCGGCCCCGTCGCGCGGCTGTTGCTGATTGCGGGCTGGGTGGTGGGCGGCCTCGCGCTGCTGGGCGCGGGCTGGTATGTCGCCTTCGTCTGCCGCAATTCCGCCGAGCACACCGCGCGTCTCCTCGAAGACCGCGAACCCACGCTCGGCTCCAAGCTCATCAACCTCCTCCAGTTGGAGTCCCAGATCACCGACGCGACCAAGCCCACGCCCACGCGCGACCTCGCCAAGCTCGCCGTCACCGGCTACACGGAGCAGCTCGCCGCGATGGGCGTCAAACCCGGCGACGTGGTCACGCTCATCGCCGAGGCCGTGGACACCGCGCCGACACCGAACTTCGCGCGCACCGAGCCGGTCCGCATCACGGTCATCAGCGAGGATGATTACAACGAGTTCCTCCGCCAGTGCACCGACCTGAGCGACATCGAGGCGAAATACGCGGACCTGCTCGACCAGCTTCACGCGCAGACCGACGCGCAGAAGCAGCTCCAGAAGGAAATCGCGGCACTCAAGGAGAAGCTCGCCACCGCGCGCGACCCGAAGCAGAAGGAGGCGCTTCAGCAGGAGTTCGACAAGCTCATCGCCAAGCAGAACGAGCTGGACCGCAAGCTCGACAAGCTGGCCGACAACATGGAGCAGTTCGTCCGCAAGAACCCGCTCTACGACATCGAGGCCGACCTCCAGAAGGTGCTTGCCGAGAAGGCCGAGCAAATCCGTTCGTCCACGAAGCAGATGGACGCCAAGACCGGCGACATTGCGCAGCGCAGCTCACCACCGACGAGCGGACGGCAGCTCACGCCGGAGATGCTGGAGGAATTCAAGAAGACCGCGGATGAACAGCTCGCCCGCCTCGGCGCGACGGAGAAGGAGGGCCGCGAGGACCAGCTCGCGCTGAAGGACCTCGCGTCTGCCGAAAAGAAGGTTGCCGAGGAGCTGAAGCGGGTCGAAGAGCGCCTGCGCGAGGATGCGAAGGGCGCGGAGAAGCTGTTCCCCAACGCGGCGGAGAGCGCGCGGGAGTTGGCGGACAAGCTCGAGTATGCGTGAGGACATTCCGCAACACGGCGCGATCGCCGCGCTGGCGAAGGAGTATCGCGACGAGGTCCGCACCGCGCGGCTGGCTGCGGACGACCCGCGGCACTTGGAGGCGAACAGCATCCCCGGCCTGCGCGCGGTGACGACGTTCGCCGGCACGGAGTCCTGCATCTCCTGCCACAAGACCGCCACGGAGATTTGGAAGAAGACTGGATACGCGGACGCCTTCGCCACGCTCACGCGCCGAAAGGCCGATGCGGACCCCAACTGAACACGCAATATGCAACACATAGCACGCGCCATGCTCCTCGCCTTTCACAAACCCTACGGCGTCCTCTCACAGTTCACGCCGGAGCCTGGCTCGCAGTTCCGCACGCTCGCGGACTTCGGCTTTCCGAAAGGGGTGTATCCGATTGGCCGGCTCGACGCGGACAGCGAGGGCCTGCTGCTGCTTGGTGACGAGCCGGAGCTAAACCAGCGGCTCCTACATCCACGCCACGCGCACGAGCGCGAGTATTGGGTGCAGGTGGAGCGAATCCCCTCCGGCGATTCACTTCGCAAGCTGGAGCAGGGCTTGGTCATCCAAGGCCACCGCACCCTGCCCTGCAGCGCGCGGTTGCTTGACCCGCAGCCGCAAATGACGCCGCGCGACCCGCCGATCCGCGTCCGCAAGAATGTGCCGGACTGCTGGCTGTCGTTGGAACTGGTGGAGGGGAAGAACCGTCAGGTGCGCCGCATGACGGCGGCCATCGGGCACCCGACGCTGCGCCTGGTGCGAGTGAGGTTTGGGGCGTTGCGGCTGGGCGACATGGTGGCGGGTGCGTGGAAGGAAGTCTCCACAGCGGAGCGGGCGCTTGTGCTGTGCGGAACCGACGGAGCTTGATCTCACGCCGTTTCGCGAGGGCAAATAGTGTTGCCAATCCCGGCGCGGCTCTGCGATGACAACTCGCACTGAGCCAAACGCGATAAGCACCATTTCGCCGAAACCCGCGCTCTGCATTCTGCATCTGGAGGACAGCCCGACTGACCGCGAGCTGGTGCAGGAACTGTTCCGCGCGGACGGGCTTGCGTGCCAGTTCTTGAGCGTCGAGACGCGGGCGGCGTTCGAGGCGGCGCTGGTGAAGGGCGAGTTCGACGTGATCCTGTCGGACTACTCGCTGCAGGGCTTCGACGGCATGACTGCGCTCGCGCTCGCGCAGCAACGGCGGGCGGATGTCCCCTTCATCTTTATCTCCGGCGTGATGGGCGAGGAGCGCGCCATCGAGAGCCTCAAAAATGGCGCAACAGACTACGTGCTCAAGCAACGCATTGAGCGGCTCATCCCGTCGGTGCGCCGCGCGCTGCGCGAGGTGGCCGAGCGCGAGCAGCTCCGCAAGACGGAGACTCGTCTGCGGCAGAGCGAGGAGCAGTTGCGGCAAATCACCGAGAACGTCAGCGACTGGATTCTGGTTTTCGATGCCGATGGACGCTGCACCTACGCAAACCCCGCGTGCATGGCCGCCTGCGACGCTCCGCCCAGCGGACCGTGCCCGGATTTTGGAGCCACCTGGACGGTGACGAGGCTTCGCGGGTGCGGGAGGAGTTCACGCAAGCCGTCCGCACGGGCAGCGTGCGCCGTGTGGAGTTCCGCCTGCGCACGGGCGCGACGCACCGGAGCATCGAGTCGCAGATCAACCTCGCTTGCGATGACAAGGGCGCGCGCACGGGCGTCATCCTCGTCTGCCGCGACATCACCGAGCGCCGTTACTCCGAGGAGCAGTTGCGCGCACAGGCGGCGGTGCTCGACAAGGCGACGGATGCCATCATCGTCTGTGGTCCGGAGGAGGAGATCATCTATTGGAACAAGAGCGCGGAGCGGCTCTATGGCTGGAGTGTCGGCGAGGCGCGCCATGCGGTTCAGCAACGCGGCGAGTGGCAGGGCGAGCTGCGGCAGTCGGCGAAGAATGGCAGCGCGGCGTGGTGCAAAGCCAGCTCGTGCTCACGGACATCGTGATGCCGGTGATGGACGGCGCTGCGCTCATCCGCTCGCTGCCCAAGATGGGCGCGCAGGTGCGTTTCCTCGCGGTGAGCGGATTGGTGGAGCGGGAGGAAGTGATGGTCGCCACGGCGGCTCCCGGCGTGCATGTGGAATTCCTCGCCAAGCCTTTCGCCCCGGAGAAGCTGCTCACCCTCGTGCGCGAAGTGCTGCAAAAGCGGCTGCCGGCCAGCCCGTAGCCGCAGGCTTCAGCCTGCGCTGTAGCGGCGGTCTGTGACCGCCGGCTGTCGAAAGTGGTTGGATGCGTCCGGTGCTCGCAGAGGGCCGCTACAGGGAATCCGATTCGCAACTTGAAGGTTGCGCCTACATCATCTTCAGGAGGGTGTCCGCCATGTCGCTGGGCGTCGCGGCGATGCCGATGCCGGCGGCCTTGAACGCGGAAATCTTCGCCTCCGCCGTGCCCTTGCCGCCGGAGACAATCGCGCCCGCGTGGCCCATGCGTCGTCCGGGCGGAGCGGTCGCACCCGCGATGAATCCGGCGACGGGCTTGGTGCCGTTCCTCGCGATCCACTCGGCGGCCTCCTCCTCAGCGCTTCCGCCAATCTCGCCAATCATGATGATGCCTGTCGTTTCAGGGTCGGCCATGAAGAGTTTGATCACGTCGAGATGGGAGGTGCCGTTGACTGGGTCGCCGCCGATGCCGACGCAGGTGGACTGGCC
>SXTU01000225.1 GCA_005791875.1 Verrucomicrobiales bacterium
TGATCGGCTTGATGATGGCTTCGATCTTCTTCATGACAATAAAACCGGCGGTGTGACTACACGGACAGGCTCGGAATGAGCCTGTCATGAATCGAATCGAAGCCGCAAATCATTTCCATGAAGCTGGTTCATGGAGCTGATGAAACCACCCGCCGGCTCAGTAATCCCTCACCGACCCATCCTGATACGTCGGGTGCGGCCACTTGAATTGGCGCTTCGGGTCGGCGTTCACTTTCGCGAACTGCGTCTCGTCCACCTCCACGCCAAGGCCCACGCCGGTCGGCGGGAGGGCGTTGCCATCCTTGTTGATTTCAAAGGACGGACGCGCGACGCCGGCGGGCATGAGGTGGCCGTCGAGGTAGGCTTCGTGAATCAGGAAGAGCGGCGTGGCGAACGTCGCGTGCAGGCTGGCGCTCAGGCCCAGTTCCGAGCAGGTGCAATGCGGCGCGAGCGGCACCAGGTAGGTCTCGGCCAGCACGGCGATTTTCCGCATCTGCGAAATGCCGCCGGTGTGCGCGCAGTCGGGCTGGAGGATGTCAATGCACCGCTCCTGCAAATACGGAATCATGCCCCAGATGGTGCGGTCGCGCTCGCCGGTCGCGAGTGGGACGCGGATGGCCTGCTTGAGGCGCTTGAAGACCTCGATGTTGCCGGGCACGGCGGGTTCCTCGATGAAGAGCACGTCGAACGGCTCGATGGCGTTTGCGAACTGGATGAGCATCGGCGGCGGCACGGCGCAGTGCGCGTCGAACATCACCGCGCCGTCCGGCCCGACGCGCTTGCGGGTGTCGCGGATGCTCTTCACAAGGTTTTCGATTTCCGCCGGCGAGCCGCTGAAGGGATGCGGGCCGCCGGTGCCGGTCTTGTGCGCCTTGGGCGTCGGGTAGAGACGGACGTAGTCGCGCACCGGCCCGCCGAGCAGGCGATAGACGGGCACGCCCCAGAGCTTGCCGGTGATGTCCCACAGCGCACAGTCAATCGCGGAAAGGACGTGGGTGAGGAAGGAGCCGCCGCGAATGTTGCGGTGCGAGCGATAAACTTTCTGCCAGAGATGCTCGATGCGCGTGGGGTTCTCGCCATTGAGCAGCTCGAACAGCGAGGTGGCGAGAACGCACGCGACGTTTGGGTCCAAGCCGGTGACTTCGCCCCAGCCGAAGATGCGGTGGTTGGTCTCGACCTTCATGTAAGCCTTGGTGCCGACGCGGAAGGGCTTGAGCGCGGAGATTTTGATGCTGCTCGTGCGGTCCGCGACGTTCGCAGCGGGATTGTCCGCGCCGACGGCGTCGTTGAGCAGGGCGAGGCCGGCGGCGAGCGCGCCGGCGGTGAGCAGGTCGCGGCGGGGGAGGTCGGGATTCATCGGGTGGCTTGGACGCGGGAGTAGGAGGCGGCTTCAACCTGAGCCGTGCCGGCGACTTTCAGTCGCCGTCTGCGAGGTGCGGACAACCCCAAACGGTTTCAACCTGCCCACCCGCAACGCGGCGACTGGAAGTCGGTGGCACGGGTTCACCGCGCCCGAGCGCCTTCGCCGCCGAGTGTCTTCCGTTCGCGGCAGGCGAGGCGCTTTGTCGCGTCGCCCTGCTTGCGCTCCACCGCGTCCGCGATGAGGTCGCCGAGGACGGGCGCGAACTTGAAAGCGTGCCCGCTGTCGCCCGCCGCGACGAAGAGGCCGGGACGTTGCGGATGGTGGTCAAGCCAGAAGGTGCCATCGAAGGTGTCGCAGTAGAGGCAGAGCCGCGTGCCGATGAGCGGCGCGTCGGCCAGCGCCGGAAAGGTGTCGCGCAGGAAGGCGCGGAAGCGCGGCTCGTCGTCGGGGGAAACTTCGCGGGGGGCATCCGGGTGGATGCGGCGACCGCGTCCGTGGTTCGCGACCTTGAGCGTGCCGTCCGCGAGCGCGGGGAAGCCATACCAGCCCGTGCGCCCGATGTCCGCCGCCCACACGGGAAAGCGTGGCGCCTGCCACTCCGCCGGATTCGTGACGCGAAAGTGCAGCACCGGCTGGCCGGTGGCCCACATCACGTCGCTCAACTCCGGCAGCAGCGTCGGCGTCCATGCGCCAGTCGCGAGCAGCGTGAGGTCAACGCGGAACTCGCGTCCGTCCTTCGCTTGCACGCCAACGACGTGCGAGCCGCTCTCCAGTAGCCGCGCGAAGGCGCACTTCTCGAAGACTTGCACGCCTTCGCGCCGGGCCTTTTGCGCCAGCCACGCGACGACCTTGCCGCTCTCGGCCCAGCCTCCAGTCGGATTGAGGTAGCCGTCGGGATACTTCTCAGCCGCCCAGCCGGGGAAGCGCTGCGCGACCGCGGCGGAGTCGAGTCGTTCCAGCCTTTCGCCCAGAGCTGTAAGGTATCGAAAGCTCTCGAACTCGAAGCCACCCGGTCGCATCGCCTCGTGCGAGAGGACGAGAAAGCCGTCGTTGTGAAATAGCGGCTGGCCTGACTCAGCCTTCCACTCAGCCCAGCGCGCCAGAGATTTTCGGCCCAACTCAGTCCATAGCTCATCCGCGCCATAATCCATCCGCACCACCTTGCTGATGTCTGTGGAGGCCGCCGTGGGCGTGGGCACCGGGCCTGGATCAATCACAGACACGCTCCAGCCGCGCGCGCGCAGCTCCAGCGCGGCGGTCAGGCCGAAGACCCCCGCACCGACGATGACGATGGACTGAGTTGCTGCCATGCGGTGTTGCGCCTAAGGTTTCGCCCGAACGCCACGGCGGTTCAAGACCACAACTCAACCCGAATGAAAACA
>SXTU01000226.1 GCA_005791875.1 Verrucomicrobiales bacterium
CATGCCGCGAGCCTACAACGCCTGCCGGATGCGATAAAGCCGCGGGACAGGGCTGGTCAGCACGCCATCGGTGAAGATGAAGTTGTTGCTCGGCGCGGTGTTGGTGGCGATGGGGAACCAGCGCGTGGAGAGCGTGCCGGTAAAGTTGGTGAGCGCGTCCACGAAGTATTGCTGGCCGGCGAAGCTGTTGCTGACGGTGAAGACGGCTGCGCCTCCCAACGGGCTGCCGGCGACGAGCGTCGCGTTGGTAAGAGAAAAGAACTGGATGGCAGCCGAGGTGTTCGTCGCCCCTTGGTTGTCGGTGGCTACGGCCTTGAGGAAAAAGGTGCCGGCGGGAAAGTTGGTGGTGAACTGGAATGAAGGCCCCGGCCCGTTCAGGCTACAGATGGGATCGCCGATGGCCCCGGCGGAGGCGCTTGAGAAGAACTGCACGCTCGTGACCGAGCCGTCCGCATCTGTCGCCGTGGCTGTGATGAGAAAGTTCGTGGTCGCGAGCACGCTGGAGCCGTTGGCCGGGGTTGTGAGGCTGACCGAGGGCGGTTGATTCACGGCTAGAACGGTGATGGTGCCGTTCTGCTGCGCGGAGTGCAGAGTGCAGGTGTAGGCGAACGTCCCCGGAGTGTTGAACGTCGTCGAGAACGTGCCGACCCGGGTGAGGTTCGCCGACGCGATAGCGTTCGTTGGAAAGGTGACGTTGTGCGTGCCGGACTGCCAGGTCCACACGACCGTGTCGCCCACGTTGATGGTCTGGCTGGCCGGGTCAAAAAAATTGTTGCCAACCGTGATGTTGACCGTCGCCCCGGACGCCGGCATCGCACACGACAGCAGTTCGATCAGGACCACGAGAGCAGACAGCTCGGCCAGCGGGCGACGGATGTTCATGCGGAGACGGGTTTCAATGCGGGAGCAGCGAAGCACTTTTCCACCGCGCCTTCAAGCCCGTTAAAACCCGCGCACTCCCTAAACCCGTGCCGGCGGTTTGCAACCGCCGTCCGTGGGGGAACAGCAATTCGAGGCGGCTCCAAGCAGTCCACCCGCAACGCGGCCATTACAAATCGCCGGCACGGTCCAAGAGCCGAAATCGGGAGCTTCGACGGCGTGGGTTCTCACCCGTTGTAAACGACCATGATGCCGTAGTCGGGCAGCATGTGGCCGGTGGAGTCCATCGCGCCGTAGCCGATGGCGCTCATGTGGATGATGTTCTCGCGGCCCGCCTTGTTCAGGAACTCCGTCACCTTCTCGTCGAAGAGGTCGTGGCCGACCTCGACGCAGGAGCCGCGCTTGATGGTCTTGACGCGGATCTTTTTCTCCTCGCGCTTGTCCTCGGCATGGACCGTCTTCTTCACGAGCGACTCCTGCGGGCCTTCGCGCCTCGGCACGCTCAGCGGCTTGTGCTCCGGCGCGTGCGTGGCGGGCTTGGGCGGTTCCGCTGCGGCCGGCTGGGCGGCAGGAGCAGGGGCCGGGTGGGCTGCTGCGGCATGGGCTGGAACTGGGGCCGGCGTGGCGGCCCTCAGCGCGACGGGGGTGGGCTTGGGTTTCGCGGGCGGCGGGACGCGGAATTTCTCGCCGCACTCCGGGCAGTCAATCTCCTCGCCGACGACGCACTCATCCGCCGTGATGTGGAGCTTGCACTTGGGGCAGTTGAAAGATGTGTCCATAGCGGTATGGCCTGCTGGGGCTGGTTGTGGCGAAACTAGTCGGCTCCCTGCGGCACGGCCAGTGAAAAGTTCCCGGCAGCCGGCGGAACACGCGTCCGCCTCCGGATGCCAGAGCGCGCCGTTATCCGGGACGTCAAAAAATCGTCGCCAAGCCGCGCGCGACCCGCTACGCACTGATCCGCTACGCACTGGCCCGCGCCATGAAGCAATTCCATCTGAACCATCCCCTCAACGCCAAGTCCACCCGCTGCCTCGGCGCGGTGCTGCTGTTGGCGGCAGTCCAATCTTCGGTGTTCGCCGCTGAACCACCACCCTCCGATCTGCTCGGACCGGCCTTCAACCTTGTCGCCGAGAACGACATGGTCGTGCGCACGGACCGGCATTACACGCACGGCACCAAGTCCACGCTGCTCGGCAGCGAGATCGCCGTGGCGCGCGAGCAGCCGGGCTTCCACCTGCCCGTGTGGCTGGCAGAGCGCACGCCCGATTTCGGAGCGACCCCGCACGCCACACGCCTCGGTGCCAGTCTCGGGCAGAGCATCTACACGCCCACGGATATCTCGACGGCGGCCTTGCAGATCAAGGACCGGCCTTACGCGGGCGTGCTCTACGCGTCGCTCCTGCTCCAGAAGCGCGGTGCGACCGCAGGCGGCACGCCGTTGCTGGACAACTGGCGGCTGGACCTCGGCGTCATCGGCCCGGAGTCGCAGGCGGAGGAGGCGCAGAACACGGTGCACAGCGTGCGCAAGCTCGACCTCGCCCGCGGATGGGCGCACCAGTTGCAAACTGAGCCAGCGCTGGCGTTGCGCTATCAACGCACCTGGCGCTGGGCGCAAGGCGCGCAGGACGGTTGGGGCTGGGACTTCCTGCCAGCGGCGGGCGTGAGCCTGGGCAACATCGGCACCTACGCCGCGGTCGGCGGACAAGTGCGCGCTGGCTGGCGGCTGCCCGGGGATTTCGGCGTGCAGGTCATTGATTCCATCGCCCTGCCCAGCTTGGGTCGCACCTCGGGAGCTGCGACCCGCCGCGGGATTTTCGCCTTCGCCGGAGTCGAGGGCCGCGCGGTGGCCTACAGCGCCTTCCTCGACGGAAACCTCTGGCAGCAGAGCCAGCACGTGGACAAGTTCCCGCTCGTGGCAGATGGGAAGTTCGGCCTCGTCTATTCCGGCAAGCGCTTCGACGTGTCGCTCACGCAGATCATCCGCACCAAGGAGTTTGTCGGCCAGCGGGAGATAGACGCCTACGGCTCGCTGGCGTTCTCCGTGAAGTGGGATCATCCCGCCACACGGCGGTAGCCTCGGTGGCTGTCCTCCGGATCACCCCGGATCCCGCAGTCAACGCAACGGCGCGATTGAGTGGAGGCTGCCTTTCTCCCTCCCCCTCCCCATTCACTTCGCCGCCGGCTTCATCGTCAGCGGGTCGCGCAAGGGCTGGTCCACGAGACGGCCGCCACCGAGGGATTCGAGCTTCACGGGATGGTCGGGATGGCCCTTGAGGATTTCCTCCTTCGTGCCGACGACGAGGATGACGACCTTGTCCGGCGTGAGGAACTTCTTTGCCACGCGCTGCACGTCGGCCTTGGTCACGGCGTTGACCGTGGAGCGGTAGTTCTTCCAGTAGTCCGGGTCTTTCGCGAACCGTCCGGTGAACTCATCGCTCGCGAACGCGCCGGCGGTCGAGCCTTTCGTGGCGAACGTGCGCGGGAAGGTCTCGATGAACTGGTTCTTCGTGGTCGTGAGTTCCTCGTCGGTCACCTGCTCGGTCGCGACTTTCTTCATCTCCTCCAGCACGATGCTCGTGGCGTAGGCCACGGTGCGGGACTTGGACTGAAACGCCGCGAGGAAGCTCATCGGGTGATACACACCGCCGGGGAAGCCGCTGCCCGCCGAGTAGGCCAGACCCTCGTCCGAGCGGACGCGGTTCATGATGCGCGACGTGAAGCCGCCGCCGCCGAGGATGTCGTTCATCACCTGCGTGGCCTGGAAGTCCGGGTCGTCGCGCCGGATGCCGGGCAGCAGGATGGTCACGCGGCCCTGGTTCACTTCCTTGTCCACAAGATACACGCCGGGCGTGGCAAACTTGCGGTCGGTGGGGATGGCCGGCGGAACTTCACCGGTGAAGGGCCACGCGGCGAAGAGCTTTTCCAGCCGGGCGGTCATCGCATCGCGGTCAAAGTCGCCGTTCACGGCGATGACGAAGTTCTTCGGATGGAACCAGCGCTTGTGAAACGCCTCCAGGTCCGCCCGCGTGATGGAGTCGAGCGAGGCCTGCGTGCTGTGACGGTTGAAGTAGAAGCCGTCGCCATACGCGAGGAAGCGACGCTCGCGCTGCTCGATATCCGCCGCGTCGTCGTTGCGCTGTTTCATGGCCTGCAAGGACTGCTGCTTGCGGAGCGTGAGCTTGTCGTCCTGGAAACGCGGCGCGGTGAGCACCTCGCGCAGGATGGCGAAGCCCTCGTCGAGGTCTTTGGAAAGCAGGTTCATGCTCACGCTGCCCTGCGTGTCGCCGGCGGCGGAGTTCAGGTTCGCGGCGAGGAAAGCGAGGCGTTCCTCCAAGTCCTCCGCCTTCTTCGACGCCGTGCCGCCGCGCGCGAGCAGGTAGCCGGTGATGCCGGCGAGACCTTCCTTGCCGACGGGGTCGAGGTAATCACCCGTGCGGACGAGGATGGAGATGTTGACCAACGGCAGCTCGCGGTCCGGCACCACGTAAGCGACCGGCCCGGACTTGAGCGCGACGCGGAACTGCTTCGCGTCCGGCGGCGAGTAGTTCAGTTGCGGGTAAGTGAGCTTCTCCGGCCGGTCCGGGATGTCGGCGGC
>SXTU01000227.1 GCA_005791875.1 Verrucomicrobiales bacterium
CCCCGCCGCGCCGCGCCCAGTCCAGCCCGTCCTCACCCCCGAGGCCAAGGCCAAAGCCGCCGCCGATGCGAAAGAAGCCGCGCGCACAAACGCCGAGAACGAGATCATCCTCGACCTCAAGTTCGATGACATGGACCTGATGGACCTCATCAAAAACCTCGCTCTGCAGGCTGAGATCAACGTGCTCTTCGACCCCAAGCTCACCCAGGTCGCCCGCGCCGCCGACGGCACGCCCATCCCGGCCCAGAAAGTCCCCGCCTTCCGCATGACCAACGTCACCGCGCGCCAGGCCCTCGAGGCCATCATGGCGAACAACAACCTCCAGATGGTGCACGACCCCAAGACGAACACTTATCGCATCAGCCCCAAGGAAGCCGCCACCCAGGAACCCCTCATCACCAAGATCTTCACCCTCAGATACACCAGCCCCACCAACATCGTCACCATCCTCACCAGCGTCCTCTCCACCCGCGCCAAGGTCACCCCCGACTCCCGCACCCAGACCCTCATCATCTCTGCCACCGAGCGCGAGTGGGACTTCCTGACCGAGGTGCTGGAAAAGATCGACACGCCCACCATGCAGGTGCTCATCGAGGCCCGCATCCTGGAAACCTCCCGCAGCCCGCAATCACTGCGCGGCGTGGACTGGAGCGGCACCTTGCAAAACCAATCCGTCGGCTTTGGCAATGGCCAGCTCACCGGCACCCTCACCGCCAACCGCCCCGGTGCGACCACCGCCACCACCACCACGCTGCCCGGCGGACGCACCATCACCAGTTCGACCACCGCCGCCTCCGCCCTCACCGAGACGCTCACCACCAGCGTGGGCGGGCTGGTGCCCGGCTTCACCGCCACCACGCGCGACGGCGTCGGCCCGGTCGGCTTCCTCAACGCTGACGGCCTGCGAGCGACGCTCTCCTTCCTGAACACGGACGCCGAGACCGAGGTGATCTCCACCCCGCGCACGGTGATGATGGATGGGCAGACCTCGAAGCTCGCCGTGACGCGCGCCTTCCCGATCTTCCAGACCACGCCCGGCTCGGCGAACGTCCCGGCCACCACCACCATCTCCTACACGAACCTGGGCACCATCCTCGAGGTCACCCCGCGCATCGCCGCCAACAGCAACATCTCCCTCAAGGTCAGCCCTGAAGTTTCGAACATTGATTCGAAGGACCGCCAGACCATCAACGGCCAGGTCAACGAGGCGAACGTCTATGCCATCCGCAAGATCGAAACTCAGGTCATGATCCCCAGCGGCCACACGCTTGTCATGGGCGGCCTCATCACGGACAACATCAACAAGGGCTTCACGAAGGTCCCCGGCCTCGGCGACCTTCCCGGCCTCGGCTGGGCCTTCCGCAAGGAAACCAAGGTCCGCACCAAGGCCAACCTCCTCATCTTCGTCACGCCCACGCTCATCGAGGGCGGCCACTTCCAGGCCCCCAGCACGGACTTCCTCCAGGGCCAGACCAACCCGACCGCAGCGGACTTCCTTCAGCAGCGTCCTCCCCTGATGCAGGAAAAACCCGATTCCTTTATGGAGTCCGGCAAGCCAAAAGATTGGGGCAAGAAACCGGCCACCCCCGACAGACCTTGAGCCTCACCCCAACATCACGCTCCATGATGAGTGCGAACTGGACCGCAGGTGAACGCCGTGGCCCGCCCGCCCGGCGCTGGGCGCTGGCGTTGCTGCTCGGCGTGCTCGTGCAGGGTGCCGCGCTGGCGCAGACCGCCGTCGTCACCATCGGCGGCGGGCCAAACCAGCAGAATCAGGCGACGGCCAACGGCTTCGTGGACGGCAACACGCTTCAGACCGCGCAGTTCGACACACCCGGCGGAGTGGTGCTAGACATCTCGGGCCGTTACCTCTATCTGGCCGACACGGTCAACGCCGCGATCCGCCGGCTCGACCTCTCCGCCAACAACACCGTCACCTACATCAGCGGACTCAGCACGCCGGTGGACGTCGCGCTCGACGGCAGCACCAATCTCTACGTCCTCACCCAGGGCGACGGTCTCATCCGCCAATACGACCAGTTCGGCCAGCTCATCGCCACGAACAACGCCGCCGTCCTGACCGTGCCCACTGCGTTCGCCTACGATGGCTCGGCCAACCTCTACGTCGTGGAGCTTGGCGGCGCGCTCAAGCGCGTCGCGCTCTCCAACGGCGTCGTCACCACCATCGTCGCCGCTGGCACGTTCAGCACGCCGCGCGGTGTTGAGGTGCTCGACAACGGCACCATCGCTGTGAGCGACACCGGCAACCACGCCATCCGCCTCGTCAGCCCGACGACCTTCACGGTCACACTGTTGTCCGGCTTGATCGGGACCTCTGGCACCAACGTCGGCACCGCCGCGCAGAGCCGGTTCAGCTCGCCGAACCACCTCGCCAAGGCGGGCGGAAACGTCCTCGTCGTCTCGGACCAGGGCAACCATCGCGTCTCAGTCGTCGGCCCCAACGGATCGAGCAGCACGCTCTACGGCGTGCATTCCAACGCATGGGTCAGCGTCACCGGCACTTTCCCCGGCTGGGCCGACAGCACGGCGGAATTCACCGAGGCGCGCACGCCCGCTGGCATTGTCGTGGACGGCAGCGGCAACGTGTTTGTCAGCGAGCAGTTCTACCACATCATCCGCCGCGCCTCCGGCTCCGGGCTGACCGGCCCCAGCGGCGTGGGCACCGGCGGCTCCACGAGCGTGACGTTGAACGCGCCCTCGCTCTCGTTCAGCCCGAACACCGGTTACTTCCCGCTGGGCACGCTCATCTCCGTCACCAGTTCGAGCACGAATGTCTATTTCACCACCGACGGCACGGACCCGACGACCAACAGCACGGCGGTCACGATGGCTAGCGGCACGGGCGTCATCCAGTGGCGGAACTCGACGAACGATCTCACCGGCCTGCGCGTCGCAGCCTTTGTCTTCAGCGGCACGAACAGCACTACCACGAACGTCACCGGCGTCGCCGCCACCGCCACGACCCTCGGCGTGCCGGCCAGCCTGAACACGAACATCTTCGCCGGTGTGGGCGCGCGCGTGTTGGTGCCCATCGTCTTGAACCTCCGCACCAACGACACGCTGCGCACGCTTCAGTTCCGCGCCGAGGTCAGCCCCAATGGCGCGGCCCCGCTGGTCGGCGCGAGCTTCGGGGCGCAGCCCATCGGCACGAACGACTTCGTCCTGCTGACCACGGGCGGGGCCTCGGCCAGCTTCAGCTCGTCGGCCTACGTGCTGGGCACTACTCGCGGCCTATCCATTTTCTTCGTCGGCACCAACGCGAACCTGCTGGTGAACCGCTTCGCCATCGCCGCCCTTCTGACGGTCCCGATTCCGGCCACGGCGATCGCCGGGCAGACCTACAACATTGACATCCTCCAGGCCTCCGGCACCTCCGACGCAAACGAGAATTCCGTCACGATTACGTCCGCCGGCACGCGCGTCATCACCGTCACCAACCTTTCCTACCGCGTCGGCGACACCTCGCCGGGCGGCTGGTATAACGCCGGCGACTTCGGCAACGGCAACCTCGACAACGCCGACGTGAACAACGCGTTCAACGCCGCGGCCGGCATCCGGCTGCCCTTCGCCTTCAGCGACGCGTTCGACGCGATGGACGCGTTCCCCGAAGACACCGCCGGCACCGTGGGTGGCGACGGGCAGATCCGTTTCCTCGACTGGCAGATCATTCTCCTGCGCGCGCTGCGGCTGAACACCAACCCGCTTCTCGGCATCAGCACCACGAACTGGTCCCGCACGTGGGTCGGCGGCGTGCGCACCACCGGCACGACGAACCTCGTGCCTGCCTCGGTGCGGCCGACGGACATCGTCGTTCCGCCAGGCGAGGTTTGGAACCGCCAGGCCGCCATCGGCGCGCTGCCGCTGGAGAACGTGACGCCCGGCTTGGTCGTGAACGTCCCGGTCTTCGCACGCGTCGCGCCCGGCGCGCAGCTCGCGGGCTTGCAGTTCCGTGCGGTCGTCAGCCCCGAGAACGGCGCGCCCGCGCTGGCCCAACAGGCGCAGTTCATCGCCTCGATTCCCAACGCCACGATCCAGCCTGCCGCTCTCAACGGCGTGGTGAGCGCCTGGAACGTCGGCCAGTTGGCGATGCCCGCGATGAGCAGCAACGTGCTGGGCTTCGTGCGCTTCACCGTTCCGGCCAGCGCCACCGCGAGTTCCAGTTACACGGTCAGCTTCGCCAACGCGGATGGCTCGCCGGACTTGTTCAACCAATACAACTTCGAGACACGCGGCGCGTCCGTTTGGGTGTCGCGCCCCGCGCCCGCGC
Source organism: Verrucomicrobiales bacterium (assembly GCA_005791875.1). Taxonomy (GTDB): domain Bacteria; phylum Verrucomicrobiota; class Verrucomicrobiia; order Limisphaerales; family SXTU01; genus SXTU01. Next base: position 4,289 of record SXTU01000227.1, read on the forward strand.
TACCGTCGCTGATCTCCGATGAGTGGAAGGTGGCGTTCTTCGGCAGCGCCGCCAGCGCGTCCGCCGCCGACCTCGCCGATCCTGACGGCGACGGCGTGCCGAACGTGCTGGAGTATTTCGCGGGGACGGATCCATTGAATTCGCAATCGCGCGTGCAGCTCAAGCCCGGCGGCTGGCGCAACAGCGGGCGCGACGTGGCGCTGCAATTGCTAAGCGCGCCGGGCAAGGTGTATGTGCTGGAGAGCAATGCGGACTTGATCAGCCCGAACTGGACGACGGTGCTCACGACTCAGGGCGACGGCCAGTTGAAGGAGTTCATCCAGGCGGTGTCGCCGGGAGCGCCGCGATTCTACCGGCTGAGGGTGCTGCCTTGAACCTGCGAATCGCATGAGAACTGCTCCTGCCCCACGCGCCATGACGATCGCACGCCGTTTCCGCTCTGCCATCGTGGCCATCGCCGCCGGCTTCGCCGCGAGCGTCGCCGCGCAGACGGTGGATGTGGTCGCCACCAACGGACTGGTTTCGCCGCACAGCTTGACAGTCGATTCTGCTGGCACGCTATACATCTCGGACCAGGGTGGTTTTTCTTTCTTTGGCGAACTTGAAACCGGAGCCAACCGGATCATGAAGTTTGTCCCATCAACCTCCAGCCTCACACTGTTGGCGGGTGATTTCTCCGGAAACATCGGCACCAATGACAACCCCACTGCCAATGCTGGCTTTAACGCCCGTTTCTTTAACCCGGCGGGCATGGTCTTGTCGCGCGGCGGCCTCGTCGTTGCGGATTCTGGGAACCACACCCTCCGCTATGTCGGCTTCGATGGCGTTGTGTCGAACATCGCGGGCGCGCCAACCCTCGCGGCGTTTGCGAATGGCACCGGCTCGGCTGCTCGTTTCAACACCCCCATCGGCTTGGCGGTGGACTCCGCCGGTATCATTTACGTCGCCGATTCAAAGAACAACGTCATCCGTCGCATCGACACGGCCAATGCAGTTACGACCTATGCTTCCGGCTTCTTTGAGCCCAATGGCGTGTCAGTCGGCGACAACGGGGATCTCTGGGTTGCTGATACTCGCAACCACGTCATCAAGAGTGTTGCCACCAACGGCACCATCACTGTGCGAGTTGGAGAGATTGGCACACTCGGCAGCGCGGACGGGTTGGTCGCTTCTTTGACGGCACGATTGGCTAATCCTCGCGGTGTCGTGTGGATGGGTGCAGCAGGTCTGTTGATCGCCGACTCCGGCAACAACACTATCCGCCGCCTTTACACGAACACGACCATCAACGCCTACTCCATAGAGACCTCCGTCGGCGCTGCTGGCCAGGCTGGCTTTGTGAACGGGGCGACGAACGCGGCGCGATTGAATGAGCCGGTGGGGTTGGTGGCCGACGTGTTAAACGGCGCGTTCCTCGTGGCCGACTCAAAGAACAAGGCCATCCGACGCATCCAGCAGACGGCGGCGTTGCCGGCCATCGGAAACCCCACGATCGGCACCGTCGCCATTGTGACGGATCCCAACACCGGGCAGGTGGGCACGGTGCTAACCAAGGTGACTTCATCGGTTTTCAACAATGACGTGGTGATCGCGATCCTCGCGGAGTCGGGCGTCAACACCTACTACAGCTCCGGCACGACGCCGACAAACGCCTTCGTGGACACGATCCCCGCGCCAAGCTCGAGCACGGCCACCGCGCCCGCGTATGTGGACGGCGCGACTACCCTGCCCACCACGATCATCAACCCCGTGCTGCCGGACCTGACCATCAAGGCGATCAGCTCCCAGAGCGGCCGCGTCGCCAGCGGCGTGGTCAGCGCGCGGTTCCAGTTCCTGACGGCCAACCCGACCATCGTCGGGGACAACGCCGCCTCGTTCACCGTCAACGACATCACGACCGGCGCGCAAATCTACTACACCACGGACGGCACAGAGCCGACCAACGGCACGCCAAGCCTCGGCCCGATCACGGCCGGCTCGACGCTGTCCTTCAACCTGAACGGCAGCAACATGGTGTTCCAGATGAAGGCCTTCAAAGCCAACTACGCCCCGAGCGCGACGGTCTCCAACCTGTTTTCGGCGGGAAACTTTGTTGCCAACCGCATCTCCTTCGGATTCGACAGCGGCGAGGCGTCCAGCAGTTTCATCGCGGCGGCGGGGCAGACTTACTACGCGCCCGTCACCCTCGCGCCGTTGTCGTCGCAGGCCATATATTCGCTCCAGTTCGGCCTGCTGGTGACCAACCTGACGAACTTCACCACGGGGGCGGCGGTCCCGGCGGTCGCATCCGGCGCGGTGAATTTTGACTCCCGTCTCATGTGGAAGCTGCCCGATGCGACGCTGCGGCAGATCCCGCCGGCCATGTTCACCGGGTTCACGTTCACGACAAACCTGGGCGTCGTCACCGCCACGCAGAACTTCACGAACCTCCTTTCGACCAACACCGCGATCAACCTGCTCTCCGTGGGTTGGCTGGAGCGGCGGCTTGCCACAAATCTCTTCGACACCACGTCGCAGGACCTCATCAAGTTCTCCCTCGCGCACGACGTGGAGTTCTCCAGCGCCAACGGCAAGGTCGTCGTCGGCGGCTACGCGGTGACCATCCCGGCCGCCGCGACGAATGGCGACCGCTATCGCATCAGCATCATCCGCCCCTCCGCCACCGCCGATGGCATCTCGCAGGATGTGTTCATAGACGCGCCGACCAACGGCAGCTACACCACGGCCAATCCCATCAACGCCATCAAGGTCGTCACCGTCGGCTCGCCCATCTACCTCGCGGGCGATGCCGCGCCGTTCCGCTGGGTCAACGCCGGCGACTTCGGCGACACGAACCTTCTCAACAACGACGTGATCCAAGTCTATCAGTCTGCCATCTACGGCATCCACCGGCCGCTGACCGGCAGCGACTTCGCGGACGCCATGGACACCTGCTGCGGCTACGGCACGAACGTCCCCGGCACATCCCTCGTCCGCCTCAGCACCAACTTCACCGGCTCCATCGTCTCGGGCAGCGACTCCAACATCAACTTCCTCGCCTTTGGCGACGGCACGCTCGACGTGAGCGATGTGTTCGTCACCTTCCGCCGCTCGCTGGATTTCACACTCACGAACTTCATGCGCTTCCGGTCCAACGGCATCCACTACGCATTCAGCTCCTCGAACTCCTTCCGGGGCGTCGCAGGCCAGTCGCTCGCATCGGGCACCTCGCCCACGCCGCGCGGCACGCCCGTCGCCCAGGACATCGCCACGCCCGGCGACGTTTCCTCCGTGACATTCAACGCCGGTGAGATCGTTGGCGGCCAGACGTTGAACATCCCCATCACCGCACGCGTGTCTGGTGCGACAGCGTTGCGCGTGCTGATGCTGAACCTGAGCGTTCTTCCCTTGGAGGGCGCGCCCGCGATAACGACGCCCGTGCAGTTCACACCGGGAGCTGCCATCGGCGCGCCCACCGTCAGCCAGCAGCGCGGCGCACGAAACTATTCTGCGGCATGGCTCAACAACACTGCTGCCGGTCTTGTCGGCGATGCTCTGGTCGGCACTCTCACCGTCACGCTGCCGGCCGGTGCGGGCGCGAACGCCGCCTATGCAGTCCGTTTCGATCACGCCTCCGCCTCGCCCACCGGCATGGGCTCCGTGCCTTCCCGAAACGAATCCGGTCTGATCACGACGCGCACCCGCGACACTTCCTCATGGAGCGACGCCATCCCTGATGCGTGGCGGCTACGGCACTTCGGCGCGTTGAACAACCTGCTCTCCGCCGCGAATGCCGACGCCGACGGCGATGGAATCCCGAACTGGGCCGAGTTCCGTGCTGGCACCGACCCTGCGGACGCCAGCTCCGGCCTTCAGCTCCGCGCCCCGGGCCTGGTGAGCGGCGGGCCGCGTCTGCGCTGGCCGACAGCGGTGGGGAAGACCTACGTCGTCGAGGTTTCAACCGCTCTGGTCAGCCCCAACTGGGTCGCCATCGCCACCGGAATCGTGGGCAATGGACGCGACATCGAGTTCCAGACCCCGCCGCCCGGCGGCCCACGTTTCTACCGCGTCCGCCTCGTCGAGCCGTAAGCCGCTTCCGGCTCACGTCCCCCGCCCTCACACGAACACGATCTCCGTCGTCGCCGCTGTCTCATCCCAGCCGCGCGTTGGCTCGGCGGTCACGCTGCTGATGTCCTTGATCGAGAGCATCCGTCCGCGAGTCTTCGGTGACTTCACGTCAATCTTCGCCGGATCGCAGGTCTGCTGGTGGACCTTCTGGTGCAGCGCGGGCTTGTAGCGGACGTAGAGCACCTTCGGCGTGCCGGTCGCGAAGAAGAGGATGCGCGACTTGTCCGGGATGCAGAGGTAAGCCTTGTTCAGGATCGTGCCGCCGAACGTGAAGCGCTTCAGGTAGCTCGCCTTGCGGTCCGTGTAGGCGCAGGTGAACACGCTTTCGCGGTCGGGCAAGCCGCAGTAAAACAGCTCGGGCCCGACAAACATCTTCTCCGGCAGCTCCGTGACCTTGTAGGTGCCGTCCTTGAACACGAGCAGCAGCTTGTCGAACTTCGTGCACTCCGTCTTGAACTCATCGCCGTTGACCTTGTAGCCCACGTAGCCGCTCTCGCGGTCGTAGGCGACCTTGAACGCCTTGAACGCCACCGCCTTCGCGTCCACTTCCTCGTGGCGCGAGGACTTCGTCGTGAGGCGCGGATACTGCGGGCCGTATTTCTCCAGCAGCCCTTCGAGATGCGCGATGGCGTAGCCCTTCACGTTCTTGAGATGCTTCTTCACCTCGGCCAGCTCGGCCTTGAGCTTGTCCATCTCCTCGCGGTGGCGGTTGATGTCGAAGAGCGAGATGCGGCGGATGCGAACTTGCAGCAGGCGCTCCACGTCGGCGTCAGCGAGGTCGCGCGCGAGTTCCTTGCGGAAGGGCTTGAAGCCATCGAACACGGCGGCGAGGACGGCCTCGTTGGTCTTGCACTGCTCGATGCGCTTGTAGATGCGCTCCTCGATGAAGATGCGTTCCAGCGTGCGGAAGAACAGCTCGTCCTCAAGCTGCCGCTGCCGCAGCTCCAGCTCGCGCTTGAGCAGGTCCACGAGCTGCGCGGTGTTCGCCCGCAGCACGTCGCTCACGGTCAGCTCGACGGGCCGGTTGTCGCGGATGACGACGATGCGGCTCACGATGCTGACCTCGCACGCCGTGAAGGCGTAGAGCGCGTCCACGAGCTTCTCGGCGTCCACGCCCGCCGGCGCGCGCACCTCGATCTCCACGTCTTCGCTGGTGAAGTCGTTGACGGATTTGACCTTGAGCTTGCCCTTGTGCGCCGCGTCCTCGATGGACGCGATGAGCGACTCGGTCGTGGTGCCAGGGGGGATTTCCTTGATGACGACGGTCTGCTCGTCCTTGACCTTGATCTTCGCGCGCACCTTCACGCTGCCCTTGCCGTCCTGATAATCGCGCGCATCCATCAGGCCGCCGGTCATGAAGTCCGGCAGGCACTTGAACGGCTGGCTCTTGAGGATGGCAATCTGCGCCGCGAGCAGCTCGGGGAAATTGTGCGGCAGAATCTTCGCCGACAATCCGACCGCGATGCCCTCGGAGCCGAGCATGAGCAGCAGCGGCAGTCTTGATGGCAAGGTGACCGGCTCCTGGTTGCGTCCATCGTAGCTCGGCACGAACTCGGTCAGCGCGTCGTTGAAAATCTCCTCACGTGCCAGCGGCGTGAGCCGGCACTCGATGTAACGCGGCGCGGCGGCGGGGTCGCCCGTGTAGATGTTGCCGTAGTTGCCCTGGCCCTCGATGAGGTAGCGCTTGTTCGTGAGCACCACGAGCGCGTCGCTGATGGAGACATCGCCGTGCGGGTGATACTGCGCGCAATGGCCCGCGATGGTCGCGACCTTGATGAAGCGCCCGTCGTCCTTCTCCTTCAGCGCCCACATGATGCGGCGCTGCACGGGCTTCAGGCCGTCCGCGAGATGCGCGATCGCACGGTCACGGATGACGTAGGAGGCGTAGTCGAGGAAGCTCCGGTCCACGCGCTTGTGAAGCGCGCCTTCGATCCTCCCCGGCTCGAACGCGCGGTGCGCCACCGCCGGCACATCCTCGGCGACGATGTGCGCGCCGTTGCCGTTGCCGTTTTCTTTCGCGGCGGGTTTGGGATTCGCCTCCTCCGGCGTCGGCGGCTTGGATTCGGTCATCGGCAACTCAGGCTGGTCGGCTGGGGTTTTGCGTTTGGCTCCGCTCATGTTCGTGGGGCGGGATTAAAGCGGGCGCGACTGCGTGAGGCAAGGAGGCACCACAAGCGGAGTGAAAAAATCGGCGAGCCTGGGCGGGCGAAAGAAGCGATCGCGCGAAACTGCTCCAGCAGGCCGGTCTACTTTGCGAGGCCAAGACGCTGCTCCACCTGCTCCGGCGTCAGCCAGCGTTGCGGGGAGGCATCGTCAATCTTGCAGGCGAGCTGGGCGGGATAATCGGTGCGGGCCGTGTCTTCCATGCCGACCATGAAGGCAAGCAGCTTGCGGCGCTCCTCGGCGGTGAGTGACTGCACCTCGGTTTTGATCGCATCGAAGCTGATATTACGAGGCTACGCCGCCAGACACGCAGTCGCAAGCGGGCAGTTCGAACGGGCGCATCTCAGTTTCTTGCAACCCGGTTGAGCGTTCGTGGCCGTTCTCCCTCACCCCTGCCCTCTCCCGCTAGGAGAGGGAGGACAGCCGGCCGCTGCGGGCGCTGCACGACGCGCGCTGGGAGACGACGCGGCCACGCCGGCTCCCCTCTCCCAGCGGGAGAGGAAAAGGGTGGGGAGAAAGGCGACGAGGTTCTGGGACAGGCCGGTCGCTCGCAGCGGTTGGAAGACACGCCACAACTACACGTCGAGATCCTTTAGGACTCTTCCGTCCTGAGTCCTCCACTCGATGAGTCCGTTCGCACTGCCACCTTC
>SXTU01000228.1 GCA_005791875.1 Verrucomicrobiales bacterium
CCAGCCGGGTAGCCGCCGGATGGCGATTTATACCACTCGGCCCATCCGGGAGGCGCTGACCGCACTCGATATGGCGCTCAAGCAGCGGCAGCCCCAAGCCGGCCTTGGGTATGGCGCTTGGCGCTCAGGGATTTGGTGCGGGCGAGGTCTTGGGGGGGCGGGGGCTGCGGAAGGTTCGCTCTTTGCTTTTACCTTCTTCTTGTCCTTGTTCGCGTGGCGGCCGGTGCCGTCACCGGAGTCGGGAATGCCACCGGCGGGATTGAGCTTGGCGAGCACGGCGGCGAGGCGGGCGCGCGCGGTTTTGCTGGCATCGGTGTCGTCGGCGGCGATGACGAGCTTCTCGGTGAAAGGCGCGCCGCTCATGTCGAAGAGTTCGCCCTTCTCGTTCAACTTCCCGCCAGCTTCGCGGACATACCACATGGCGGCGAGTTGATTGTAAATCCACTCGCGCTGGGTGCCGGGCTCGCTGCGCAGTTGCGGGGCGATGCTGTGGCCGTCGAGGACGACGCCTGCGGGCAGTTTGCCGCCGCTGAGTTCGGCGATGGTCGTAGCGGACTTTTGGACTTCAGCGAAACACCGCGCTCTTCGGCTAGCGCGGCGCGGAGGGATTTGCGACGACGAGGAGCTTGGCGGCTGTCGCAGCCTTGGGCGCATCGGTCTTCGGAGCATCTACTTGGGCGATTGCTTCGCCTTGCCCTTCGGCTGCCCCTTCGCCTTCTCCGCCGGAGTGGCGCTCGCGGGCAACGCGGCTTTGTCGAACGCCGCCACGCCGTCGTCGGGCAGTTCCTTGAGCAGCACGTCCTTGATTTGCACCGTCATCGCGGGGCCGCGATGGATTTGAAACGCCAGGATGCCCGCGAGCGAACGGCGCGCCTCCTCGTGGTCAACGATCTCCACCGTGACTTGGCCGTCCACCTTGTGAACGAGCCGGTTTTCCTGAGCGATGACCGTGTATTCGTGCCACTCGGCCACGTCCACCTTCACCGGCTCGCGCTGCGCGACGACCCAGCGCTTGCCCTCGGGGTCAATGACGATGCTCTGGCCATTTTGGCCGAGGATGCCGCCCGCCTTCTCGCCGTAGAGCATCGCGTTGTTCGCGGCTGCGGGATGGATGTCGCACTGGTAGCCGCCGACCGACCACTTACCGACCTCGGGCAGTTCCTTGCTGCGATACTGGATGCCCGTGTTGTTGCCGACCTGCTTGACCTTCGCGCGCAGCTCGAAGTTCTTCACCACGCCGCCGCGCCAGATGAGAAACTGGTTGTAAGCCAGCGTTTCCGGCCCCTGCGTTTTGCCCGTGATGCACCCGTCCTCTACCGACCACAGCGCCGGGTTGCCATCCCAGCCGGTGAGGTCCTTGCCATTAAACAGCGGTTTGAAGTCAGGCTCTGCTGCACGGCTTTGGGCGGTGAGCAGCGTGACAAGGGAAGCGAACAGCAGGACAGATTTCATAATGGCAAGGGTTGGCTTACTAAGCGGAGGCAACGGCATGACGGGGCATGGACGTGAGGCTCAAGGTGCCGGTTACAGCGCCGCGCCACGCGCCTTCTCCCTTCCTCGGAGGAGGGGAGAGGGAGAAGAAGTGCGTCGCGGCTCCCTTGCCATTCCACCAAATCACATTCCGAAATGGAATCAGGCAGGTTCTCAAGGGTCGGTGAGTTCCGCGCGCTCAGCGGAATACTTTTTCCAGAGTGCGTCGAGGCGCGTCGCGAGTTGCGATTCGGTGCCGACGGCCAGCCAGTAGCGGTAACGGTAAGTGGACTTTGGTCCAAGGTTCACGCGGTCAATCGGTGCGACGTGGACGCACGGGCCGGCGGCGGGGTCGTCGCTGTTGCCACCGGCGTGCGGGCCGAAGTTCCACGGTTGCGTGGCGGAGGGGGTGAAGATGGCGACACCCTGGCCGTTCGTCGCGAAGCACGCCATCGCCTGAAGCGGCGGACGGGCCTTGCCCCACGGCGGGCCGGGCGGCTGCGCTTCGTCACGCCAACGCCCCTCGCCGAGGTAGCTGTTGAACCGGTTGAAGTTCCGCGTGAAATAGCAGGCCGGAACTTCCTGCGGGCGCAACGCTGCCGGGCCTCAGCGGTCATCGGGCGCGCGCTGGGCGATGAACTCGCAGCGCACGACGACGACATCAGGCATCGCGGGCTCGAAGCCGGTCCACTGGCGCATGAGCGCGGCGGCTTCCTCGTTCGGCATGTCCCAGAGTTTCGGGACGGTCTCGCCAAAGAGCGTGTGCTCGCCGACGCGCTTGAACTCCGTGACGCGCGCCCACGAGCCGACGCCACCGCCTTGAATGGGATTCCACGTCCACGGACTCCACGCCTTGTGCTGGCCGTCGGCCGTGCGGTCGAGGCGATGGCCGGCGTAGTAGGACTGCTGGATGAGCCGTCCGGGGTCGGCGGAGTTGACGATGTTCTTCGGGTAGGCGGCCCACGAGAGCCAGGTGATGGAAGCGCCCTTCGCCCGGTCAATGCCGACTTTCACGCAGCCGTTGTCCACCACCAGCAAGTCCTCAGCGCGAGCCAGGGCGGGCGGGATTTTTGGGGTTCCAGCCTTCGCGCCTCGTTCCGCCGCGAGAGCGGGCTGGGCGCACAGGAGCAAGACAGCGCCGGCGAGGAGCTTCATGTTTTCGAGAGTGTTGGACTCAGCGGAGAAGGAATCCAGCGCACTATACTTCTGCGGCGTTCCTTGCTGCGGTTTTCGTGAAAGTGAACCGGAGACGGGCAGAGGATCAAACCAAGAATTTGAGCGTCGTTGGAGCCAGATGGCAGGACGGGGCCGCGCAGGCTGGCGTGATGGACAATGTCGTTGGAAGTTGAAACCCGGGGCCACCATCGGGCGGTTGCAACTCGTCCCCCTGAAAACCAAAACGCGGAAGGCTGTTGCCAGCCTCCCGCGCGCGAGAATTCAATGCGATTAGTCTCGGTAGCCGCCGCGCTCACGGCGCTCGCCGCCGCCACCGCCACGGTCGCCACGATAGCCGCCACCACCACCGCCACCGCCA
>SXTU01000229.1 GCA_005791875.1 Verrucomicrobiales bacterium
ATGTTCTCGATCGCCTCATGGAGCTCCACCCCCGGCTTCGCCACGGTCTGCTCGAACGGGTAGAGGTTCACCACCACGAGGTCAATCGGCGGGATGCCGTGCTGCTTCACGGCCCATTCGTGGTCGGCGTTGCCGCGAATGTAGAGCAGCCCGCCGTGGACCTTGGGGTGCAGCGTCTTCACGCGGCCGTCGAGCATCTCGGGGAAGCTGGTGTGCTCAGAAATATCCTTCACCACGAGGCCGGCGTCGCGGAGGGCCTTGGCCGTGCCGCCGGTGGAGATGAGTTCCACGCCAGCGGCGGCGAGTGTCTGGGCGAAAGGGACGAGACCAGCCTTGTCGGAAACGGAGAGGAGTGCGCGTTGAATCTTAGCCATAAAGAGGCGGCGAAAATCCCCGGCGCAACGCGGCGCGTCAACCGCGCAGTTGCCCGTGCGTCAATACCTCCGCCAACGCCTTCAACTGCCCGCGCGTGTGTTCACTGCTCACCACGAAGCGGAAGTATCCACCCTCCGGCCCGCCGGGGTAGCGGATGAACGGGGGATGAATACCCACCGCGAGCAGCCGCCGCTTCAGCCGCTCCGATTCCTTCGGCGACGCAGGGATCACCGGCACAATCGGACCGGGCACGTCCGCCAACTCCATCCCGCCCGCGCGCAGTTGTTCCTTCAGCCACGACGCGTTCGCGTGCAGGCGCGTTTGCAACTTCGGATTGGCGCGGAACACCCGCAGTGATTCCAGTGCCCCCGCCGCCAGCGGCAGCGGCACGGGCGTCGCGCCGGTGAAGCACCGACTCTTCGTCAAAATCGCCTCCGCCACCGCACGCGTGCCGACGATCGCCCCGCCGAACGCTCCGAACGCCTTGCTCAAGGTCACGGTCTGAATCACCCGCGCGTCTCCCAGGCCGCAGTGCGACGGCGTCCCCTGCCCCGCTCGGCCCAGCACGCCCGCGCCGTGCGCATCGTCCACGAGCAGCGCGGCGTTCCCTGGCAACACCGCGAGATACTCCGCCAGCGGCGCGACCGAGCCATCGTGCGAGAACATCCCGTCCGTGAAGACAACAGGCCGCACGTCCTTGCCCAACCCGCGCAACTGCCGCGTGAAATCCGCCACGTCGCGATGCGCGAACGACACCAGCTTCGCCCCCAACAATACCGCCGCATCCGCCACGCTCGTGTGCGATCTCGCGTCCATCAGGACGTGCGTGAACTCGCCCCGCAGCGCCTGCGCCACGGCTAGGTTGGTCATGTAACCGTTGTCCACCAGCACCGCGCGCTCCGCGTGGAAGAAGCGCGCCAGCTCCCGCTCCAGTTCCTCGTAGAGCGCGTGGTTCCCGGTCGTCTTGCGCGACGACGCCACGTTCAGTCCGAAGGTCTTCAACCCGCGCCGGACCGCGGCGAGCACGCGTGGATGACTCGCGAGCCGGTAGTAATCACATCCCGCGAAATAGACCAGCCGTCGCCCGCGCGAGCGGACGAACACGCGGTCAACCTGCTGCAACGTCTCGGCGGTGTGATTCATGGGCGGGCCGTTTGTAGCGAAGAAGGGAACGCGTGTCCAACGTGCGGCGCACCTCTGCAACTACTCCTTCCCAAGGCGGTCCTGTGCACGCTTGCGGGCGAGGCGAAGGGCTTCGAGCTGGCTGGTGGGCCCGGTGGCGTCTTCGGAGCGCCGATCATCGCTCGGCTTGGCGGGTTCGGTGCCGTCCGTCCGAGCGATGCTCGGTGCTCCGGTGAAAGCTGGCTTTGCATTCTTCCGACGCCAGACGATGAGGGCGAAGGCGGAGGGCTTCTTTTTCGTAGGTGACGACGTGAGGAGGCTCTCACTCTGGCGTTCTTCGACTTCGGTTGGAGCCTCCTTACGTCGGCTGCTACCAATCCATCCCGTGCGCCGCTCGAAGATTTCGAGGAGATAAATGAGCAGGGCGAAGATGACCAGCCACACGGCGAGGTCCACGAACTGCGGTTTGCTGGGCAGGGATTTCCAAATGCCGGGCAGGTCCACGCGGGCTTCGCCGCTCGTGGTGGCGCTGAGTTTCTCCAAGGTCACGCGGCCCCGGCCGGCTTGCTCGGGGGCGAACTCGGGCGAGTAGAGCAGGCAGACGGGCGGCAGGGAAACGGGGTTGAGGCCGGGGATTTCCACCGTGTTCAGCGCGGTCTCGCGGCCGCGAATGGACACGACGGCTTCGAGCAGGTCGGCGGATTTCCACTGCATCAGGAGGTTGAGCTTGGCGGGCGGCGCGCCGGGCAGGCCATGCAACACCTTCACTCGCGGCGGCGTGGCGAACGGTTCGTTCGTGCGCTCGGGGTCGAGGTGGAGCTGCACGAAGCACGCGCCGTCGCGGACTTCCTGCGTGAGCAGCATGTTCTCCGGCAGCGTGGGCTGCTCGCCGGCGGTCCAGCGTGCGAGCGTGGCGTGGAAGTCGCCGACGCTCGGCCACTGCGCGAGGTCGCCGGCGTATTTGCCATCCGCCTCGCCGGTGAAGGCCAGCGCGCGGCCGCTGCCGACCTGCCACGCGGCGACGATGGGTGCGGCGTATTCGTCGGTCGTGACGAGCGCGAGGTTCGCCTCGGGTTTCAGATACGTGAGGTTGTAGCCGCCGAGCGCGGGCGGCTGCCAATCGCCCTGCCCGCCGAGCGTGCTGAAGCCGCCGGTGACTTTGAGCGGTGTCGCGTCCTCGATGAACGTGCTGCGCGCGACGGTGAACGTGTCCTGCGCGAAGATGCGCGGAAACTCCTCGGGCGAGTTGCTGAAATACATCTGCCCGCCACCGCGCGCCGCAATGTCCTTGAGCAAGTTCGCATCCACGTCCGCCTCGGTGCCCATGCCGATGACGCTGACGGTGATGCCAGCCTCGCGGCATTTCTCTAGCAGCGCGACGTATTGTCCCGGCACCTCGGAGTCGGCGGCGTCGGCGAAGAGGATGATGTGCTTCGTCTCGGCCTTCGCCTTCATCACCATCTGCGACGCAGCGGCCAACGCCTCGTAGATGAAGATGCCGCCGCCCATGCTCTCGATGCTCAGGATGCGGCTGCGCTGGCCGCGCACCACGTCCACCGGCGCGAGGTCCACCATCGTGTGCGCGGACGAGTCCACGGCGATGACGCCCAGTTCATCCGTCGGGCCGAGCAGGTCGAGGACTTGCACGGTGCCGATGTTGGCGAGGTCAATTTTCTTCTTTCCGCCGCCCGCAGGCGCGGACATCGAGCCCGAGCGGTCGAGGGCGACAACGATTGCCAACTGCAACTTGCGGTGCTCTTTCCGCATCTCCATCGAGACCGGGAGAATGCGGTCGAGCGGCGAACCGAAGTAGCCGCCGGGGCCGTAGGACTTGCGTCCGCCGGTAATCATCAGGCCGCTGCCGGTCGTCTCCACCCACGCGGCGAGCGTCTCCATTCCGGCGCTGCCGACTTGACTGGCCATGACGTTCTCCAAGACGACGGCGGAGTAGCGCGAGAGTTCCTCCAACGTCCAGCGAGTCTCCGCCGGCGGGCGGGCGTCGAGGTCCACGCGGCCTTTACGAAGCAACTGCGCGTAGGCGGAGTCGGCTGTGGGCGAGAGGACAAGGATGGGTTTCGGGCCGCGCACGCCGACGAGGGCGCGGGCGGCGTTGTTCTCCGGCACCGGGTCGGCAGCGGCGGACTTGAGCGTCAGTTGATACTGTGTTGTGCCGGGCGTCGTGGCGCGGTCGCGGAAGAGCAGGCGCGAACGGCCGGCGGGAACTTCCTTCTTGCCCGCCGCGATGACCGTGGTGCCGCGCGAGAGTTGATACTCAATGGTTTGCTCCACCGGCGACTGCACCCACGCGGTCATGATGTAAGCCTGGCCGGGCAACACGGTTTCGGGCGTGTGGAAGGACTGGATGGCGAGGTCGTTGACGCCGGGGCGCGCAAGAAGGCGATGGTCCATCGCGATGCCGCGACCAGCGGCGCGCGCGGCGGCGGCGAGCGGGTCGCGCCCAGTCCACTTGCCGTCGGAGACGATGAGGATGCGGCCCGGGGCGTCGGGCGGAATGAGCGCGAGCGCAGAGTCGAGGGCGTCGGCGAGGTTCGAGGCGTCGGCGCCGACTTGCCCGGTGAAGCCGGGGAATTCACCGCGTTGCGGTGGGCGTTCGACGGCGGTTTGTTGGCCGAAGCTGACGACGGCCAACTGGTCGCGCGCCCCCATACGGCGTTGGATGAGGTCCACGGCTTCCTTCGCCTGCGCGCTGGCCCCGGCGGGCATGGAATCGCTGCGGTCAGCGACGACCACGATGGTTCCCGCGCGGTCTGGCAGCTTGATGGCGGGCTGGGCCATCGCCAGCACGAGGGCGACGAGCACGACGGCGCGCAGCACGCGCAGCAGTCGCGTGGGCATCGGCCAGAATGCCCACAGGATGCCCAGCGGGATGAGCAGCGCGAGCCAGACGGGTTGGGAGAGGATGAACATCAGGGAATGACCAATGACCGGGCGTGTGAGCTCACGACGCGCGAGTCCCTTCTCCCCCACTGGGGGAGAGGGTTAGGGTGAGGGGGTTGGGCGTGAGGAGGTAAGCAGACGCAGCGAGCAACACAGGCAACATTCGTGAGAAGAGTCATTCGCCGCGTGCGGAGCTTCACTTTGCCCCGCACGCCTTGCCCCCTCACCCCGGCCCTCTCCCCCAATGGGGGAGAGGGTGAAGAGGGCGCGGGGCGTCCGAGTGCCAAGGACTTCGAGCCTGACCCTTGCGAGGAACAGCGTGCTGCGGACATGAGCGTCCGCGCTCCATTGGGCCTTGGCCATCGGTCATTCATTGGTCATTCTCAAACCCGTCCTTTGCTGTGCGTCACGAGGAAGAGGTGCGTGACCATCACCACCAGCGCGCTGAGGACGAAGAGCCACAGCACGCTCGAATACTCGCGGCGCGTCTCTTCGGGGCGCTCCCACTCGCCCCACTTGCCGGCCTTCGCGGTGGCGAGGTCGGACTCCTCGGGGGCGAGGAGGTTGACGGTGAATTGCCAAGTGCTCGCACCCGCACTCACGGTGTGCAGGCCGGTGGTCTCGGGTTCGAGGACGAATTCCTCGGCGGACTTGGTGAGCGTGCGCGTGGTGCCACTGGGCAACTTGAGTTGCGCGGAGTTCGTCAGCGCGCGGACGGCGACTTCCGAGCCGAGGCGAAAGTTGCTTTCCACCAGGCCGGGTGTTTCCCGCGCACGCCAAGTGAGCAGGTTCCAGAAGAGGATGGGCCAGTTCGGCGTGGCGGTGAGCGTGGAGCGGTCGGGGATGAGGTGCAGGGTGATTTGCTGGCGACCGAGCGCGTCCTCGGTGGCGGAGAGCAGCGGCGTGTTGCCGGCGGTGACGATGGGCAGGCCGAACTGGTTCGTGCCGGGCGCAGCGGCGGTCCAGACGACGCCGTCGAGGGCAAGGCCGCGCGCGAGCGGGTGCGCGGTGTCCACGATGAACGGACCGGTGTGCGCGGCGAGGTTGGTGGTGTCGGTGAGGAGGCGGAGGCCCCAGGCGTTTGTGCCAGCGGGCGTGGCGCTGGCGTTGTGCAGGATGATTTCCGGCGCGGCGGAGAGGGAGCTGCGGAGGCCGGTGGAGTCGAGGGCTTTGTCCACGTGTGAACGAACGACGGCGTCTTCGAGGGAGTTTTGGACTCGGATGCGTTTGCGGACGGCGGGGAGGAGGGTGACGCGGTTGTCGGCAGCGAGGGCGTCGGCGGCGAGCGTGGCTTCGATGGCGGGCGTGCCGGCGGGGAGATTAAGGAAGAGGCGCTGGCGGGCGCGCGGCTCCAAGGTGAGCGTCGCGCTGCGGAGCAGGTTGCTGCCGCTGGTGATGCGGTAGGCGGCGGACGCGCTCGCGCTGGCGGAGTAGTTCGCGACTTCGAGCAGGACGCGGTCGCTCTCGCCGTGCGTGGTGCGGGTGGCGTTGACGAAGGCGAGGTTCGGGTGCGTCGCGCCGAAGGCCCACCATTGGATGCGGTTGCCGGTGAACTCGCTGCCGGGCGAGGCGTGGTCGGTGAGGACGAGGAGTTGCGACTGCGCGCCGCCGAGGTCGTTGGCGAGCGCGACGGCGGCGTCGAGCGCGGCGGCGGGGGCTTGGCAGGTCCACTGGGCGATGGCTTCGCGAACTTCGGTGGCGGTGGTGACGGCGCTGCCTAGGACGCGGGGCTTGGGTCCGGCGAGGACGAGGCGGATGGAGAGGAACTTGCGGGACTTGAGGAGGTCTTCGAGGGCGGCGGCGGCTTTGGTGCGCGGGGAAACTGCGGGCAGACTGCCCGCGCTACTTTGGCTCGCGAGCATCGAAGCGGAGTCGTCGAGGATGACGACGAGCGGGCGGGCGTGGGCGGGGAGTTGCCAGCGCGGGCCGGTGGCGGCGGTCACGAGGAGGGCGAGCGCGAGGAGTTCGAGGAAGAAGACGAGGGGGAGCTGGAGCTTGTTGACCTTCGCGCCGCCTTCGCGGGAGAGGACGGCGAACTGCCAAAGCATGAGGCTGGAGACCTCGCGCCGCCGGTAGCGGTTGCGCAGGATGTAGATGGCGGCGAGGGCCGGGAGGGCCGCCGCTGCCAAGAGCGCGAGTGGATAGGTGAGAAAGGGCATCGCAACTCAGGCAGGCACCAGCAACTGCGCCTCTTCCAACGCGGGCAGGCTGGCGTCCAGTTTCTCGGCCACGATGGAGACGAAACGTGCGCCGGTCTGGCGGCAGGCGGCGTCCCAGCTCTCGCGGTGACGGGCGAGGGCGGCGCGGAATTGAGCAGCGACGGTGGCGTCCACGAAGATTTCGCGTTCCTCTCCGGTCTCGCTGTCCACGAGCTGAATGTTGCCGTGCTCGGGCGGTTCGGTGTCAGCTTGGGCGAGGAGTTGCACGACGAAGACGGCGGCGGCGCCGTCGGCGAGGCGGCGCAGGATGGTGAGCGGCTCGACGGGCCACATGAGGTCGCTGATGAGCACGCGGATGCCGAGTCGGCGCAGGCGCGGCGGGAGGATGGCGAACGCTTCGTCGAGCGGGCGGCGGCTGGTGAAGGCGAGGCCGTCCCACGCGGAGGGAAGCATCGTGTCGTTGGCGGCGCGCTGGAAGCCATCGCCGGCGAGCCACGTGGCGTGCGTGCAATGGCCGTTCTCCGCTGCGGTGCCGAGCAGCGCGGCGAGACGCAGCGTGGCGGCGGACTTCGGGGAGTTCTCCAAGTCCATCGAGCGCGAGGCGTCGAGGACGAGGTCGAGGTGCGGGTTAACTTCCTCGCGAAAGAGTTTGATGGTGAGCCGGTCGGTGCGGGCGAAGACGTTCCAGTCAATGGTGCGGAGGTCGTCGCCGGGCTGGTATTCGCGATAGTCCTGAAAATCAATCGAAGTGCCGGCGCGGCGGCCGAGCTGGTTGCCGGTCGCGCCCGCGAGCGCGGTCTGCGGGACGGCGAGCGCGTAACGCTGGCCGAGGGCTTCGCCGGAAAGGAGGTGCTCGCGGAGGGTCATGCGAGCGGGTGGGAAAGTGAGAAAGTGGGAAAGTGGGCGGGGCGAAGGCGCGGAGGGGTGGCCCGCGAATCACGCGAATGGACGCGAATGGGGAGGGGGACGACGGCTCGAAGCCAGTGCACTGGGACCCTGAACCAAGGGCAGAGGCCCCAAAGATTTGAGGCGGACAAAGATTTCGAAACCCATCTTTGTCCGCCCCTAATCTTTGGGGCCTCTACGGGCTTTTCATGGAGAGCGGTCGCACGTTGTTGACACCGTGGCGCGTTGATTCGCGGGCGGCTCATGGCTGCGGGGGCGGGATGATGGGCTGGGCTTCGCGCACGAGGGGGACGAAGGCGCGGCGTTGGGCGAGGAACCACGGGAGGTTCAGCACCAGCCCGACCGCGACCATGGCCAGCGCGCAGAACAGGTGGTCGCCGACGAAGCTACGGTCTTTAAGCGCGAAGAGGTTGAAGATGTTGCCGAGCTGGCGTTCTTGCAGGCCGTCCCACGAGAGCTTGTTGAGGAAGAAGAGCACGAGGTTCGGCACGATGGCCCAGAGCGCGGGCAGCGCGATGCTGCACAGGCCGGCGAAGAAGGGCGACCGATGGGCTTGGAATCGACGGTGGATGAAGAGGCCATAGAGACAGTAAGCCAGCGTGTAGAGGAAGAAGGAAACGCCACCGGAGAGAAACTCGGACAACTCCGAGCTGAACCCGATCGTGCTCGGCCCGCCGCGTCCGCCCCACGTGTGGGTGAGCCAGCCGAACAGCCGACCGTCGAGCAAAATCAGCCCAATCAGGACGGTGAGGACGGCCATCACGAACGCCCAAGCAAGCCCACCCGCCGAGCCGCTGTAGAAGAAGAACGCAAGCGCGCGTTTCGCTCCCGACGTGGGGATAGTGCGGCGGATGCGCGTGCTCACGACGTCGCCCTCGCTCACGCCGATGAGCAGCGCGGCGATGAGCACGCCCATGCTGACGCTGCTCCACGCAGCAATGGGCCAGATGTGGGCGACGTTTACCGCCCACGCAACGAGCGCGATGAGCGTGACGAGCCACGTGCCGGTGACGTAGCCGCGCAGCACGAGCGCGCGGTTCGCCGACGCGGGTGACACGAGCGCGATGGCGGCCAGGTGCATGAAGCCGAACAGCAGCCCGCCGAAGAATAGCGACGCGAGCACGGGCCACCAGAAGGTCATTGAACCTAATTGGCTACCGATGCCTTCGCGCATCAGCCCGTTGGCCAGCGCGCTCATCATGCCGACCGACCCCACCATGAGGCCGCCAGCGGGCAGGCCCACGACCAGTTTCAGCCCTTTGCTCGCAGGCAGGCAGGCGAGGAAAATGGCGGCTTGCAGGGCGACGATTCCCAACAGGAACGCCATGGTCAGCAGCACAAAAACGGTGGGCAGGTCGATGCCACGCAGCAGGTTCGTGAACACCATGAACGGCGCGCAGGCGCTGAAGAAAAGCACTTGCAGGTAGATGCCGCAGGCGAGCTTGCCTCGGATGATGCGCGCAGCGGAGAGCGTGGTGATGTAGAGCATGTCCACGTTGCCTTCCTGGCGCTCGGCGGTGAGGCGTCCGCCGACATAGACCGGGATGAACACGAACGCGACGAGGCTCAAGACGGGGAGGAAGAACTGAAAGACCTCGCGTCCGAGCGCCTGGCTCGGGTTGATGTGGAAGCTCTGCCCGAGCAAGTAGCCGAGCGTGACGATGAACAGCACCGTGATGAAGAGCAGCAGCATCCCCGTGACGGCCCAGCTCCGCACGGCTTGGCGGAGTTCTTTTACGACGATGGGGTTGGGTTCCCAGGTGCGCCAGTTGGTGAGGGTGGGGAGGTTCATGAGTGCGATTCCCACCTGCTCCTAATCTTAATCCTAATCCTAGCCGCGTCCGGCACGAGCAAGCGGCAAGTAGGCCGGTGGCAAGTCCCCTCTCCCCCATCGGGGGAGAGGGTTAGGGTGAGGGGGCGGGCTGGTGAACAAGTGGAGCGCGCGGATTGGCGATGGCGGAGTTGGGTGGGGCTGACTTCCAGCGGGCCTCGGTCTGCTCTGCGCCATGCCCCCTCACCCCGGCCCTCTCCCCCGATGGGGGCGAGGGAGAAGCGGGCGGTGGGCGCACTCGCGGTTTCGGCGAACGGGAACGGGGTTGGGCTCACGGGTGCTGCGGAGGGAGCAGGAGGGGGCGTCGTCATTGCACGCCTCCCTTGGTGACGTTCATGAAAATGTCTTCGAGGTTCGCCTTGCTCTGCTTGAACTCGGCGACTTTGAAGCCCTTGCCGACCAACCCCGCGAGCAAGTCGCAGCCGGCGGATTCCCCACCTTCCATTTCCAGCAACACTTCGCCACTGACTTCGCGGGCGTTGATGACGTGGGGCGTTTGCAACAGCTCCTTCACGAGCACGACGGGTTCGCCGAGCACGCGGATGGCGAAGGTGCGGTGCGGGGTGCTCTTCTTCAACACGTCCGCCACGGTGCCGGACTCCAGCAGCTTGCCGCGCTCGACAATGACCACGCCATTACAAATCTCGGTCAGCTCCGTGAGGATGTGCGAGCTGATGAGGATGGCTTTGTTCTGCGTGGCGAGGACGGCCAGCAGTTCGCGTAACTCGACGCGCGCGCGCGGATCAAGGCCGGCGGCAGGCTCGTCGAGGATGAGCACCTCGGGGTTGTGGATGAGCGCGCGGCCGAGCGTGACGCGCTGCTTCATGCCCTTGGAAAGTGCCTTGAGATGCTTGTCGAGGATGCCGGTGACGCCGGTGAATTCCTCCACCGCCCCGACGGCCTCGCGCCGTTTCGCGCCGTGCAAGCCGTAGGCCCGCCCGTAGAAATCCAGATACTCGTGGACGGTCACGTCGTTGTGCGCGGGGAGCGAGTCCGGCACGTAGCCGACCATGCGGCGGGCATACTCCGGCTCCTCGCGGACGGAGACGCCATTGATGAGCACGTCGCCCTCGGTCGGCTCCTCCAGCGTGGCGATGACGCGCATGGTGGTGGTCTTGCCCGCGCCGTTCGGCCCGACGAAGCCGAAGACATGGCCG
>SXTU01000230.1 GCA_005791875.1 Verrucomicrobiales bacterium
GGTGGCGTTGAGCGCGAGAAGGTTCGTCTGGTCGGCGATGCTGGATATGACCTTGAGCACGTTGCCAATCTCTGTGCTGCTAGCGCCGAGCTTGGTCATCGTCGCGTTCGTGCGGTCGGCCATTCCGACGGCCTGCGTGGCGACGCGCGAGGCCTGGCTGGCGTTGCGGGCGATTTCGCTGATGCTCGCGCTCATCTCCTCGGACGCGGTGGCGACGGTCTGGATGTTCTTGCTGACCTGCGTGGCGGCGTCGGCCACGACGCGGCCCTGCGCGGCGGTCTCCTCGGCGTTCGCGCTGACCTCGCCGCTGACAGCACTGAGTTGGTGCGAGGAGCTGGCGACGGACTGCGCGTTGTCGCCAATGGACTGGATGCTGGCGCGGAGCTGCTCGACCATCGTGTTGAAGGCGCGGCAAATCCGGCCGATCTCGTCGCGCGCGTCCGACGCCATGTGGACGGTGAGGTCGCGATTCGAGACGGCCTCGACGAGCCGCACCGCCTCGGTGAGCGGGCGGGTGATGCTGCGGGTGATCACCCAGACCAGCGAGATCGCCAGCCCCAGCGCGGCGGACACACCGAGGATTTGCTGGGTGCGCCTGGCGATGTTTTCCCGGATGCGGATCTTCAACAAGGTGTCCAGCTCGGTGGCCGTCGCGCGCCAGAGAGTGAAGCTGCTCTCGCGGGCCTTGTGCCCGGCGCTCCAGAACGCCTCGCGGTCGGGCAGCGCTCCGTCTGCCGAGCCCATCTTGCGCAGCATCACGAGCAGCGCCTCACTGGCGTCGTTGAATTCCTTCAGCGGCGTCTTGAGGCCGTCGCGCAGCGTGGGGCTGGGGCCGTAGAACTTCGGGTTCGGATCCTCCTTGAAGGCAGTTTCAATGCTCGTCTTGGTGTGCTCGAAGTCCGCCTCCTGCAACTGCGCCGCGAGGACCGCGAACCGGATGCGCTCGTCCGCCGTTGCGGTCTTCCGCTTCAGGACCGGGTCGGCGGCCTGGAGAATTTCCGCGAGGTGCGCCTGCATCCGGGGCAGCGCGAGCAGCGTTGCGTCCATGAGGTAATAGCTGTCGAGGTCGGGGTCGAGGATGAGGTTCGATTTCTCGCCCGCGTGCGTGATCATCAGGCGCAGGTCCGCGACGAGGCTGGCGTGCGCGGCGGACTCGGCGGCGGGCAGGGTCGAGACGCGGGACTTGAGTTCGGTCCACTTGCGGCGGACGGCGGAGGGCTTTGCGCTCTCACGGCCGAGCTTGCCCAAGCCGTCGGAAGTGAACTCCAGCGCGGCCCCGTGCAGGGCGTCCACCGCGTCGAGGACGTCGAAGTTCCTGTCCACTTGCACCGACAGCTGCGCGGCCTGGCTCGCCAGCGGAACGTCCCCGTCCTGCATGCGTTGCACCACGAGCTGGTGACGTTGCACGGTGTCCAGCAGCTCCTCCAGCGGGCGCTGGTATTCGTTTCCGCGTAGCTCTTGGCGCGCGAAGCCAATGAAGCCGTCGTTGATGTTCTTCACCATGAAGGAGAGCATCACCCCCATCGGCAGCACGAAGAGCGCGGACATGAGCGCCAGCTTGGTCGGGATGCGGATACGGTTGAGGAGGAATTTCATACGGCGGGATTGGCAAGGGACTGACGGCGAGGGCCGACGGCGAGGCCGGCGATGACTTTGGAGGGGTCGAGCAAGAGCAACAGCCGGCACGGAAGCTTGTGGATGCCGCGCACCAGCTCGCGCGCGATGCCGCGCAACGTGTCGGGCACCGGCTCAAATGTGGAGTCGTCCAGCGCGATGACCTCGCCAACCTGATCCACGAGCAGGCTCACCAGCACGTCCTCGCGGCGCAGCACGACATTCATCGGCTGCTGGCCCTCGGGGCGCGGGCGAAGCTCAAGGCGTCGCCTCATGTCCACGGCAGTCACGACCTGACCGCGCAAGTTTATCAGGCCCGCCACCGCCGGCGGCGCGAGCGGCACACGCGTCAGCTCGTGAAAGCGTGTCAGCTCCATGACCTCCGTGGCCGGCACCCCGAAGAGCTGGCCGTCCACGACGAAGGTGATGAAGTTGTTGTTGGCGGGCACGGGGGAGAGTGTGATTAGTAATTAGTGAGGAGTGAAGAGTGAAGAGTGAGGAGTGGTCGCGCAGGCTTCGCTGACCGCTGACCGCTGATGGCTGTTCGCTCCTTCATGCTTCAGTTCTTCGCCGCGATGATGGGCATGAGCTTCGGTGTGGCGTCCTCGAGGTGCGCGGCTCTGAGAATCGCGGGCACGTCCAGCACGCCGGTGATCTGGTCGTTCACCACGGTGGAGCCGAGCAGGCCGCGCTGGCGGGGCGCGTCGGTCACGCGGAGCGTCGCGGTGACAATGTCCTTGATCTGACCCACGACGAGGCCGACGGCCTGTTGCTTCGCGTGATGCACGACGACGTCGAGCGTGTCGGCGGAGTCCACCGTCGCGCGGCAGCCCTCGACGAAGTCCGCGACGCGCACGAGGGGCATGATGCCGCCGTCGTATTGCAGCACCTCACGCCCGCCGCTGCGCTCGATGCGCGTGCGCGGGAACTTCTCCAGCCGCGTGACGAGGTCGAGTAGGATGGCCATGTGCTCCACGCCGCCCATGTGGAAGAGCAGGAGCGACTTCTCGTCGGGATTGGCCACGAGCGGCGCGGGCGCGTCTGCCACGGGCTGACGCTCGCGTAACTTCGCCGCCACGCCGGACATCACCGCGAGGCCGGCGATGTCCAGGATCAACGCCACGCTGCCATTGCCGAGGATGGTCGCGCCCGCGAAGGCGGGGATGCCCTTGAGCAGCGCGCCGACGGGCTTCACGACGATTTCCTCCGTGTCATGCACCTCGTCCACGACGAGGCCGAAGCGGTGGCCTTCGGACTGCAACACGACGATGGTCACGGGCTGTGCTGGTGCCGGCGACTGGCAGTCGCCGGCACGGGGTTCGAGCTGCAACTCGCGTTTCAGAAACACCAGCGGCAGCAGCTTGCCGCGCAGGCGGCAGACCGGCGCGCCGGAAACATCCTCGATGCGCGACTCGTTCTGCGACGGGTCGAGCCGCACCAGCTCGAGCAAGCTCGTCTGCGCGATGGCGAAGCGTTCGCCCCCGCAGCCGACGAACAGCGCGGGGACGATGGCGAGCGTGAGGGGAATCTTCAGCCGCAACGTCGTCCCCGCGCCGAGCACGGTGCTCAACTCAATCGAGCCGCCGCTGCTCTCGACGTTCGTCTTGACCACATCCATCCCAACGCCGCGCCCGGAGACGCTCGTGGTGGATTCCGCCGTGCTGAAGCCGGGGAGGAAAATTAGATCGGTCGCCTGCCGGTCGGTGAGCCGCGCGGCGTCCTCGGACTTGAGGAAACCTTTTTCAACGGCCTTCTGCCGGACGCGGGTGAGGTTGATGCCCGCGCCATCGTCGGAGATTTCAATCACCACCAAACCGCTCTCGTGATACGCGCGGAGGAGCAGGCGGCCCGCCGCTGGTTTTCCTGCTGCCACGCGCGCGTCCGGCGACTCGATGCCGTGATCCACGCAGTTGCGCACCAGGTGAGTGAGCGGGTCCTTGATGGCGTCGAGCAGCGTGCGGTCCAGTTCGGTGTCGGTGCCCTCCATGACGAGGTTGACCTGCTTGCCGCACTGTGTGGAGAGGTCGCGGACGAGGCGGGGAAATTTGCTCCAGACGTGGTTGATGGGCTGCATCCGCGTCTTCATGACGCGCTCCTGCAACTCAGTGGTGATGCCGTCGAGCCGCTGCGTGGCGGAGGTGAACGCGGCGTTCTCGTGATTCACCGCGAAGGGCAGCAGGCGGTTGCGCGCCAGCACCAACTCTCCGACGAGGTTCATCAGCTTGTCGAGCAACGCGACGTCCACGCGGACGGTGGAGCCGGCGGCGGAGGGCTGTGAT
Source organism: Verrucomicrobiales bacterium (assembly GCA_005791875.1). GTDB lineage: Bacteria > Verrucomicrobiota > Verrucomicrobiia > Limisphaerales > SXTU01 > SXTU01. Next base: position 3,894 of record SXTU01000230.1, read on the forward strand.
GCGGGAGCGGCTTGCGCCTTTTCTCCCTCGCCCCCAGCGGGGGAGAGGGCTGGGGTGAGGGGGTTCGGTGTGGGAGCAACCGTCGCGACCTTCTTCTCCACCGCAGGAGCTGTCAACGCCTTGCCCTCTGCGAGTTGGTTCAATACCCCGATGGTCGCCGAAAAATCCTTCGCGCTCTCCTGACCGGTCAACTCAATGTGTTTCAGCGTCTCGCGGATGCCGTCCACCGTCTCGAGCAGGGTGGTGGTCATGGCACCGTTGAGTTGCAGCTCGCCCGTGCGCAGCTTGCCCAGCAGCGATTCCGCCGCGTGCGCGACTTTCTCCAGCCGCCCGAAGCCGAAGAAGCCGCTGCTGCCCTTGAGCGTGTGCAACGTGCGGAAGACGTTCGAGAGCTGCGCGCGGTCGGCAGGCGTCTGCTCCAGCGAGACGAACGCGCGGTCCAGCGCGTCGAGGTTCTCGTGCGACTCGGCGAGGAAGTCGCGCAGGAAGCTGTCGAGGTTCGCACTGGCCGGAGCGGGAGCAGTCACGCGTGCGGGCGGTGTGAGCGCGGGCGGAGCAACCGGCGCACCGCGTTTGGCAACCTCCACCGTCTTGCCCTCGGCCAGTGCGTGCAACGCGCTGATGAGTCCAGCGTCGTCGCCGCCTGGCTCGGCCTTGGCACCCTCGACGCCGCGCACGATCTCGCGCAGCCGGTCCAGCGTGGTCAGCAGCGTGGTGACCATGTCCGCGTTGAGGGTGAGCTTGCCGTCGCGGATTTTGCCGAGGAGCGACTCGCCCGCGTGCGCGACTTTTTCCAGCCGCTTGAAGGCGAAGAAGCCGCTGCTGCCCTTGATGGTGTGGAGCGCGCGGAAGACGTTGCCGATGATCTTCTTGTCATCGGGGGACTGCTCCAGCCGCACGAGGTCCTGATCGAGCCGGTCAAGGTTTTCCCCCGCCTCCACGAGGAAGTCCACCAAGATTTCTTCCATCTGTTCCATGGCAAAAAGGGGTTCGGTGATACCACAGCCATGGAACCACCCGGCTCCGCCTGCGGCCAGAAAAAACTGCCGCAGAGGTGAACAGCAAACTTCCAACGCCCAGCGCGCGCGCAGCTTTGGGTGAACACGCTCCCGACGCCCGTCCCTCAATGCTCGTAGTTCCGCAGGCGGCGCAGCGCAAGCTTGAGCGGCACGTAGCCCAGCGCGATGGAGAGCGCGACGAAGCCGGCGAAGCAGGTCAGGACAGGCGGGTCGCGCAGCTCGGAGTTCCAGCGCCACGGCGAACCCCACGCCAGCAGCAGCACGCTCGCAACGATGTAGAGGAAGCTCATGACGAGCGCGAAGGTGCCGCCGAAGCCGCTGACGATCTTGCTGGGATTGTCCTCGCGGAGGTTCGGGTAGAGCACGCCCAGGCCGAGCGCGAGGGCGTTGAGCGTGACGGTCATCACGGTGATGGCCCCGGCGAAGTAGGCGGTGCGCTCCCACGGCATCTGGAGCATATGGCACGAGAGCGCGATCATCCCCAGCGTCACGACGAGCGAGGCGCTGGTGACGAGGATGAACTTGGTCTGCACCACGAGCGGCAGGCCCAGCGGCGCGCGGCCCACGATCCAGAGGCGTTTGCCTTCGAGCGAGAATTGCGGGAAGACGAAGCGCGTGGTGAGGGTGGCGAGGTTGAGCGAGCAGGCGGCGAGATTCAGGTAGGAGACAAGGTGCAGCCAGAACGGGCTGCTGATCTGCGATGTGAAGTGGCGGAGGTTCAGGATGTAAACGCCCAGCAGTCCGAAGAGCATGAGGGACTGGCCCCATTGCGTCGTGTCGCGCCAGAACATGCGCACGTCCTTCACCATGAGCGCGCGGATGTCGCCCGGCAGCCAGGCGAAGATGCGGAAGAGCAACTCCAGCAGGCCAGCGCGGTAGTGGAACTGCCGCCGCCGGTCCTGCCAGGTGCGGAACCATTCCCATTGGCCGAAGACGCTGGCGCGGCTGTGGACGACGGAGGTCGCATCGTAGAACAGGCTGCCCATCCGCGTGAAGGCCAGCGTGCCAAAGAAGAGGACGTGGCTCACGAGCACGAGGAGGAAGAAGCCCGCCGCGGAGCGCGCGCCCTCGGCCCAGTGCTGCACGCTGGCGGAGAGCCAGTAGCTCGGGATGAAGGGAAATTGAGCGAAGCGGGTCTTGGCCAGCAGGCGGTCCAGCACGGCGAGCACGCGCGTCTCCAAGGATTCCTCGTCCACCTGCTCCGGGCGCAGGTAGTATTTGATGGCGAAGAAGAGGAGGCCGGCGATGACGAGCGTGGCGATTTGAAACGCGCGGCGGTCGAGGAACCGCGCGAGGTTCACCGCCGCCCACGCGCCGAAGACCGCCGGCAGCACGATGAACAACCCGACCAGCACAACGGTGAGCCAGTAGAAGTGCCACGGGACATTGCGCCACATCCCGTAGGCCCCGAGCAGCGGCGCGATGAGGAAGAGGAACGCCCACGACGCCAGCAGCGCGGACTCGACGAACTTCCACCGGAAGACCGTCTGGGCGGGCACGGGCAGCGTGAGGAGGAAGGCGGTCTCTCGGTTGCGGAAGAAGTTCGAGTAGCCGATGACGAGGTTGCTGAAGAGCAGCAGCACGAACAGGAACGCGAAGAGCAGGAACAGCAGCCGCTCGATCAGCAGCTCGCCGATGCCGGGAAACACCCCGATGAACTTCAGCCCGCGATAGAACAGCCCGAACGCCATCACGATGTAGCCGCCGATGAACAGGACGATGATGGCCGTGAGCAGGCTGGACTGGTCGCGCACGGAGCAGAGCCGCCGCCAAGACTGGAGGAGATTCACCCGCAGCAAGAGTAGCAATGGAGAACTCGCGGAGGAATCCGGGTGGGCCGGAGACGCGGAACTGAAGTTGGAGGGAGCCGGCTGCACTACCACTGCGAAGAGATGGTCGGGACGGTGAGATTTGAACTCACGACCTCTTGGACCCGAACCAAGCGCGCTACCAAGCTACGCTACGTCCCGAACCACAGGGGCGTGACGCTGCCGGGCGGCTGTTGGAATTGCAACGATGTTTTTGCGGCCCGAATTATACGGTGAGGTTGTTGACAAAGCGGAGTGAAATCTTAATTGTTCCCGCCCTCAGCCGAGCGTGCGAGCGATTGATTCCTTCAACGCGGACGATCCCGGTATCCGCATGGCGACCGCCGGCGGCGTGACCACCGCGAACGTGATGCCCGGTTCCGGCAACGTGATCGGCGGGCAAA
>SXTU01000031.1 GCA_005791875.1 Verrucomicrobiales bacterium
GCCGCCGCCGAGGCGTTCGCCAATTCCGCGACCGGCCCCGAGTGGCTCCACACGCTGCGCTGCAATGGCGTGACGCACTTCACGGAACTCGGCTTCCCCACGACGAAGCTGGAGGACTGGATTTACTGCAACACCGTGCCCGTCGCCAAACTCGCCTTCAAGCCCGCCGCCGCCGCTGACGCTAGCGTGACCGCGCAGCAGCTTGCCCCCTTCGCCTTCCCCGGCTGGACCGGCTCACGGCTCGTCTTCGTGAACGGCCACTTCGCTCCTGCACTCTCATCGCTGCCCGTGCCGCAGAAAGGCGTCACCATCACGAACCTCGCCGCCGCACTCATCAGCGGCGACGCGCTTGTGCAAGCCCACCTCGCCCATCACGCCAGTGTGGATGGCAGCGGCTTCTCCGCGCTGAACACCGCGTTCATCGCCGACGGCGCATTCATCGCGCTCGCGCCGAATGCCGTCGCTGCCGAGCCGGTTCACCTCCTCTTCGTCAGCGTGCCCGGTGACGCGACGAACACCGCGCAGCCGCGCAACCTCATCGTCGCAGGTGCGAACAGCTCGGCGAAAATCGTCGAGCACTACGTCAGCCTCGGCGGCGCGGCACACTTCACGAATGCCGTCACGGAGATTGCCGTCGGCGAGGGCGCGAACATCGAGCACGCGAAGTTTCAGGAGGAGAACCTGGAGGCGTTCCACATCGCGACCGTGCAGGCCACGCTCGCGCGCGACAGCCGGTTCCTCTCGCACAGCATCAGCACCGGCGCGCGGCTGGCGCGGCACAACATCAACCTCGTCATGACCGGCCAGGGCGTGGATTGCGTGATGAACGGCCTCTACGCCGTCGGCGGCAAACAGCTCGTGGACCACCACACCGTCGCCGACCACGCGCAGCCGCACTGCGGCAGCCACGAGTTTTACCACGGCATCCTCGGCGGCAGCTCGCGCGGCGTGTTCAACGGCAAAATCTTCGTCCGCAAGGACGCGCAGAAGACCGACGCCAAGCAGACCAGCCGCAACCTCCTGCTCACCGACACCGCGACGGTGAACTCCAAGCCGCAGCTCGAAATCCTCGCCGACGACGTGAAATGCACGCACGGCGCGACCGTGGGCCAGCTCAACGACGAGGCCCTCTTCTACTGCCGCACACGGGGCATCGCCGAGGTGAACGCGCGCCGCCTGCTCACCCACGCCTTCGCCAGCGAAATCGTCAACCGCATCACCGTCGAGCCGGTGCGTGAGCATCTGGAGCAGGTGCTCTGGGCGCGGCTGGAGGAGTTGATTGAGAAGAAGTGACGGCGAATTGACTCCAAACCCAGTGATGGCAATCTGACGGCATGACGCGCACCCAAATCCAACTGCCTGACGACGTTTACGCCCGCGCCCGCAAGGTCTGCGAGGCCCGCGAAATCTCCTTCGCCGAGCTTTCCCGGCGCGGACTGGAATACATGCTGAGTGTGTATGCGCCGGAGCCGACGCCAGCTAAGAAGTGGGCACCACCCAAGCCACGCCGCCTCGGTTGGAAGGGCTTGACCGACGAACAACTGAAGGAGGAAGCCCAGATGAGCAGCGCGGAAGCCGCTCTGCTCGGTCGCCGGAAGTGAGGCGCGATGCTGTCCATTGATACCAACCTGCTGTTCCACGCGTTCAACGAGGATTCTCCCGACCACGTGGCGGCGCTGGCTTGGCTCGACCCGCTGCATCAACAGGAGGAGGTCGCCATCTCCGAACTCATCCTCGCGGAACTCTACCGGTTGCTACGCAACTCGTCCGTCCTGAAGAAACCCCTCCCCGCTGACGAGGCCGTCGAAGTCATCCAAGCCTACCGCTGCCATCCCCGTTGGCGGCTGATTGGCTTCCCGCTCGAAAGCCGAATGCTACACGACGCGCTCTGGCAGTTGGCCAGTCGCAGGGATTTTGCCTTCCGCCGCCTCTATGACGCCCGTGCCGCGCTCACCATGACCGCACAAGGAGTCACGGACTTCGCCACCGTGAACGTGAAGGACTTTGAAGGGCTGGGCTTCCGGCGCGTGTGGAACCCGCTGGTGTCGGCAGCCAAGTAACGCCTCGCCCTCATGCACCCCTTCGCCAGCGAAATCGTGAACCGCATCACCGTCGAGCCGGTGCGCGAGCATCTGGAGCAGGTGCTCTGGGCACGGCTGGAGGAGTGGATTGAGAAAAAATGAAAGCCATCCGCACACTACTCCTCGCCCTATCCTTCGCATCGCTTGCCACGCTAATGGCCGCGCCGCCCCCCAGTTCTTTCGGAGTGTGGGACCGGGGCGAAGCCATGAATCCAAAAGAGTATCCGTTCGTGCGGGGAACGGCCTGCGATGCGCCTTGGGATTCAGTGGAGAAGAAACCGGGTGTGTATGACTGGAGCGCGATGGACCAGGCGGTCGAGCGAGCCTACAGAGACAAGATTTCGCTCTACTTTGGGTTTGAGGCCGGACCGAGCACGCCGACTTGGGTTTATGATAAGGGAGTCCCCAAGGTCGTGACCAATGACAAGCGGCACAAGGACAAGTTCCCTTTCTACCCCTATTACCTCTCGCCCGAATACAAAACCTATTACCACCGTTTCCTCACGGAAGTCGCCAAGCACATCGCCAGCTATCCCAAGGAGAAACGGGAGCGCATCGCCTTCATCCAGGTCAAAACGGGCTGCACCGGGGACGAGTGCCCTTACAAGGGTGACGCCTTGAATTCCAAATACAGCCTGAGTCCGACCGACAAGGCTTGGAAGCAGTTCCGGCTCGAGACCTTTGCGCTGTATTCGAAGCTCTTCGGGCAGGAGTCTGAGTTGAAGATTAGCCTGCTCTTGAACGGCGTTGCCCCCGATGCCGAGGAAGGCAGCAAGAAAGACCACGTCGAGGAGTGGAACTGGGCGACCACCCGCCTGACCGATGGCTTCGGCATCAAGAACGGGGCGCTCTCACGCGGACACCACCTTAGCGGCGAGCGCTCGGCGACTAGCGACTTCCTCCCCTACCTCGTCGCTCCCAAGGGGCTCACACTGTTTCGCCGATCGGAGATGGACCAGAGTTGGACGCGGCCGTTCTTTCAGCTAAACGTTCCGCTCAACTTCTACTGGGGCGCCATCAATGCTCTGAACTCCGGCCAGAGCGTCTGGGACATCACCAAAGTAGCGATCAAGGTGAGCAAGGAACAGGGCTTCGATTACTCCTTCTATTTCTTCAACAAGTATGCGGGGCAGATACATCCCGCCACCGCCACCGATGCGTTCTGCGCCTTGCACAAGGGCTTGGATGCCGCCGATATCGTCGCTTTTCCGGAGGCGAAGTTTGGGAAGGCTTCGCAGGGAAACGCCGAGCGGATGGAGAAGATTCGCGCCGCCTATGCGAAGCATGGTGCGGCGAACGACGACAAGAAGGCCCTGAGCTATGGGCAGGTCCAGCAACGCGGCGATCAAGCCGGCTTCAACGACGTTGGTTGGGACATCTGGCCGCATAACTATTCGCGGTTGCTCGACCAGATTGATCCGGATGCCACCTCCATTCCGCTCTGGCGCGTCGGAGGTTCCCTCACGGCGAAATCTTCCATCTACTCCCGCTTTGCGCGCGGCTTCGAGCACTCCTCCGGCAAGAACGCGATGTATTTCAAGCTGCAAGACGGCTTCTCGCAGGATGCCAAGCCCAAGGTCATCTCGGTCACCGTCGTCTGGTATGACGGGCAGGCAGGCTCCACTTGGAAACTCGATTACGATGCGGGTGCCTCCACGATGAAGACCGCTCTGACCGTCACGGGCACCGGCGACAAGCAATGGCACCACGAAGCCATCACCCTGAGAGACGCCGTCTTCCGCCACGGCGGCACCAAGGGCGCCGACCTCGCGCTCGTGAATACGGATAACAAGGATGACATCTTCAGCCTCATCGAAGTCCACCGCGGCGAACCGGAAGTTCCGGCCCTCCGCCCGCCTGCTGAAGTGCGCGTCGTCCCCGGCTACGACAAAGGCACCAAATATGGACCGGGCGGCAAAAGCGATAAGAAGAAATAGCCACGCGCCACGAATCTGAAGTTCCAACCGAATCCCCAATCACACTGCGACCACGCACGATGAGACATCTTGCCATAGCAATCCTCACCGCGCTGTTGCTCGCCGTTTTTTGCACTGCTTCGAGCCACGCAGCCCAGCTTCTCGCCGGCGTCGCGAAGGTGGACATCACGGACCGCGCGGCGGGGCCGGTGAACGACCCTTCCTACGTGAAGGCGCTCGTGCTCAAGGACGGATCCACCACCGTCGTGCTCGTCACGGTGGATGCGGTGGCCATCGGCGGCATCGGGCGCATCGGGAATGATTACCTCGGCAAGGTGCGCGCGGAGTTGCAGCGGGAACTGGGCATCCCGCCCGCGAGCGTGCTGGTCAACGCCAGCCATTGTCACAGCGTCGTGCGCGCGGACACCGACGCGCTCACGGTGCAGGCGGTGAAGGAGGCGGCGAAGAATCTGGTGCCGGTGCGCGCCGGGGCCGGGCGCGGGCGCGAGGACCGCATCATGGAGAATCGCCGGCTCAAGCTGAAGGACGGCAGCGAGCTGGACCTCCGCCGCGCTTACGCGACGCCGCGCGACGAGGATGTGGCGGGCGTCGGTCCCGTGGACGCGGAGATTGGCCTGCTGCGCCTCGACCGCGCGGATGGCCGGCCCTTTGCCCTGGTCTACAACTTCGCGTGTCATCCCATTCACGGCGTGCCGGCGGGCGGGAACACGGCGGATTTCCCCGGCTTCGCCTCGAAGGTCATCGAGGAGAATTTCGGCGAGGGCGTGATGGCGTTCTTCGTGCAGGGCTGCGCCGGCGACATCAACCCGTCGCTCTACAAGGCCACGCAGCATCCGCACGACGCGGAGGCTTACGGCAATTTGCTCGGCTTGAGCGCGCTGCGGGCAGCGCGCGGCATCAAGACGGTCGAGGCCAGCCCGTTGCGCGTCGTGCGCGAGGCGGTGTCGTTGCCGCGCGCGGCGGATTATGAGAAGCGCATCGCGGCGATTGAGGCGGAGCAGGCGCGGCTGTTGAAGTCGTTTCGCGGCACGAGCCTGAATTTCAAGGCGTTCCTCCCGCTGCTCCTCCAGCACAAGCTCTCGCCGGATTTTCCTTCGTATCACAACTACGGTTACCTCCATGAGAAGGCGCAGGGCCGCGACGCCTTGGCGAAGCTCGACGCGGAGAACCGCGCGAACATCGAAGCTTACTTGCAAAACATCCAAACGATGGAGCGGCTAACGCATTTGCAGGTGAACCTCGCGCTGCTCAAGATGCATCAGGCCAAAGCCGTCGCCGCTGGAAACGCCGCGCTGGAGACTGAGATGTCCGGCCTGCGCGTCGGCGACTTCGTGATGGTGACATTCC
>SXTU01000032.1 GCA_005791875.1 Verrucomicrobiales bacterium
ACATGCAGACCGAGAGGCTGAAGAGATTGCGCGCCTGGGCCGGCGGATGCGGCGTGTCCACGCGGATGGACGCTAGGGCGCGCTCGTTCCAAGTGCGCGCGATGCTGGGGGTGGAAGCGGACGCCGAAGCGGTGAGACTGAGAGTGAAAGCCAGCGAGAGGAGAAGCTTTGGCAACTTCATACTGTGCGGAGCGTAGCAGAACCGGGGCTGGACATGAAGGAGCAATCTCGATGCGTCCGTGGCGGCTTTCGGCTTGCCTACCCGACGTTCGTTGGTAGCTTCGCGACACCCTGCGATTGGCCGTTCGCGCAGTGGCCCATGATGGCAATTCCGCAGCGAGACACCGCCCAGACAGTTTCCTTTCCGCGCTTCCGAGGGCGCGACGTTCCCTTCTCCCGGTGGAGCGCGCATCGGTTCACAGGGCGAGCTGCGCTTGCGATCGCGCTGGCGTGTGCGGGCATCGTCTCAGCGTGCGGGCAAAGCACTTTCCCCATCGGCCTGCCACCGGTGGACAGCGCTCGCCCGGCCCGGGCGGAGGTCGTTCGTCTTGCGGCGCAGCCCGGCTACGAGAATCCGGAGTCAGCCCGGCTGCGAGCCGAGGCGGTGGCGAAGCGCGGGCAAATCGGCCAGGCGCTCGCGCTCGTGCGTGGCTTGTTGCGCGCCGATCCGGCCAGCGCGCAATACCGGCTCATGGAGGCGCAGTATCTCGGCTGGCTGGGCCGCACCGCGAGTGCGGGCGAGCGCTACCGGCGCTTGATGCAGCAGAATCACAGCGACGCCGCAGCGCAGGAAGGCTGGGGCAACACACAGCTCTGGCGTGGTAACTGGCGCGAGGCGCAGGCGGCTTACGCGAGCGCCATCGCGACTTCCGGCGCGGACAACGTCAGCGCAGCACTCGGCTTTCAGCGGGCACTCGTCGCGGCCGGTCGCGCGACTCCGGCTTATCGTCAGGCCGTTGACCTGGACCGGCGCTCCGGGCGACAAGACGCCGAGGTCGGTCTCTTCCTCGCCACCATCCACGCGGCAGTGGACAACGACGACGCGGCCTTTGCCCTCGCCAACCGCCGCACGAGCGATCCCGATGTGAGACAGCGGCAGGCTGCCTTCCAAGCCCAGCGGCTCATCGCGCGCGGGCAGAAGGACGAGGGGTTGAACCTCATCGGCAGTTACGCCGAGGCGCACGCGCCCGATTACAACGCAGTCGTGGCCGCCGGCGAAGTCTTCGCCACCGCCGGCAGAACTCGCGAGGCGCGTGACTACTTCGACCGCGCGTCGCAGCTTGCGCCGGAACGCGATGAGGCATTGCTTGGCCTTGCGCGGCTCGCTCGGCAGCAGGGCAAGCAGCGCGACAGCCTTGCGCTCTACGAAGAGGTCGTGGCAGGCAACCCGGAGTCGCTGACCGGCTGGCTCGGCATCGCGGACGTGGCGCAACAGCTTGGCGACCTGAACCGTGCGTGGCAGGCGCTCGACTCCGCGCAACGCGTCGCGCCCGGCTCGGCGCTCGTGTATCGCGAGCGGCTCAAGATCGCTTTCCGCGAGAAGGACGCCGACACGTTTTACGGTGTGCTGCGCGACTACCAGCGTGCGCAACCGACGGACGCGTGGCCGGAGCTGTGGGCGCAAAAGTGGGCCGACGCGCACCGCGGCGAGGTGAACGCGGCCGCGCTGCAATCGCTCTTCGACCCGCTCGCGCCCGAGGTCAGCAGCGAGGCGTTGCGCTTGTTCCGCCGGCACACAGGGATGCCGTTGCAGCAGGCCGTCGCCCGCGTGCCCGCTGCGCCCAGCGCTGACTTGCAGGACGCCGCGCAGGAGAAGCTCGGCAAGCAGGTCCGCGTGGCCGATCCCACGGTCATCGGTGTGGCCACGGGCTATGAATTCGCGACGCTGAACGACACGACGGGCGCGGGCGCGAACTTGCAGGCGTGGCACGAAGGTTACGTCGCGGCGTATTGGCGGCGGCAGTTGGGCATGAGCGTCTCCGGCGAGTATCGGACCTTCTCGCGCTTCGGCCAGCAGGCGAACCAGCTTCTGCTCGGCTGGGACACGCACGTGACGCCGCAGTGGATCGTCGGCCTCGACACCGGCGTCGCGCTCAACGGCGGCTACATCCCGCGCTGGCGCGTCGGCGCGCGGACGGAATACTTTTTCACCGATGAGTTCTCGGCGAGCCTGGCCGTGAGCCACCTGCGCTTCGCGGACGAGCCGGTGTTGCAGATCATCCCCGGCGTCACTTGGCGATGGCATCCGCAGTGGTCGTCGCACGCGCGGATGTATGTCACGCACGCCGAGCCGAAGGGCGGGCGCGCGAACACCGGATTGGCTGGCCTGTTCAGCACGACGTGGCAGTTCACTCCGCTCTCCTCCGCGAGCCTGAGCTACGCCATTGGCGAAGAAAACGCCTCGCAACTGATCAAGGGGCTGATCGGCGAGAAGAACTTCCAGAGCGTGGGCGTGGATTTGAAGTGGGGCATCAACGAGCACCTCAGTCTCCAGCCGACCTATCGCTACGAGTCGCACAATCTGTTCGACCTCCACGCCATCGCGCTGAACCTGCAGTTCCGTTACTGAGCGCTCCTGCTCGTAATCCTGCTCCCTCAATGTCTCCCGCACTCATCCTCGTCACCGGCTCCGCCGGCCGCGTCGGCCAGGCCGTCGTGAAGGAACTCGTCGCGCGCGGTGAGCGGGTGCGCGGCTTAGACCGCGTGCCGACTCCCGGCGTCGCCGAGTCGCACGTGGGCAATCTCACCGACGCCGACGCCGTGCGCCGCGCCGCAGAGGGCGCGCGCGCTGTCATCCATCTCGCCGCCACGCCGGATGATGCCGACTTCATGTCGGAGATTTTGCCGAACAACATCATCGGTCTCCACCACGTCCTCGAAGCAACGCGCCTCGCGGGAGCGAAGCGCCTCGTGCTCGCCAGCACGGGGCAGGTGAACTGGTGGCAGCGTGAGCGCACCGAGCACGCGATCCGGCCTGATGAGCTGCCCACGCCGCGCTACTGGTATGCGGCGGCGAAGGTTTTCGCCGAAGGCATTGGGCAGGGTTATTCGGAGACCCATGGCCTCACTGTCATTGCTGCACGCCTCGGCTGGTGTCCGCGTTCAGGACAGGAGCGCGAGGTCGCCGCGCTCGACTGGGCCAAGGACTTGTATCTCAGCCCCGGTGACGCAGGCCGGTTCTTCCACGCGGCAGCCACGGCTCCGGTCAAGGTGCGCTTCGCCGTCGTGTATGCCACGAGCCGGCACATCCTCCTGCCGCGCTTCGATCTCGGTCCCACGCGCCAGCTTCTCGGCTGGTCGCCGCAAGACCAATGGCCCGACGGCCTCCCGCCCGAGTCCTACCAATCAGCATGAGCGCGAACACGCATCACGCATCACGCATCACGCATCATGTCTCCGCCATGATCGTCGCCGCTGGCTCCGGCACGCGCATGGGACCCGGCGTGGACAAGCTCTTCCTCGAAGTGGCTGGCCGCCACATCGTGGCTCACACGTGGGCGCGCTTCGACGCGGCGGCGTGCATTGACGAGCTGGTGCTGGTCGTGCGCAACGGGATGCAGGAGGAGTTTCGAAAACTCGCGGCGGAGTATGGTTTCAAGAAGCCGTTCCACCTGACCGTCGGCGGCAAGGAGCGGCAGGACTCGGTCTGGAACGGCTTGCAGGCGCTGTCGGCGGATTGCGAGATTGTCGCCATCCAGGACGGCGCACGGCCTTGCACGAGCCTCGCGGTGATCGAGGCGGGTATTGCTGCTGCGCGCGAGTCGGGTGCAGCCGTTGCCGCCCAGCGCGTGACCGACACCATCAAGGAATCCGACGGCGGCACGCGGGTGGCGAAGCACATTGACCGCTCGCGGCTCTGGGCCGTGCAGACGCCGCAGACGTTTCGCGTGGAGGTCATCCGCCGCGCGCTGGCGGCGGTGCGCGAGCGCGGACTGCTCGTGACCGATGACACGGCGGCGTGCGAGTTGATCGGCCAGCCGGTGACGTTGGTGGAGAGCCTGGAACCGAACCCGAAGGCGACTTCACCGGCGGACTTGCCCTACTTGGAGATGCTTTTGAAAAGAATGAACGGCTGAGTCGGACGGCAAGTCCACTCCTCGGTCTGCGGTGAAGCCCTCACTTGCCAAGCAATTGGGCGGCTCCTAACGTCAGCCAACAGATTTATGAAGCGCCGTTTCTTCCTCAGCCTGCTCGTGGCCGTGCTCGGCCTGAACCTCTTCTTCGGCACGCGGCTTTACCTCTCGCACGCCGAGACCGCCGCCAAGGAAAACGCCTACGAGAACATCGAGCTGTTCACGCGCGTCCTGGAGACCATCCGGCAGAATTACGTGGACGGCGGAAAGATTTCCTACCAGCAGCTCATCCACGCGGCGCTCAAGGGCATGGTCAGCTCGCTCGACCCGCACAGCGAGTTCATGGAGGCGCGCAAGTATGACGAGATGAGGAAGGACACCGAGGGCGTCTTCGGCGGCGTCGGCATCGTCCTGAGCGTGCGGACCAACATTCCCGGCAAGGGCGTCGCGCTCACTGTCACCGAGACGATGGATGACACGCCCGCCAGCAAGGGCGGCATCACCGCCGGCGACCGCATCATCAAGATCAACGGCCAGTCCACCGAGAAGTTCAACCTCGAGGACGCCGTCCGCCGCCTGCGCGGCAAGAAGGACACCGAGGTCACCGTCACCATCTTCCGGCCCGCGAACGAGCAGACTCTGGACATCAAGCTGGTGCGTGACGTCATCAAGGTCTCCAGCGTGCGCGACCAGAACGGGCGCGGCGAATACCCGATGGACGAGAACAAGATCGGCTACGTGCGCCTGCGCCAGTTCGGCGAGAAGACCGCCGACGAGCTGGAAACCGCGCTCGTGAAACAGGAGAAAGCCGGCATGAAGGGCCTTATAATTGACCTGCGCGACAACCCCGGCGGTCTGCTCGACCAGGCGGTCAAGGTCTCCGAGAAGTTTCTCCCGCGCGGCCAGCTCGTCGTCTCCACCGAGGCTCGGCAAATCGCGGACATCGCCAAATACACCGCGTCGGGCCGCAACTCCCGCACGGTGCCCATGGTCATCCTCGTGAACGGCGGCAGCGCGAGCGCGTCGGAAATTGTCGCGGGCTGCTTGCAGGACTTGAAGCGCGCCGTGGTCCTGGGCGAGCAGACTTTCGGCAAAGGTTCCGTGCAGAGCATCCTCCCGCTCTCCGATGGCTCCGCGCTGCGGCTCACGACGGCGAAGTATTACACGCCGAGCCACAAGGTCATCCACGAGAAGGGCATCACGCCCGACGTGCTCGTGCCGATGTCCGCCGAAGAAGAGCGCTTCCTCGCCATCAAGCGCTCCGGCGCTCCGCTCGACGCGCTCGACGAGAAGGACCGAGCGGCCGTGGCCAAAGCCCGCGACCCGCAGCTCGACCGCGCGACGGACATGCTCAAGGGCATCCTGCTCTACGACAAGCAGGGCAAGCCCGTGGGCAAGGTCGCAGCGCAAGCCGCTGAACCGGCCAAGAAGTAGGCGCGGTGCTCCTCGCCCTCGAATCCTCCTGCGACGAAACCAGCGCCGCCGTCGTCCACGACGGCCGCGTGCTTGCGAATGTCGTCTCCTCGCAAATCAAGCTCCACGCCGAATACGGCGGCGTCGTGCCGGAGCTGGCCACGCGCGAGCATCTGCGCAATCTGCTTCCAGTTGCGCAGTCTGCGCTGCGAGCGGCGCAACCTGTCGCGGCGGTCTGTGACCGCCGGTCCGAGGACGGTCGGCGCTCACAGAGCGCCGCTAAAGATATTGACGCCATCGCCGCCACCATCGGTCCCGGCCTGCCACAGGCCCTGATGATCGGCGCACGCGCCGCGCAGGCGATGGCCTTCGCCCTGCGCAAGCCCTTCTTTGGCATCCACCACCACGAGGCGCACCTCTACTCGCCGTGGGTTACGACGGCTAACCCGAAACCTGAAACTCGCAACGCGAAGCTCCAATCCGACTTCTCCACCTTCCAACCCAACGTCTCCCTCATCGTCAGCGGCGGACACACGATGCTCGTCTTCGTCGAGGCCGAGCTGAAGCATCACCTGCTCGGCAGCACAGTGGACGACGCGGCGGGCGAGTGCTTCGACAAGGCCGCCAAGCTCATGGGCCTGCCCTATCCCGGCGGCCCGGAGCTGGACGCGCTCGCCGAGCAGGGTGACCCGCGCGCGTTCGACTTCCCGCGCCCGATGATCCGCGACCTGCACGACGACTTCAGCTTCAGCGGCCTGAAAACCTCGGTGCGCTACTTCCTCCGCGACCAGCCGTTCGTGCTCGATGACCCCGACCTTGTTCGCGACCTCTGCGCCAGCGTGCGCGCCGCCATCGTGGACGTGCTCGTGACCAAGACCGTGCGCGCCGCCAAGCGCCTCGGCGTGCGATGCGTCACCGCATCCGGCGGCGTGACGTGCAACCGCGCCCTGCGCAAGCAGCTCGCCGAGGCCTGCGCGCAAAACAGCCTCACGCTCCGCCTCGCCGACAAGTCCCTCTGCACCGACAACGCCGCGATGGTCGGCATCCTAGCCGAGCGCAAGCTCCAGCGCGGCACCGCCCCGACCTCGTTCGACGAGGAAGTGAAGCCAAGCTGGCCGCTCGTCGGCTGATTGCAACGGCCAGCCCAGAGGAGGTGGCAAGCGAATGAATCCAAGGTGGAAGACGCGTCTGTCCCCATTCGTTTGCCAACATCCCTGAGAACTCTCCATGCTGCCTGCGCGCCCAAAAGCCTCAACCGCCCCGGCGCTGAAGGAACTGCCTCGCGAGCTTCGTGACATCCTCGGCCACGGACTTTCCCTTCGGCTGGAAGTGCTGCGCATGACTGGCCACGAACGCCTGTGCCTCGGCATTCAGCGGCTTGGCACTGAGCACGACCACGGGGATCGCCTGCCATTCCGGCCGCTGGCGAAGCTGGGCAAGAAACGTCAAGCCGTCCATCCCGAGCATTATCAGGTCCAGCACGATAAGGCCGGGGCTTCCGCGCGCCAGCAACGCCAGTGCCCCGTCGCCGTTGTCCGCCTCGGCCACGATGAACTTCGCCTGCTCCAGCGCGCGGCGGATGATTTGCCGGATCACCGGATTGTCATCCACGACCAGCACGCAGGCATCCGCGAGCTTCTCCATGGGCGGTTCCCCGCGCCCTTCGCCTCGGACGGGCGCGCTGGCTTGCTTCTCAGCTCATTGCGATTCGTGGTCATGCTCTGGAGTTTTCAGTCTGGGTTTCGAGTGGAGTTGCGGCTGAGGCCAGTTGCCTAGAATGCATTGCTCGCTCGCCAATCGTCATGCGCTCTGCGATACATCACCTATGAAGCTGTCGTCCACCCTGCTGATTCTCTGCCTGTCCATGGCACTTACCCGGGCAGCGGAAAAGAAAGCCACTGAGGCGAAAGCCCCCGCCAAAAAAGCCCCGCCCGCGAACCTCCAGCCCAATCCCAAGAAGCTCAACCCGCCGCCCGGCGTCGTCGTGCCCGCTGAGGTGAAGGCCGAGCTGACCGCCGGAACCGCCGCGCTGGGGAAGGAGATTGAGGCCTTGCGCGAATCACTGAAGGCCAAGCCCGCGCTGCTCGCTTTGCTACCCGATGTGCAGATCTATCACAACGCCGTCCGCTACGCGCTGGAGGACGACATCTTCACGAGCACAAACCAGTTCAACTCCGCCCGCGCACTGCTCAAGACCGGCCACGAGCGCGCCAACGCGCTGAAGTCTGGCAATGCCCCTTGGAACACCAAGGCCAGCCTGCTCGCGCTCAAGTCGCAGATGGAAACCGCCGCCGCCGAGGCCGCCGCGAAGAAGAAAGCCCCCGCCCCTTCCGCGCTCACTCATCTCGCCGTCGTGCGCGGTTACATGTCGAAGATTGACGGCTCGGTGCAGCCTTACGGCCTGAAAGTGCCGGTGACTTACCTCACCGGCGATGACAAGCCGCACCGCCTCGACTTCTGGCTGCACGGGCGCGGCGACACGCTTAACGAAATTGCCTTCATCGAGGGCCAGCAGCGCCCCACCAGCCAGTTCCTCGCGGACGACTCCTTCGTGCTGGAGCCTTACGGCCGCTTCATGAACGCCTTCAAGTTCGCCGGCGAGACGGACGTGTGGGAAGGCCTCGACCACGCGGCGAAGCACTACCCGATTGGCCGCAACAAGCTCGCCATGCGCGGCTTCTCGATGGGCGGAGCGGGCGCGTGGCACCTGGGCGCGCATCACCCGGACAGGTTCGCTTCCGTCAATCCCGGCGCGGGCTTCGTGGACGTGAAGAACTACCAGAAGCTCGCCGAGAAGCCCGGTGGTCTCGCCGCCATCCCGTGGTATGAGCAAAAACTCTGGAACCTCTACGACCCGCTCGCGTGCCCCATCAACCTCGTCAACACATCGCTCGTGGCCTACAGCGGCGAGGACGACGCGCAGAAAGCCGCCGCCGACCTCATGGAAGCCGCACTGCTCAAGGACGGTGTGAAGATGACCCACATCATCGGCCCCAAGACCGGTCACTCCTACGAGGCGAACGCAAAGAAGACCGTGGCCAAGCTCGTGGACGAGGCGACGAACAAGGGCATCAACCAACAGCCGAAGAAGGTCACGCTGGTGACGCATTCGCTGAAGTTCAACTCAGCGCATTGGGTGACGATTGATGCATTGGAGAAGCACTGGGAGGAGGCGAGAATCATGGCGGAAGTTCAAAGCGATGGGGTTGTGAGAGCCGATGCCAAGAACGTAAGTGCTTTCACAATCGATGGATTGGCTTTGAAAGCTCCGCAGACAGGTAAGTTGGTCATTAGAATCGGCGAGCAGTCCTTGGAAGCATCTTCAACTAGGCCGAATGGATTTGTTCGCATGAGCTTTGTTAAAGCCGGTGGTAGTTGGAAACAGACCGCAATATTTGGTCGGGATATTCCTCTAGACCGGCCTCCCACCACTTTTCCCAAGGGCTTCCAAAAATGGCACGGGCTACAAGGCCCCATTGACGACGCCTTCATGGACTCGTTCGTGATGGTGCGGCCCACCGGCCAGCCGTTGAACGCCGCCGTCGGGCAGTGGGCGAAGACCGAGCTGGCCGAGGCCACGTTCCACTGGCGGCGCTACTTCCGCGGCGAGCCGCGCGTGAAGGACGACTCCGCCGTCACCGATGCCGACATCTGGAACAGCCACCTCGTCCTCTGGGGTGACCCGTCGTCGAACAAGCTCGTCGCCCGCATCGCCGACAAGCTGCCCATCCAGTGGAGCGCGGCGGGCATCAAGGTCGGCGGCAAAACCTACGACGCCACCAAGCACGTGCCCGCGTTCATCTTCCCGAACCCGCTGAACCCGTCGCGCTACGTGGTAATCAACAGCGGCTTCACCTTCCCGCAGTTCGCCGGCGCGTCGAACTCCTTCCAGACGCCCAAGCTCCCCGACTGGGCCATCCTCGACCTCAGCGTCCCGCTGGCCGAGCGCACCGGCGGCAAAGGCGTCATCGCCGCCGACTTCTTCGGCGAGAAGTGGGAGCTGAAGTGATGAGAGAATACGGAATGCGGAACGCGGAATGGGGGCAGCGGATGTTCGGTTGCATCCGAGCACCCATCACCGTCTTCTCCCTCGCCCCCATCGGGGGAGAGGGCTGGGGTGAGGGGGTGGGCTGCGGAGTAGCGAGTCATGCGAATTCAAATGCCGACCACCAAGCGTTCCAATCCTCCTCTGCGGCTCGAACTGCTGAACGTCTTTCCCCCTCACCCCAACCCTCTCCCCCAGTGGGGGCGAGGGAGCCACTCCGTCCGCGCCCTGCAGACAGGCACGTCACAGCACCTCAAACGCTGGCTGACTTTCCCCCTCGCCCAGCGGGAGAGGGCCGGGGTAAGGGAGAACGGCGCGAACAAACAAGCCCCCGCTCCCCTTCGCCGCTCGCGCCCCGCTCCCCATCTTTGTCTTCCCCAAATCTTTGGGTCCTCCTCTTCCTCCTCACTCTCCCCCTCTCCGCCCAAACCTTCCGCGACCCCGCTGACCAGCCCTTCCGCCGTGCACCCATGTCCATCGCCGCACGCAGCGTGGTCTTCCCGCTCGCGACTAACGTCCACCTCGCCTTCGACACCGAGACGCTCCGCACACACACGGCGTGGCGCGGGCCGTCACTGGACTTGCACGGCGCGCCCTACGACGGCGCGGCAGGCAAGTTCCTCGCGGACTTCACGGGCGACTTTCTCTTCACCAACCCGCCGCTCTTCCCGTGGGCCGGCGGCAAGCCCGCGCGCAACATCCTCACCGACTTTCCCTCGAAGCCGCGCTTCCTCGGCCTCAGCACGCGCGGCGGCGTCCGCACGCTAATGTATGAGCTGCCGCTCGACGCCGAGGAAACCGTGCGCGTCCACGAGACGCCGTCGGTGCAGTTCGTGGACGGCACGCCCGTGGTGGTGCGGCGCTTCGAGGTGGCCGCGAGCTACATGGACCTGGAGTTCACCGCGCACATGGAAGCCGGCCGCCAAACCGCCATCGGCCAAAACCCCGCTGCGATGGGCATCTTGCGCCAGAAGGACGTGCTGCTCGTCGCGTTCCGGGGCCGCCCGCTCCTCGGCTGGAAGCCCGCGACCGGTCAGGCGGACTACGTCTTCGAGACGCTCCGCGAGAAGGCCGGCGAAACCGAGACCGTCCCGCGCCACATCACCGGCGACGAGACGCACGCCGTCGTCCACATCCCGGCGCATCGCGGGGAAATCTCGTTTGAAGTGCTCACCGTCGTCTGCGCGGACAAGGCCGAGGCGGAGCGGTTGTTGCCGAAGTTAATCCCCGCGAAGGTCGCGCCGCCGGAGCTGATGCGTGTGTCCGAACCGCCTGCGAGCAAGCCGACGAATGCTGTGCCCGCGTGGGTGATGACGAACGCGCCGGTGGTGCGCGAGGAAGCGGGCTTCCGAATCGAGCAACTCCAAACCCAAAACTCCAAACTCCAAACTTCCCCCATCACCGGCCTCGACTTCCTCCCTAGTGGCGAGCTCGCATTCTGCACCACACGTGGCGAGGTCTTCATCGTCGGCCCGCTGGACAATCCCACGAACGCGCCAGCCTTGCGCCGCTTTGCGCGCGGGCTGATGGAACCGGCTGGGCTGCGCGTTTTGAGCGGCGAGATTTTCATCGCGCAGAAGTGCGAGCTTACGCGCCTGCGCGACACCGACGGCGACGGCGAAGCGGACTTCTTCGAGTGCGTGAGCCAAGGCTGGGGCTTCAACGGCAACGCGCGGCAATTCGCCACCGGCCCCGTCGCGGACAAGGAAGGTCGGCTGCACGTCTTCCTCGACGCACGCGGCGCGCGCTGGGAAGTCCCGTTCCGTGGCTGGGACGCGCGCTTCAGCCGGGCGGGGAAAGACTTTGAGGGCTGGGCCAGTGGCTTTCACTCGCCCGGCGGCGCGCTCTCAATCGGCGGTGAGATTTTCGTCACGGACAACGCGGGCCCGTGGGTGTCGGCGGCGAAGCTGATTCATGTGCGTGAGTCGCAGTTCCAAGGCCACCCGGCCACACAACCCGCGCCGCAGGAGCAGTTCAAGGAGCCGAAGGAGTTCGCCCCGCCCGCTGTGTGGTTCCCGTCGCGGCTAGCGAAGCGCGTAGCGGGCTTCGCGGTCGCGCCGGAGAGCTGGGGCGCGTTCGCCGGGCAAGTCATCGTGGCCGATGGCGAGGGCGGTTTGCTGCGCGTCAGCTTGGAGCAAGTGAATGGCGCGTGGCAGGGAGCAGCGTGGCCGCTGCTCCAGAATCTCAGCCTCCGCGCGACCCGTCTCGCGATGAGCGCGGACGGCAAGCTCTACCTCGGCGGCGCAACGGATGGGAACACGGCTGCCCTCGCCCGCATCAGCCTCCCCACTCCCCTGCCCTTCGAGGTGAAGTCGGTGAAAGCGCACGCCGACGGCTTTGAATTGACCTTCACACAACCCGTGGACGCCGCCTCCGCTGGGAAGCCAGTGAGCTACGAGGTTAGCCAGTTCAGCTACCGCCACGAGGCCGCGCCGGGGGTGGAACACGACTTCGACGGCGCGGACGGACGGGCCTCGACGTTGAAAGTGGCGGCGGCAAGCGTCGCTGCCAATGGCTTGAGCGTGCGACTCAAGATTCCCGGCTTGCGGGCTGGCTTCGTGACCGTCATCCGCGCCGCCGGCCTGCGCAGCGCCGCCCAACCGCTGCGGCACGACACGTTCTTCTACACGCTGAACCAGTTGCCGAAGTGAGCGGGGTGGGGTGCGACGACGCGCTTTCGACATCCGCGCTCATCCGAGCGCAAGCCAGCTTCACCCGGAGCTTCAGAGAATCATGGCACACAGAATCATGATTTTGTGCGCCATGATTCTCTGGAACTCCCTTCCCGGTCGTCGCAGGGCAGGTGTCACCGTCGCCACACTTGCATATTGTCACCGCCGCTCGCTCCGCTACCTTCACGCGCCATGAAGCCAATTCGCTATTTGCTGCTCGGCACTGCGCTCGCCGCCGCGCTACCGGTCCATGCCGACTTCAAAGCCGACGTCGCCGCCGTCCGCCAGGTCGGTGGCGAGGGCAAGGGCAACGTCCAGGCCGCCGCCGCGTGGCAGTCGCTCGCCAAGGGCGGCGCGGCGACGCTCGTCCCGTTGCTCGCCGCGATGGACGACGCGAATGACTTCGCCGCGAATTACCTCCGCTCCGCCGTGGACGCCATCGCCGACCGCGAGCTGGCCGCCGGGCGGAAGTTGCCCCAGGCCGAGCTGGAGAAGTTCCTCGCCGACACGAAGCACAATCCCCGCGCGCGCCGGCTGGCTTACGAGCTGATTGCGCGCGTGTCGCCCGCGACCGGCGAGAAGTTGCTGCCCACGTTCCTCAACGACCCGAGCGTCGAGCTGCGCCGCGACGCCGTGCAGCGGCTCATTGACGCGGCGGACAAGGCGCTCGCGGCGCAGGACAAGGCCGCTGCGACGAAGGAGTTTTCCAACGCGCTGACCTACGCGCGCGACGAGGCGCAAATCAAGAAGGTCGCCGGCGAGCTGCGGAAGCTCGGGCAGGAGGTGGACTTGCCGCGGCACTTCGGCTTCCTCACGCACTGGAAACTCATCGGCTCATTCGACAACGCCAAGCTCGTCGGCTTCGACACCGCGTATCCGCCGGAGAAGACGGTGGACCTCGCGGCGACGTATCCCGGCAAGCTGGAGACCGCGCGCTGGGTGGACGTGGCCACGCCGAATGACTACGGGATGGTGGATTTCAACAAGCCGTTCGGCGACCTCAAGGGCGTGACGGGCTACGCGTTCACCGAGTTCAACGCGGCGACGGCGCGTCCGGCGGAGTTGCGGCTGGGCTGCAAGAACGGGTGGAAAGTTTGGTTCAACGGCAAGCTGCTCTTCGGGCGCGACGAGTATCATCGCGGCGCGCGCATTGACCAGTATCGGCTGCCGGTCGAGCTGAAGGCGGGCAAGAACACTCTGCTCGTGAAGGTCTGCCAGAACGAGGACGTGAAGGACTGGACGAAGGAATGGGAATTCCAACTCCGCGTGTGCGACGCGACGGGCACGGCGATTTTGGCGAAGGACCGGCCAGCGACACCGAAGGGGCCAACCACTGCCAAAGCCGATTCGAAGAAAGGAACCAAGTAATGAAAACAACTCTTTCCACTGTCCTCCTCGTCACGCTTTGCACGCATCTAAACGCCGCTGACTGGCTTCAGTTCCGCGGTCCCGGCGGCACCGGCATTTCGCCCGAGGCGAACTTACCCGTGCAGCTCGGTGAGAAGTCCGTCGCTTGGAAAATCGCCTTGCCCGGACGCGGCCTCGCCAGCCCGGTCATCGTGGGCGACAAGGTGTTCGTCACCGCCAGCAGCAGCACGGAGCAGGACCGGTTGCACGTCCTGTGCTTCAGCGCGAAGACCGGCGCGAAGCTGTGGGAGCGGCAGTTCTGGGCCACGGGGCGCACGATGGCGCACCCGAAGACCAGCGTCGCCGCGAACACGCCGTGCAGCGATGGCAAGCGGCTCTTCTGCTTTTTCTCCTCGAACGATGTGCTCTGCCTCGACCTCGACGGCAACGTGCTCTGGCTGCGCGGCCTCGGGCGCGATTACCCGAACGCGAGCAACAGCCTCGGCATGGCGGCTTCTCCCGTCGTGGTGGGCGACACGCTCGTGGTGCCGGTGGAGAACGACAGCGAGTCCTTCAGCGCCGGCCTCGACGTGGCGACGGGCGCGAACCGTTGGAAGCGCGACCGCCCGAAAGTGGCTTGCTGGGCCACGCCCGTCGTGGTGCCTGATGCGAAGTCCGGCCAGCCGCTCGTCGTGTTGCAGTCCGGTCCCGGCCTGAGCGTGGTGGACGCGCGCACGGGCCAGGAGGCGTGGTATTTCACCGACGGCGCTTCGACCATGTCGTCGAGCGTGCTTGTCGGCGGCTTGTTGTATGTGCCCTCGAAAGGCATCACGGCGATGAAGCCCGGCGCGGCGGGTGCGCATCCGGAGGTAGTTTGGCAGAACAACCAGATGCAGCCGAGCACCGCCAGCCCGGTGGTGCTGGGCGACAAGCTCTTCACGTTGAACAGCGCCGGCATCCTCAGCGCGGCGGATCTCAAGGACGGCAAGCGCCTCTGGCAGCTCCGCACCACGGGGCCATACAGCGCCACGCCCGTCGGCTTCGGCAAACACCTCTACCTCGTGAGCGAAAAGGGCCTCGTGCAGGTCGTGGACACGAGCGCGCCGGACGGGTCCGTGGTCAGC
>SXTU01000231.1 GCA_005791875.1 Verrucomicrobiales bacterium
GAGGTGCTCGGCTTGAAGGAAACGTGGCCAGCCGCATCGGTGAACTGGGATTGAGCAGGAGTTGGCTCGACTTCTATCCACCAGCGACGAAACTTTTCCTCCCATGTCGCATGCTGATTTCGTCCACCTGCACCTGCACACGGAGTATTCGCTCCTCGATGCCGCGTGCCGCTTGGACAAGCTCGCCGAACGCGCGCACGACCTGAAGTTCCACTCGATGGCCATCACGGACCACGGCGTGCTTTATGGCGCGGTGGATTTCTACAAGGCCGTCCGCGAGAAGGGCATCAAGCCCATCATCGGCTGCGAGGTTTACGTGGCACACGGCGACCGCCGGGAAAAGAAGGCCGGCTCGGGCGGCGGCGGCAAGGAGGTTTATCAGCATCTCCTGCTGCTCGCGAAGGACGAGGCGGGCTATCGCAACCTGGTCAAGCTCGTCACCGAGGCGCATCTCTCCGGCTTTTACTACAAGCCCCGCGTGGACAAGGAACTCCTTGCCGCGCATCATGAGGGCCTCATCGCCTTGTCCGGCTGTCTCGCGAGCGAGATTTGCCAGCACCTCATCCATGACCAAGTGGACAAGGCCCGCGCGTCCGTGGACTGGTTCAAGCAGACCTTCGGCGCGGAGAACTTTTACCTCGAACTGCAAAACCACGGCATCCCCGAGCAGGCGAAGGTGAACCGCCACCTCATCCCGTGGGCGAAGGAGTTCGGCCTCAAGCTGGTCGCGACCAACGACGTTCACTACGTCGAGAAGGGCCACTCCGCCGCGCACGATTGCCTCGTGTGCATTGGGCGGCAGGTGAACTTGTCGGACACCAAGCCGCGTTACGTGTCCGGGCAGTTCTACCTGCGCAGCGCGGAGGAGATGAAGGCGCTCTTTGCCGAGGTGCCCGAGGCGGTGACGAATACCGTGGAGGTCGCGGAGAAGTGCAACGTGGAGTTCGACTTCAAGACGCTGCACTACCCGGTCTTCCACCCGCCCGAGACTTACACGCGCGAGGGTTACTTGCGGAAGCTGCTGGCCGAGGGGCTGGGCCGCCGCTACACGCTGGACGTGAAGGCGGTCGGGAAAATGTTCGTGGTCGAGGGGATTCGTGACCCGAGGAAGCTGCCGACTTATCAGCCGAAGGAAGCGGGGCACGTGTCGGGGGGGTCCGCTGCCGTTCCCCCTCACCCCGGCCCTCTCCCTCCTGGAGAGGGAGAAACTTCTCCTGTCGCAGTGCAGCCCAACGCGTCTGGTGTGACAGAAGCGCGGACTGCGTCGCTCCCTCTCCCAGCGGGAGAGGGCCGGGGTAAGGGAGAAAGCGAACTACCACTCCACCAGCGCTCGGACATCGCCGCCGCCATCAAGCTCATCCTCGACCGCCTCCAGCTCGAACTCACGGTCATCGAGAAGACCGGGTTTATCAGCTACTTCCTCATCACGGCCGATTTCGTCGCCAAGGGCCGCGAAATGGGCGTGGCGTGCGTGGCGCGCGGTAGCGCCGCCGGCTCGATTGTCACCTACCTGCTGGACATCGCGAACGTTGACCCCATCCGTTACAACCTCCTCTTCGAGCGCTTCCTGAACCCCGAGCGCGTCAGCCCGCCCGACATCGACATCGATTTCGCCGACGACCGTCGCGCGGATGTCATCGCGTATGTGCGGCAGAAGTATGGCCGGGAGTCCGTTGCGCAAATCATCACTTTCGGCACGATGGGCGCGAAGTCCGTCATCCGCGACGTGGGCCGCGTGATGGGCTTGAGCTACGGCGAGTGCGACCGCTTGGCGAAGATGGTGCCGGCGGAGCTGAAGATAGATTTGGCCAAGGCGCTCAAGCAGTCGGCTGAGTTGAAGACCGCCTACGAGACCGAGGAGTCCACGCGCGAGCTGCTGGACAATGCCTTCGTCCTCGAAGACATCGCGCGCAACTCCAGCGTCCACGCCGCCGGCGTCGTCATCGGCGACCAGCCGCTCATCAACCTCCTGCCGCTCAAGCAGGACGAGGACGGCACCATCGTCACGCAATACCCGATGGGCCCGGTCGGCGACCTCGGCCTGCTGAAGCTGGACTTCCTCGGGCTGAAGACGCTCACCGTCATCCGCAACGTCTGCGAGATGGTGAAGCAGACGCAGGGCATCACCATCGCCGTGGACGACGTGCCGCTCGACGACGCGAAAGCCTACGACCTGCTCAACAAGGGCAACACCGTCGGCATCTTCCAGTTGGAGTCCGGCGGGATGCGCGACCTGTGCCGGAAGTTCCAAATCAGTTCCGTCGAACACATCACCGCGCTCGTGGCGCTCTACCGCACCGGCCCGATGGACCTCAGCCCCGACTTCATCAAACGACGGCACGGCGAGGTGGCTATCGAGTATGAGCACCCGCTGCTCGAAGGCATCTCGAAGGAGACCTACGGCGTCCTGATCTACCAGGAGCAAGTGATGCAGGCCGCGCAAATCCTCGCCGGCTACACGCTGGGCGGCGCGGACCTGCTGCGGCGGGCGATGGACAAGAAGAATGCCGCAGAGATGGCCCAGCACCGCCAGCATTTTGTGAAGGGTGCGAAGAAGCACAACCAAATCCCCGAGGCGAAGGCGAACCAAGTGTTCGACTTTCTGGAGAAGTTCGCCGGCTGCGGCTTCAACAAGTCCCATGCCGCCGCCTACGCCATCGTGGCTTACCAGACGGCGTATCTGAAGGGCAACTACCCCGTCGAGTTCCTCAGCGCGATGCTGACCAACGACATGGGCACGACGGAGAAGCTCAAGATAGTCCTCGATGAAGCGAAGGCGATGGGCGTGGAAGTGCTCTCGCCAGACGTGAACGACGGGCAGGCTTACTTCTACCCCGCGCGCACCGACTCACGACGCGCGAATCCCCTCTCCCCCACCGGGGGAGAGGGCCAGAGTGAGGGGGCAGCGCCCACCTCTGCGCGAGGAGCAAACCCCTCACCCCAACCCTCTCCCCTGTCCGACAAGGGAGAGGGGGAAAGCCCCAACCCTCGCCGAGCGATTCGCTTCGGCTTGGCCGCCATCAAAGGCGTCGGCGAGGCCGCCGTGCAAGGCATCATCGAAGCCCGCAACCAGGGCGGGAAGTTCACCAGCCTCACTGACTTCTGCGAGCGTGTGGACTCGCGCACCGTCACCCGCAAGACCCTCGAAGCCCTCATCAAGTGCGGCGCGTGCGACAGCTTCGGCGAGACACGCGCCTCGATGTTCGCCGCGCTCGAGCGCATCATGGCCCGCGCCGCCAGCGCCGCCGCCGACCGCGTGCGCGGCCAAGTCTCGCTGTTCGGCATGATGGAGGAGCCCGCCGCTGCGAAGGTCGAGAAGCGCGCCCAGCTCGCCGAGTGGGCGCAGCACGAACTGCTCGCGCACGAGAAAGAGCTGCTGGGCTTCTACGTCACCGGCCACCCGCTCACGCCGCTCGCGCCCTTGCTCGAAAAGTTCTGCCTCCACAACTCCACCACCGCCAAGACGCTCGCGCCGCGCACCATGACGCGCATCGGCGGCATGGTCGGCGCGGTGCAGCAGGGCATGAGCAAGAAGTCCGGCAAGCCTTATGCGATGGTCACGCTGGAGGATTTGGAGGGCACTTTCTCGATGCTCCTGATGAACGACAACTACGACAAGTATCGCGAGCTGCTCGTGGCTGCCAAGGCGCTGCTCGTCATCGGCGAAGTGAACAACGAGGAGGACAAACCCAAGCTCTTCCCCAGCGAAATCATGCCGCTGGAGGACGCGCCGAGGAAGTTCACGAAGCAAGTTCACTTCCGCCTCGAATACGAGAAGCTCACGGCCGCGCGACTTGATGCCGCGCAGAAAATCGCGCAGGCGCACCCCGGCCGCTGCCCGCTCTTCCTGTGCATCAAGCACACCGGCCACGCGCCGCTCTTCATCGAGGCGCACGAGCGCTACCTCGTGAACCCCAGCACCGCGCTCCAGCAAGCCGTGGACGACCAGTTCGGCGAGGAGACCTACTACGCGAAGGTGGACACCACCCCGCCCGAGCGCCAGCGTCGAGCATGGGAGCGTCGCGCCGGCAACTCCGGCGGCGACGAGTGACCGTGCTGCCCCTGGGTCTTGTAGCGGCGGTCTGTGACCGCCGACCAGGGCATCCTTCGCGCAGAGGCGGACGCAGCACGGGGCTCACAGAGCTCCGCTACAGATGCCGCTACGCCGCCAATGATTCAGGGGCTAAAATCGCGGCAGTTATCGGCGAGCATCCCGCGCCTAGTAGATGTAGTTTTGAATTCCATATTGCCCCACGTAGGTGGACATGCTCTGCGAGCGGGCCACACCGTTGGTCCAGTTCAGAGTGATCGTCACCAGCTTGATGCTGTTGGAGTAGTTCTGGCTGAAGCCGGAATTGGTGACGGCCACGGTGCCGTAGTAGATGAACCCGCTGCCGGTCGCACCGGTGGACACTGTGCTATCGCTGTAGTTGGTGGTGGTCGGGTAAAACGACTCAGTGAACGTGGACGGAATGTAGGAGGTGGAGCTGCCAAACGTGGACACTTGGGTCCAACTGTAGAGTCGCAGCGTCTCCATCTTGTCAATCATCACCTGGGTCGCCCGCAGGTCCTCCCGTGCCGAGCCCAACGCGCCGAAGCCCGCCGTGATACCCCCATAGAGCGACACAAAGAGCACCCCGACTATGCAGGCGGCCACCATGCTCTCGATGAGGCTGAAAGCGCGGATGCCTCGGGAGGCGGCGGGCGGGATGACGGGTTGCAACTTCATGCTTGGGCGGCGATTCGCCCGCTGCTGAGGGCGGCGGAGCGAAGCGCGTGCAACGCACAGTCAGCAGGGGCGCTGCCACGCTCAAGCAGGCAGATGGCACGGGGAGAATGGCCCTATCTCCGAGCGCCCACGCAACTCCCCAGTCGTCCCGCAAGTTGAAGGCTCGTGGTTTGGGAACCACCCAGAGCTGACGAGAAATGAAAAGGCCGGCCTGCTCGCGCAGGCCGGCCTGATGAATTTCAGTCCCTGACGGACCGAGGGGCTGGATTACATGTCCATGCCGCCGGGACCATGGTGATCACCGCCGCCAGCAGCCGGCTTGTCCTTCTCGGGCATGTCGGTGATGAGGCACTCGGTGGTGAGCAGAAGCCCAGCGATGGAGCTGCTGTTCTGGAGCGCGGCGCGGGTGACCTTCTTAGGGTCCACGACGCCGGCCTTCACGAGGTCTTCATACTCGCCAGTCGCGGCGTTGAAACCCTCGTTGCCCTTGCGCTTCTTGATCTCCTGCACGACGACGGAGCCTTCGTAGCCGCCGTTGTTGGCGAGCCACTTGGACGGCCACTCGATGGCGCGCTTGACGATCTCGACGCCGAGCTGTTCGTCGGTGTTGGCGCCCTTGACGGCGTCAATCGCAGCGAGGCATCGGATGAGGGCGACACCACCGCCGGGGACGATGCCTTCTTCCACAGC
>SXTU01000232.1 GCA_005791875.1 Verrucomicrobiales bacterium
ACCGCGACGGTCGCCGCCGAAGTGTGGAGACGCCCGCCGCTCTCGGTCGCGGGCACGCGCTGGACGCGGTGGACGCCGCTCTCATATTTGAGCCGCTTGTAAACGTCCTGCCCGATCACGCCGAAGGTGACATCCCTCATGCCGCCCAAGTCCGACGGGCTGGAATCCATCGGGTCAATCTTCCAGCCCTGCGTCTCGGCATAGCGGGTGAACATGCGGTAAAGATCGGCTGCGAAGAGCGCTGACTCCGCCCCGCCCGCGCCCGCGCGAATCTCGACGATGGTGTTGCGCGAGTCGGTCGGGTCCGGGGGCAGGACGCCGCGCTGGACTTCAAGGGTGATGCGGTGCAGGTCCGCTTCGAGCCGGGCAATTTCCTCCTTCGCCATGAGCGCAAGCTCGGAGTCGGCCGGCTCGGCGGCGAGCAGCGTGCGGTTTTCATCGAGGTCGCGCTGGGCCTTGAGAAACACCGCGCCGGTGGCGACGAGTTCCTTGAGCCGGGCATACTCCCGGCCCAGCTCCTGCGCGCGCGCCGGGACGTCGAAGACCTTCGGATCACTCAACGCCGCCTCGACCTCCGCAAAGCGGCGGTTGAACTTCTCGATGTGCGGACGGAGTTCCATGGGAAGGTTGGGGAAAGTTGAGAGTTTGGGAGTTGATAGTTGAGAGAGGGCGGCGGGACTGCGAGCGCTGCTATCAACTATCAACTCCCCATCTCTCAACTCGCCTCAAAAAGCAATCGCCCGCCGGGCGTGAACCCGGCGGGCGAAGGCGCGGCGGAAAGCTACTTCTTCTTTTTCTTCGACGCGGCGTCGGCCACGGCAGTCTGCGCGGCCAGAGTCTTGGCGGCGCGCTGCTGGAACTTGTCCACGCGTCCGGCGGTGTCCACGAACTTCTGCTGACCGGTGTAAAACGGATGGCAGGCGTTGCAGAGGCCCAGGAGCACAGTGCGGCGGGTGGAGCGGGTGGTAATCACGTTGCCGCAGGCGCAACGAAACTCGGCGGCTTCGTATTTCGGATGGATGTCCGTTTTCATGTCAAAGGGCGCGCAGAATACAAACGAGCCGCTGCTTGGCAAGCGCCGTTTTCAGGTTTTGGCATCGCGATTGCCGGTTCGAGGCTCTGATGGCACGTGCGGCGGCGCTCCCTTGCCGCGATAGGCGATCAGGAAATAGGCAAGCACCCCCGCCACGACGGCGGCCAGTCCGCCCCAGAAGACCGGCCAGTTCTCCCCGCCCGGCCGAGCGTTCGCGGAGAACCACCAGCCGGTGCCGAGGTAGCCGATGAGATTTCCCACGCCGCCGGTCAGCAGCGACATGAGCGCTTGCGCCCGCGCGCGCCATGCGGGGTCGATCCGCTCGTCGAGGTAGATCTGCGCGGTGATGAAGACCAGCGTGAAGGCGCAGCCGTGCAGCGTGACGCCCAAGAGAATCCACACCTTGCCGTCCAGCGCGCAAAGGGCATAGCGCATCACTCCGCAGGCGAGGCCGGCGGCGATGATCCGCTTGAGCCGCCAGTTCGTCAGCAGCCGCGCGAGCAGGAGCATGGCGAGGATTTCCGTGACCTGGCCGAGCGTCATCCATGCGGTGGTGTGCGTGAAGCCGAGCTCCTTCAAGTGCGGCGGCGTGTAGGGATAGAACGCCGCGAGCGGGATGTTGAACAGCGCGGCGGTGATGAACACGACGCGGTGGTCGTGGTTCTTCAGCAGCGCAAGCGCGTCGAGGCCGAACCGCTGACTGAGCGAGACGTGACCGGTGGACTTGGGTGATTCCACCTCGGGCAGCAGCCATGTGAACCCCGCCACGGCCAGCCATGCCACTGCGCCGTTGAAGCCGGCGCGCGTCGAGGCGTCGGCGTTGAGCGCACTGACGAGCCAGCAGCCGGCCATCCAGCCCAGCGTCGCCATCGCGCGGATGGGGCCGAACTCGCGCTTCGAGTCGCGCAGGCGGGAGAAGACGATCGTGGACGCGAGGCTCCAAGTCGGCGAGGAGCAGAGCGCGTGGAGCTGGATGAACGCGAGCACGAGCCACGGGTTCCAGCCGAGTTGAATCGCCGTCGCGGCCATCGCCATCGCAGCGGCCGTCGCCAGCGAGAGCCAGCGCAACACCCTGACCGGCGACGCGTGACGATCCGCCATCGCGCCGAAGAACAGCGGCGAGACAAACGCGGCCACCGCCGTCGCGGCGAAGGCGAAGGGCTTGATGGCGTGCAACCCGTGCGCGTCCAGCACGGTGCTCAAGGGCACAAACCACATTCCCATCGCCGCTCCTTGGATGAGGAACAGCGCGGTCAGCTCGGTGTATTCGACCCACGGGAGGGTGCGGCGCTCCGCTTGCACGCGCGGACTGTAGCAAAGGCCACTTGCGCCGCGCAGTTTCATTTTCCCCGCCGCTTGCTAGAGTGCGCGCGTGAACCAGTTGGCCCTCCACGAACTCCACCAGCATCTCGGCGCGCACTTCACCGAGGTGAACAGCGCGGAAGTCGTCGCGCACTACGGCGACGCGGCGGAGCGCGGAGCGTTGCGCGAAACCGTGGGTGTGCTGGACTTGAGCTGCCGCAGCCGGCTGTGCGTCACGGGCGCGGACCGCGTGAAGTTCCTCCACGGCCAGGTGACGAACGACGTGCAGCGCCTGCGCACCGGCGAGGGCTGCTACGCCGCGCTCGTCAACGCCAAGGGAAAGATGCACAGCGACCTGAACATCTATCACCTCGCCGACGAGCTGCTCCTCGACTTCGAGCCGGGCTACAGCGCCGCCGTCGCAGCCCGCTTGGAGAAATACGTCATCACCGAGGACGTGCAGTTGCTCGATGCCGCGCCGCACTACGGGTTGTTGACCGTGCAGGGGCCGCGTGCCGGCGAGGCCATCAAGCAACTCGATCTCCCGTGGGAACTCCCGGCCAAGCCGCTCGCCTGCAGCGCGCATCTGGACCCCATGCTCGGCCAGCTTTACCTGATGCGCCGTGCGGGCGGTTTGCAACCGCCGTCGGGCGCGTTGCCCATCGGCGAAGGCGGCGATTGCAAGTCGCCGGCACAAGGCTTCGACCTCTTCGTCCCCACCGCTGCGCTCGGGGCGGTGTTCCACAAACTCGTCGCGGCCGCGAAGTCGCTCGGTGGCCGCGCCTGCGGATGGGACGCGCTGGAGACCGCTCGCATCGAGGCGGGCATCCCGCGCTTCGGGCAGGACATGGACGAAACCAATCTCCCGCCGGAAGCCGGCATCGAGTCGCGCGCCATCAGCTACAGCAAGGGCTGTTACATCGGCCAGGAACTCATCGCCCGCATCCGCACATACGGGCAGGTGGCGAAGACCTTGCGCGGCCTGCGCCTGCCAGCCGGCCTCGCCACGCTGCCCGCGAGAGGCGACAAGCTCTTCGCCGACGACAAGGAGGTCGGCCACCTGACGAGCGTCGTCCCAGGCTTTGCGCTCGTGTATGTGCGCAAGGAGCAGAATGCGCGGGGAACAACCCTGACCTTGCGTGGCGCGGCGGGCGATTGCGTGGTGACGGTGGAGGCAATTCCCGCGTGACTTTCCGCGCTCCGCGTGGCATTTCCTCCCCGCCATGCATAAAAACATTTTGCTCTGCCTCACTGTGTCCGTCCTCGCCCTCGGCGTCGTTTCCGCGCCTGCGCAGGACAAGAAGGAATCCAAGCCCGCCGCGAAGGAAGTCGCCGTGCTCAAGTTCAAGGACTTCGGCGACATCGTCGTGGAATTCTTCCCGGACGTCGCTCCCGAAACCGTCAAGAACTTCAAGAAGCTCGCGGGCGAGAAGTTCTACGACGGCACGCAGTCGCACCGGCTGATCCCCGGCTTCATGGTGCAGCTCGGCGACCCGCTGACGAAGGACCCGAGCAAGGAAGCCTTCTGGGGCACGGGCGATCCCGGCTACAAGATCAAGGCCGAGTTCAACGCCCGCCCGCACGACAAGGGAGTCCTCTCGATGGCCCGCAGCGCGAACCCGGATTCCGCCGGCAGACAGTTCTTCATCTGCTTCAAGCGCGCGGCGAACCTCGACAACCAATACACCGTCTTCGGCAAGGTGCTTAAAGGCGTCGACGTGCTCGACAAGCTCGAGGCCGTGCCCGTCGGCGGATCGCAGGGCAGCAAGCCGCAGCGCCCTGTCGTCCTGGAAAGCGTCAAGATCGTCGCCGCTGACTCGATCAAGTAACTCCGTCCTTTCTTCCCCAACATCATGAGCACACCCAACGAAGTTGCCCTCATCAACACCTGCCAGGGCCAGATGATCGTCGAGTTCTGGTCCGACGTTGCGCCCGGGCACGTCGAGAATTTTAAGAAGCTCGCCAAGCAAGGCTTCTACGACGGCACCGCATTTCACCGCGTCGTGAAGGGCTTCATGATCCAGGGCGGCGACCCGCTCACCAAAGACGCCGCGAACGAGGCTCGTTGGGGCACCGGCGGTCCGGGCTACAAGATCAAGGCCGAGTTCAATGAACGTCCGCACGTCCGCGGCGTGCTTTCGGCCGCGCGCTCGCAAGACCCGGACAGCGCGGGTTGCCAGTTCTTCGTCTGCCTCGGTGACGCGAAGTTCCTCGACCGCCAATACACCGCGTTCGGCAAGCTCATCGCCGGCGACGACGTGCTCGAAGCCATCGGCACCGTGGAAACCAAGTCCGCCGGTGGCGGCGAGAAGAGCCGCCCGACGCGCCGCATGAGCGTGGAGAGCGTGCAGATCGTCCCGCGCGATTCCGTGAAGGTGTAGCGCGGGCCGGAGCGCCCGGCCTGCTCCGCCCATGCCCGAGTTCCCCGACCTCCGTGCGTTGCTGAAGCAATACTTCGGCTTCGCCGCCTTCCGCCCGCTCCAGGAGGAAATCATCCGCGACGCGCTCGCGGGCCGGGATGTGATGGCGTTGCTTCCCACCGGCGGTGGCAAGTCCCTCTGCTTCCAGCTCCCTGCGCTCGCCCGTGACGGACTCACCGTCGTCGTCTCGCCGCTGATCGCGTTGATGAAGGACCAGGTGGACGCGCTCACGGCCAGCGGTGTCCCAGCGACGTTCCTGAATTCCTCCCTCAAGGCCGACGAGTCACGCGCCCGACTGCGTGGCTTGCACAACAGCGAGTTCCGCCTGCTCTACGCCGCACCCGAGCGGCTCATGCTCTCGGGGATGCTCGACGACCTCCAGCGCTGGCGCGTGAACCTCTTCGCCATTGATGAGGCGCACTGCATCAGCGAGTGGGGCCACGATTTCCGCCCCGAGTATCGGCAGATTGCCCAGCTCCGCGAACGCTTCCCGCAAGTCCCCTTCATGGCGCTCACCGCCACCGCCACCGAGCGCGTCCGCGAAGACATCGCCGAGCAGCTCAAGCTCCGCGATCCCGCGCGCTACGTCGCGAGCTTCAACCGCCCGAACCTCACCTACCGCATCAGCGCGAAGACTGGCGCTTACGGGCAAGTGCTCGACTTCCTCCGCGCCCACCCGCGCGACAGCGGCATCATCTACTGCCAGGCGCGCAAGACCACCGAGTCCCTCGCCGAGAAGCTCCGCGCCGACGGCATCAAGGCCGCGCCCTACCACGCCGAAGTCCCGAAGGAAGAACGCTCCGGCAACCAGGAAGGCTTCCTCCGCGACGAAATCCGCGTCATCTGCGCGACCATCGCGTTCGGCATGGGCATCACCAAGCCCAACGTCCGCTTCGTGATCCACTACGACCTGCCCAAGAACATCGAGGGCTACTACCAGGAGACAGGCCGCGCGGGCCGTGATGGTTTGCCGAGCGAATGCCTGCTGCTCTTCAGCCCCGGCGACGTGCAGAAATACCTCGGCTTCATCACCGAGAAGCCGCCCGCCGAGCAGGTCATCGCCCGCGAGCAACTCAGCCAGATGGTCCACTACGCCGAGTGCTCCGGCTGCCGCCGCGTCGAGCTGCTGGCCTACTTCGGAGAAGGGTCGGAGGAAGAAAACTGCGGCGCGTGCGACAACTGCCTTACTCCGCGCGCGACCTTCGACGGCACTGTCGCTGCGCAGAAATTCATGTCCTGTGTCTTCCGCATCCGGCAGGCCAGCGACTTCGGGACCGGGCTGAACCACGTCATCGAGGTGCTCACCGGTGCGCAGAGCGAGCGCGTGCTCAAGTGGGGCCACCAGAAGCTCACCACCTACGGCATCGGCCACGAGCACACGCGCACGGAGTGGGCCGCGATCGGGCGCGAGCTGATCCGCCTCGGCTACCTGCGCCAGACCACGGACAAGTTCCCGGTGGTCGAGTTGACCGACGCCGGCATGGCGGCGCTGAAGGCGCGCACCAAAATCACTTTGACCAAGCCCGTCAGTGCGCCCGAGAAGGTCGTGAGCCACGTCGGCGAAATCGCCTGCGACGAGTTGCTCTTCGAGAAGCTCCGCCGTCTCCGCAAGGAACTCGCCGACGCCCGCGCCGTGCCCAGCTACATCATCTTCAGCGACGTCGCGCTGCGACAGATGGCGCGGCTCTACCCGCAGACCGAGGCCGAGTTCAGCCGCATCAGCGGCGTGGGCGCGAGCAAGCTGCGCGACTTCGGCGTGCAGTTCCTGGAGGAGATCGCCGCGCACCTGAGAGTGAACCCGAAGCAGATTTTCGCCGACGATTCCTTCACGCAGAGGCCGGTCGTGCCGCAACGAAGCAAACTCACCGAGACGGTCGTCGCCACGCTGCACTACTGGCGCGGCGGACGGACGGTGGAGGAGATCGCCCACCTGCGCGAAGTGAAGCCCACCACCATCTACGGCCACCTCGCTGACGCGGTGGATGCGGGCGAGCCGTTCGACCTCAACGCCGTGATGACCGCCGACCAGCAGACGCGGGCGGTGAAGGCGTTTTACCAGTTCGGCTGGGGAAACATCACCGGCGTGAAGGAGTCGCTGCCGGACATTGACTACGGCCCGCTCCGCATCTTCCGCGCGATGAAGAACCGTGAGGCGCGGCAGGGCTGACATTTGCGCCTGGCTCAAGGTGAGGACTTCGGCGGAGGCGGTCTGGCCAGCGCGTTGTATTTCTCGACCAGGGCGTTGAACTCACGGGTGCGCTGGTTCAACTGCTCGACGGCTGCGGTGTGCTCCTTCGATCGCTTCTCCAACTCCCTCACGAGGTCGTTTTGCTTTGCAGCAACCTCGTTGAACTTGAGCACGGCGGCGTTGCGGTCGGCAGCGAGTTTCTGCAAGTCCGTGCCGGCCTGCGCAAGTTGAGTGTCGCGCGCGGACACGGCGGCGGCCCATTGAGTGACGCTGGTCTTGAGCTGGTCGCGCTCGTTGGTGAGCTGCTTCACCTGCTGTTCGAGCGCAGCGAGTTTCGACTCGGCCTGCTTCAGCGACGCGGTGGCGCGCGTGAGCTGCTCGCGGAAGCCGTCGAGGTCGGACGCGCCGCCGGTGAGGCGCTTCGCTTGCTCGTCCAAACGCGCGGCCTGCTGCTGCCGGGTTTGCTCCGCCGCGTTGAGGTCGAAGTTGAGCTGCCGGTTCACGCGCCATTGCAGGACGCAGAGCACGACAAGCGCGAGGACGCCGACGAGGTTGAACCAATGGAGGAAGCGGTTCATGCCGGGGAGCCGAGTTGCAACCACGGATGGACACGGATGAACACGGATCGGGCCGGAGCGCGGCCTTCAGGCCGCAGAGATCTCGATGGGGTAAGTGCGCTCAATTGAAGTCTGGCTCGCGCACGATTCGGCGGCCTGAAGGCCGCGCTGCGGCCCGCGTGCTTCAGGAGCTGCTTTCCCCATCCGTGTTCATCCGTGTTGGAAAACCCTTTCATTTCTCCTGCGCGCCGATCTCGAAGGCCACCTTCTGGATGCCCGTGCCGCGCACGATGTCCAGCACGCGGATGACATCGCCGTGGCGCGCGTCCTTGTCGCCGCTGATGAAGACGCGCGCCTCAGAGTTGGTTTTCGCCAGTGCGGCCAGCGCGAGCGCGAGTTCGTTCAGGGCGACGGGCCGGGTGTCGAGGTAGGCGAGGCCGGCCTTGTCCACGGAGATGTTGACGAGGTCGCGCTGGGCGTCCGCCGTGGCGGTGGTGGCGGTGGGCAAGTTCACCTTCACGCTCTTGAGGTTCACCATGCTCAGGCTTACCAGCATGAACGCGGCGAGCAGGAAGAACATGATGTCAATCAGCGGAATGATTTCGATGCGCGCCTCGGCGCTTTCCGGGGGGAGCTTGGAGCCAAGTTTGACGGGCATGGGAGGAAGGTGTGGTGCGTGAAAGGAAGGCGTCAGTCAGCGGCGGTGGAGGCGGGAGGCGTTTCTTCCTTCGGGCGGAAGGCGCGGGCACGTTCGCGGAGGGCGCGCTGGCGGGCGAATTCTTCGAGGTCGTGGCCGTGGTGCTTGGCGGATTCCACGAGCAGTTCGACGTGGTTGATGGTGCGCTCCAGGCTGGCGCGGTAGTGGGCAAGGCGGCGGTTGAACCAGTTGTAAGGCAGCAGGCAGAGAATCGCGATGCCCAACCCACCCGCCGTCGCGATGAGCGCCTCGGCGATGCCGCCGCTGACCTTCGCGGGGGCGAGCGCCTCGTCTCCCACGAAGTTGAACGAGTGCATGATGCCGGTCACGGTGCCGAGCAGGCCCAGCAACGGCGCGAGCGTGATAAACGTGCCGAGCACCCACTGCCGCTTCTCCGCGCGCTCCAACTCGTCGGTGGCGCGGAGCTGCATCGCGCCGAGCAGGGACGTGTGTGCGTGGGCCAGGCCTTCGCGGACGGTGAGCAGAAACGGGTCGCCGGAGGATTCGGTGAGGCAGACGGCGCGGTCGAAATTACCGGCGGCGATGGCGTCGAAAGTCTCGCGCAACTGAGCTTCGCGGCAGCGGCGTTTGTGCTGCCACCACCACAGCGCACGCTCGGCCACGACGACCAGTGCGGCGATGAGGCAGAAGAGAATCGGCCACATGACGGGGCCGCCCTTGAGGAAGGTGTCCACTGCGACGTTTGCAAAAGTCGGGTTCATTCGGGAATCACTTCTTCAATTCAAAGCGTATCGCCACTTCACACAGCCGCGCGGGGCCGGGCTTGAAGCGCCATTGCTCGCGCACGACGCGCAGCGCCTCGCGGTTCAGCGCGCCCCAAGGTGATGGTGAGCTCGGTTCCGCAGCGCGCACGCGGCCATCCGCATCCACGCTGAAGCGGATGCCCACCGTGCCTTCCTGTCCGGCGCGGCGCGCGGTGTCGGGATAGCGCGGCGCGGGCTGCGTGCCTTCGCCTTCGCCAAATGTGAGCGTCTGCACCGCGGGCGCGGGCGTGATGCCGGTGCTGGGTTTTCCTGTGCCTGTAGTCGGCGCAGTGCTCGGCGCGACCGGTGCCGGCTGCGGAGCGGGGCGAACAAACGCGGCTTGGTTCACCTCGACAATGCGCGCGGGTGCTTCGATGGGCAGCGCGAACGCAACCGCCGGACTCGACATCGCGACGGCGATGAGCTGCGGCGCTTGCGGTGGAGTGGCCGGTGCGAACAACGGCGGTGGTTGCGTCGGACTTGGCGATGGCACAGCGATGTTCGCTGGAGCCGGGGCGGGAGTGCGGGTGAGTTCCACTTTGATTAGCTCCGCCTGCACGGGCGGCGGGGTCGGAGCAGCGGGACGCGGGCGCGCGTATGGCAGCGCGAAGCCCATCGCGCCGACGCCCACGCAGCCGAGCCACAACACAGCCGTCAGCACGCCGACGGGAGCGACGTCTTCGGCAGTGCGGGCAATGCTGGGCTGGGCGGCAGCGGATTTCAAAGCAGTCGGCGCAGTGTAGCGGACACGCACGGGATTACCACCACGGCCCTGCGCGGCTCAAAACTTCACCGACACGCCGAGGTAGTAGTTGCGCCCGTAGGCGGGGTCGATCCCGTCGCTACGGATGCGCGAGTAGTAGTCCTCGTTGAACAGGTTGTTCACGCCGGCGACGACGCTGACGGAGTCTTTGTAAACCTTGAACTCCGCCGTGAGGTCACAGGTCATGTAGGCGGGCACTTGGAAGTCCGCGCTGTTCCCGTCGTCGGCGAAGTGGTCGTCCACGAACGTGCCCAGCAGCGACACCTTTGCGCGGTCGCGCCAGCGGTAGTTGAGGCCGGTGCGGAGGATGTATTCCGCCGCGTATTGCGGGGCCTTGCCGTTGTTCGCGCCGCCCTTGAACGCGGCGTCGAGCAGCATCGCGTTGGCGTAAAGGCTGAGGGAGCCCCAGCGGTCAGCGGCATCGGTCTTGTTCAACTGGTCGTAAAGCCCGACGAGGTTCAGCTCCAGCGCACCTTCCCAGCCCTTGTGAATCGCACGACCCACGTTCTGCACGGTCGCGCCGACGTTCCCGATTTGGTTGTCGAAATCGAGCCAGAACAAACTGGTATCCCACGTGAGCCACGGCTGCGGGTTGCCACGCAGGCCGATTTCGTATTGCCAGCTCTGGCCCTCGGCGAGGTCGTTGTTCACCGTGGCCCCGCCGGTGGCCGGCACCGCCTCGGTGAAGACCGCCGGGCGATACGACTGCGAGACGTTGGCGTAGGCGGAGACCTTGGGCTTCAGCTCGTATTCCAAACCAAGCCCGACGAGCGGGACGAACGAGTGCTCGTCCTTCACGCCCAGCGGCGTGCCGGCGCCGGTCTTGGCCGTGTTAATCTTTTCGCGCACACCCTGAACGATGTTTTCAAGGCGCAGGCCCGGCGTGATGGAAAGCTTGTCGAAGGTGAACTTGTTCTCCACGAAGACCGGCGCGTAAAGCATGTTGCGATCAGATTGGCGCGCGATGGTGCCATCCTCGGCGGTGGGTGTCGTGCCGGTCTTGTCCACGCGCGGCGAGTCCATGTGATACAGCATCACGCCACCGGCGAACGTGTGCGTGTGCTCGCCCAGCGTCCAGTCGTGCCGCAGCCGCGCCTCGGCGGCGGCCGTGTAGAACTCTTGAAACTCGATGGCGTTGCCTCCGCCGACCGCCGTGATGCCGAAGGAAGTTCCCGGGACACCCAAGGTCTGGCGCTTGCTGAAGCGCGCGTAGTAGCCGCCCCACGCCTTCACTTCGAGCTTGGCGCCCTCGCTGAAATCCTTCTCCCAGGTGAGCGATGGGAAGAAGCGCTCCAGCCGGAAACGGTCGGTGACGCGCGTGGTCGCGTTGCGGTCCACGTTGTAATTCGGCCCGGCGGTGAGCGAGAGGCCGCCCGGCTCGCCGTGTTCCTCCTGATAGCCGTCGAAGCCAAAAATCCACCGGCTGTCCGAGTCCGCGTCGAGCACTAGCTTCACGCTGCCGGTGTGGAGGCTCACGTCACTGTTGGCCGCGCGGAAGCCGTCGGTCTGGCGGTGATTATAGTAGGCGTAGTAGCCCACGCGACCCTCGGTGCCGGTCGCGTAGTTGAAGGTCGAGTAGAGACCGTCGCTGCCGAAGATTTGCGACGATCCCCCGGAGAATGCCTGTCCACGGCGCGGCAGGTGCGTCACGTAGTTCAGCGCGCCGCCGGGCTGCGGGCCATACATCAGCGACGCGCCACCGTGGAGGAACTCCATGCGGTCCACCGTGTCGAGTGGCGGCGTGTAGTAAGCCTCCGGGTAGCCGAACATGTCGGCGTGGATAGGAATGCCGTCCTTCAACACCTGCATGAACTGCGTGCGGTGCGGAGCTAGTCCGCGGTAGCCGATGCTCACCCCCGGCGTGCTCTCCTCGCTCAACAGCAGGCCGGGCGTGAGCGCGAGCGCCTGCCGATAGTTGTTGTTCACGATGGCCGGCAGCGCGGCGAGGTCGAGCACGCTGGTCTTCTTGCCGGAGAAAATGCGCGTGCCTTCGACCGGCGGCAGGAAGGGGGGCTGCACCTTCGCGTCCGCTTCGCTCTCGCCGGTGACGACGACGGTGGGGAGCTTGACCGGAGCGTTGGTGGACTGCGCGTGCGCGGAGCCGGCGAGGAGGATGGTGTTGACGATGGCCAGAGCGGTGGCAGGACAGCAGCGGCGGCGGAGTAAAGTTTCGTTCATGCGGCGCGCAGAGTGGAGAGGCTGCGCGTGGTCTGCTTCCGGAGGCTTGCGGAATGTTTGCGGTGAGTTGCGCCCGTGCCAGCGATCTACAGCCGCCGCGTTGCGCGTGAGTTGGGACTGATGGGATCGTTCTGCAGGACTTCGCGCAGTTGCTGGCGAAAGCGTTTCTGCCGCAGAAAGTGCGACCAGACGATGAGGCCGCCGTGGGCGGTCAGGCGTCCAGGAAGGCGGCGTCATTTTTTCCTTTTGCCATTCGCCATTTTCCTTTCTCCTCGCGACG
The DNA here is from genome assembly GCA_005791875.1 of Verrucomicrobiales bacterium. Taxonomy (GTDB): domain Bacteria; phylum Verrucomicrobiota; class Verrucomicrobiia; order Limisphaerales; family SXTU01; genus SXTU01. Next base: position 12,183 of record SXTU01000232.1, read on the forward strand.
CAGCTTTTCGTCACCAACTCAACGCACATCGCACTATGGCCAAGAAACAACTCCGCATCGGTCTCATCGGCTACGGCTTCATGGGCCGCGCCCACTCCAACGCCTTCGCCCAAGTCGGGCATTTCTTCCCCAGCGAGCACGAGATCGTGCTGCAGGCGGTCTGCGGCCGCGATGCTGTCGCCGCGCAGGCCTTCGCGGACAAGTGGGGCTACAAGTCCATCGAGACGGATTGGAAGAAGCTCATCGCGCGGGAGGACATTGATGTCATTGACATCGCCACGCCGAACAACCTCCACGCCGAGCAGGCCATCGCCGCCGCGAAGGCTGGCAAGATGATCCTGTGCGAAAAGCCGCTCGCGTTGAACGGCAAGGAGGCCGAGAAGATGGTCGCCGCGATCAAGAAAGCCGGCGTCGCGAACATGGTCTGGTATAACTACCGCCGTTGTCCCGCCGTCACGCTGGCGAAGGAGCTGGTTGACTCGGGCAAGCTCGGGAAAGTTTTCCACTACCGCGCGAACTTCCTTCAGGACTGGACGATCAATCCCGAGCTTCCGCAGGGCGGCACCGGCCTCTGGCGTCTCGACGCGAAGGTCTCCGGCAGCGGCGTCACGGGCGACTTGCTCGCGCACTGCATTGACACGGCGATGTGGCTCAACGGCAGCATCAAGAATGTCAGCGCGATGACGGAGACGTTCATCAAGGAGCGCAAACACAACCTGACGGGCAAGGTGCAGAAGGTGGATATTGACGACGCGTGCGCGTTCATGTGCCGCTTCAACAACGGGTCGCTCGGGCTGTTCGAGTCCACCCGTTACGCACGCGGCCACAAGGCGCTCTACACCTTCGAGATCAACGGCGAGAACATGAGCCTGAAGTGGGATTTGCATGACCTGCATCGTCTCCAGATTTATGACCACAAGGATGTCGGCACCGAGCGCGGGTGGAAGAGCGTCCACGTCAGCGACGGCGACCATCCCTACTGCGGCAAGTGGTGGGTGCCCGGGCTCCAACTCGGCTACGAACACAGCTTCGTCCACGCGGTCGTGGAGTTCATCAAGGGCCTCGAAACTGGCAAGGCCGCGAAGCCCGACTTCAAGGACGGCCTCGCGACGGACTACGTCGTGGACGCGGTGCTCGACTCGGGCAAGTCCGGCAAGTGGGTGAAGGTGAAGCAGGCGAAGTAGGCGCTGTGGCGGCGCGCACCGCACTGTAGCGGCGGTCTGTGACCGTCGGCCCTGCCAACGTCGGCTCTCGCCGCTACAACCCCGCTTGACACTTACGCCGCGGGTTTTCCAAAGCACTTCTTCAGCGCCAGATGCGTCGGGAAGTAGAGCAGCGCAGGCAGCCCCGCCATCAATGCCGCCAGCCACGCCAGCGGTGGCATCCATGATTGCGCCGCGTCGTCGCTCATGCCGTGGACGTAGTTGATGTTCACCGGCGTCGTCGCGTTCGGCATCGGACCGGGCATGAAGAACTAGCAGAACATGACCATCGCCCAGGCCAGCGCCCACCAAGCGGGGAAGGCGCGCTTGTCGTAGCCGAGGCGCTTCACGAGGAAGAGCAGCAGGAACGGCAGCCAGCCG
>SXTU01000033.1 GCA_005791875.1 Verrucomicrobiales bacterium
CGCGTGCGGTTGGGTGGCGGCGGGGTGAAGACCGCGTCGTGCTGGAAGAGCGAGGCCCATTCCTGCGCTTCCGCATGGTCGGCGGGCGAGCCGCCGTGCAGTTCGTAGCGACCGTCGCCGCGACGGTGCAAAGTGGCTTGGCCGAAACTCGCCACGGCCTCGAGACGGTGGCTCCAGATAGTGATGATGTTTTTCACGCCGCCAGTCTGCGGGCGGCGGTGGGACAAGGGCTGTCCGTGGAAAGGGAATTTGCCTCACGCAAAGGGCGCGAAGGGCACAAAGGATTCCGGCTCTGCTTCTTTGCGTCCTTTGCGTGAGCCAGCAGCTCAGAGCTTCCGATGATTCGCCGCGCTGACGGGGATGTCCTTGGGCGCTTCGACGAGCAGCCGCTTCACGTCGGCCACGAACGCGCGCACGTCGGCCTCGGTCGTGTCCCACGCGCACATGAGGCGGCAGCCGCCCTGGCCGATGAAGGTGTAAAACTTCCAGCCCGCCGCCCGCAGCGCGATGATGAGCCACGGCGGCATCTCGATGAAGACCGCGTTGGCCTGGCGCGGGAACATGAGGCGCAACTCGGGCAAGCGCACCAGCTCGTCGTGCAGCAGCGCAGCCATGGCGTTGGCCTGTGCGGCGTGTCGCAGCCACGCGCCGTTCTTCAGCATCCCGACCCACGGCGCGGAGAGGAAACGCATCTTCGAGGCGAGCTGGCCGGACTGCTTGCAGCGGTAGTCGAACTCGTGCGCCAGCTCGCGGTTGAAGAACACCACGGCGTCGCCGACGGGCGAGCCGTTCTTCGTGCCGCCGAAGCACAGCACGTCCACGCCCGCCTCCCACGTCACCTCGCGCGGCTTGCAGCCCAGCGACGCGACGGCGTTGGCGAAGCGTGCGCCGTCCATGTGGAGCTTGAGGCCGAGTTGCTTGGTCTTCGCCCAGATGGCCTTCAAGTCCGCCGGCGAATACACCGTGCCCAACTCCGTGCTTTGGGTGACGCTCGCGGCGCGGGGCTTGGGGTAATGCACGTCGGAACGCTTCTTCACCATCCGCTCGATGCCCGCCGGGTCAATCTTTCCATTCGCACCCGGCACGGTGAGCACCTTCATGCCATTGCTGAAAAACTCCGGCGCGCCGCACTCGTCGGTCTCCACGTGAGCGGTCTCGTGGCAGAGGACGCTGTGGTAAGACTGGCCGAGCGACGCGAGCGAGAGCGAGTTCGCCGCCGTGCCGTTGAAGACGAAGAACACCTCGCACTCCATCTCGAAGGTCTCGCGCAACAGGTCGGCGGCCTCGGCGGTCCAGGGGTCGTCGCCGTAGCTGGGCGCGTGGCCGCGATTAGATTCTTCGAGGGCCTGCCAGGCCTCGGGGCAGATGCCGGCGTAGTTGTCGCTGGCGAAGTGGCGGCGGGCGGTTTGCATGACGCGTGGATGATGGGCGCTCGATTGGCGAATTGACAAGCGCGCGGCTTGGCGGGAAATATAGCCCATTCCTGCGATCAATTTGGGACGACATGAGAGCAACCAACTCCGCTGCCACGCGCACGCCCTCCCGGGCCGGCTTCACCCTCATCGAACTGCTCGTGGTCATCGCCATCATCGCGATCTTGGCGGGGATGCTCCTGCCCGCACTGGGCAAGGCCAAGGCGAAGGCGCAAGGCACGCAGTGCTTGAACGGGCTCAAGCAGCTCCAACTCGGCCTCACCATCTACGCCAGCGATTTCGACGACCGGATTGTCTCTAATAACAACGCCCCGGGCGTTTCCACCTCCGCCGAACCGAACGCGTGGATTCAGGGCAACGTCCAGCTCGGCGGACCCAACTACACGAACGAAATCCGCAACGGCAAGCTATTCCCCTACCATAACAGCGAGAAGATTTACGTCTGCCCCGGCACCCGCGCGAAGACCGTTGCCGGCGTGCCCGCCGGCATCCCGCATCACCGTTCCTACGCGATGTCAGTGGGGGTCAACTGCAGCGTCGAGCCCCGGGGCGTCAAGCGCATGGCGGATGCCCTGAAGCCTTCAGACCTGATTGTGTTTTTTGAGGAAAACCCCGTGAGCATCGACAACGGCGCGGCGGGCATCCGGCCGTTGAGCGTGCTGCAAGCCGGCACATGGACCGCATGGAACCCGCCAGCGGGACGGCACAACAACGGTGCCGCTTTTTCCTTTGCGGATGGCCACGTGGAGAACTGGGTTTGGAAGGGGTCGTTCATTCAAATCACCAAAACTTACAACGACATTTCTCACCCGACCCAGCGGACCAGTGCGACCGGAAACCCGCTCAACGGACTGGCTTTACCTGGCGGAGCAAATGACCCCGACTCCCTCCGCATGGCTGGCGGGCTGAACTACCAGTAAGCCGCGCATTCCCCGCTCGCCAAGCGGTCCCCGCCCGACTAAAACGCCGCCTGCCACATGAGCGGCCCGACGCACCTTCGCTTTTCCCTCGCACTCATTTGCCTCCTGACCTGCGCCGCGCACGCCGCCCCGCGCACGCCGTGGACCACCTCGCGCGTCACCGGCTCGCCGAACCCGCCCGCACCGCTCGCCGTCGAGCGCGTCTTCCCCGGCATCAAGTTTGACAGCCCCGTGGACTTCGCCCCCTTGCCGGGCACGGAC
>SXTU01000233.1 GCA_005791875.1 Verrucomicrobiales bacterium
CGGCGAGTCCGACGACCTCGCGATGAACGTCGCCAAAGACCCCGTCCACGTGCACGACCTCCAAGCCACGCTCCTGCACCAACTGGGCATCGACCACGAGCGCCTCACCTTCAAGTTCCAAGGCCGCAACTTCCGCCTCACGGACGTGCATGGGCAGGTGGTGAAGGGGATTCTGGCCTGAATCCCCTCGAAACGAGGCCGTCCACTTTTCATTCTCCTCGTCCAGAACGGCCGCTCCTCGTTCACCTGCCAGGGTGTGTCGCGACGCTCGGCGTTGAAGGCGGGATTTCTCGGCGCGCTGGGCTTGAGCTCGGCGGACTTGCTGCGGCTGCGGGCGCAGGGCGCGGCGAAGCGGAGCAACAAATCGGTCATCCTCCTCTGGCTCGATGGTGGGCCGAGTCATCTGGAGACTTACGACCCCAAGCCCGAGGCGTCGAGCGCGTATCGCGGGCCGTGGGGCGCGATGGAGACGAACGTCTCCGGCATCCGCATCTCGGAGCAGCTCCCGCTGCACGCGAAGCACGCGGACAAGATGGTTTTCCTCCGCTCGGTGCATCACAAGACGGGCGATCACTTCGCGGGCGCGCACTGGATGCTCACCGGGCGCTTCGGCTCCACCACGACCGACAAGGAGCAGAAGTATCCGTCGCTCGGCTCCATCGTGTCGCGCACGCGCGGGGCGAATGCGCCGGGCGTGCCGGCTTACGTGGGCTTGCCGGCGGCGCAGAGCGTATATCTCTTCCCCGGCTATCAAGGCGCGGCGTATCTGGGGCCGGCGTTCAATCCGTTCGATGTGAACACGGCGCAGAAGTATCTCGCGGCGAGCCACACGGGGCCGGTGCAGAAGCCACAGTGCCTGGAGAATTTCACGGGTGACGCGGCGCGCACGCAGTCGCGTGTGGATTTGCTCACGCAGCTCGACGGCTTCCGGCGCGGGCTGGACCGCGGGCGGCTCATGGATGCGATGGACCTGTATCAGCAGCAGGCGGTGGACATGGTCACGGGCAACCGCGCGCGCGAGGCGTTCGACATCGAGAAGGAGGACGCGAAGACGCGCGACCGCTACGGGCGCGGGCCGTGGGGGCATTACACCTTGCTGGCGCGGCGGCTCGTGGAGTCGGGCGTAAGCTTCTTGGCGGCGGGACTGGGCTTGATGGTCTTCGCGGACTTGCGCGTCGGAGCGTGTCGGGCGGGCCTGGCCTTGACCGGTTTGGGCTTCGCAGTCTTTGCGGCCTTCACGACCTTTGCGACCTTGGCCGGCTTGGCAACTGCCTTGGGCTTGGGGGCCGGCGGATTGAGGAAGTATTTCCAGACGAGCCTGAAAGCGTCTGCAAAGTCGCGCGGGCGCTCGGCCATCCAGCGGTTGACGTGGTCGGCCTTGAAGAACGCGCCGCACTCCAGCTCGTCGAGGTTCAGCCGGAACGGGCCGTTGAACTCCGTGCGATAGACCCAGACGAACTCCTGGCCGGTCTGGGGACAGGCATCAATCTTGAAGAGCCGCTTGGGCGTGCGCTTCAGGAAGAGGCCAATTTCCTCCCGTGCCTCGCGCACCACGCAGGCCTCGTAAGTCTCACCGGAGTTGAGGTGCCCGGAGGCGGAGGAGTCCCACGCGCCGGGGAAGGTGTCCTTCTTGAACGACCGTTTCTGAAGGTAGACCTCGCCCCGCTCGTTCAAGACGAGCACATGGACGGCCCGGTGTTTCAGGCCGCGGCGATGGACTTCCCTCCGGGTCTGTTTGCCGATGACCCGGTCGCGGTAATCCACCACATCAAAGATTTCGTCGCTCAAGTGGGGAGCAGTCTGCAAAAATCCGTGAATACTTCCAAGCTAACCTTTTCCGCCCGTTCCAGCGGAGAGATGCGCAGCTCGGTGAAGGCGTCGTGAAGTTTGTCCTCCGGCCAGTCGACCTTGAGGAGCTTGAACATCATCTTCCGCCGCTGCGAGAAGGCGCGCTTGACCACACGGACGAAGACTTTCGCCTGCCGCTCATCGAGCAAGGGGGGCTCGCGACGCGTCAGCGTGATGCACGCCGACTCCACGTCTGGCGCGGGGAAGAAGCACGACGCCGGGATCTTGAAGAGGCCGCTGCACTGGTAGCGCAGACCAAGCAGCAGCGTGAGCAGGCCGTAGTCGTCGGTGTCGGGCGCGGCGGCGATGCGACGGGCGACTTCGAGTTGAAGCGTGACGACCATGCGCTCCGGCCCGCGTGGATTGAGCGCAAGTTCGACCAGGATGGGCGAGGCAACGGAGTAAGGCAGGTTGGCGACGAGTTTCCAGTCGGCAGGTGCCGGCGACTTGAAGTCGCCAGCTTCAGGGGCGGGCGCCTCCAGCGGCGACTGCAAGTCACCGGCACGGCGTTGGAGATAGGCGAGCGCGTCGTCATGCAGCAGCGTGAAGTTTGGCTGGCTGCCGAGGCGCTCGCGGAGAAACGTGGCGAGCCGCCCGTCCTTCTCGATCGCCAGCACCCGTGTGCCGCTGGCCAGTAGCAACTCCGTCAGAGGACCGAGGCCGGGGCCAATTTCGAGCACGCTGTCTGTGGGTGACAGCTCTGCCGCCGCGACGATGCGCCGCAGTTGGTTGCCGTCGTGTAGAAAGTTCTGCCCGAGCGACTTCGTGAGCAGAAGGTCGCGCGCCTTCAGGATTTCCCGCATCTCGGTGAGCGTCATCGCAGGGCGGCGAGTTCCTCCGCCAGCGCCCGCACCGCGCGGCGGAGCTGAGAATCCGTGATGGTGAGTGGCGGCGTGAAACCAATCACATTCGCGTGCTCGCCTTCGGGGAGGAAGATGAAGCCGCGATGCAGCAGTCGCTTGATGATGTCGAGCGATTCGGCGGTGGCCGGCGAAGCATCCGCGTGCAGCAGCTCAACGCCCGCCATCAAGCCCACACCGACCGAACGGCAGCCGACTTTGGACTTTGGGCTTTGGACTTTGGACAACTCTCCCGCCAGCCACTCACCCAGCAGCGCGCTGCGCTCGACGAGTTTCAGCCGCCGAATCTCCTCAATGTTCGCAAGCGCCATCGCGCAGCCAACCGGGTGGCCGAGGAAGGTGCTTGTATGAATCGCCTCGCCGGTCGAGGCCGGCCATGCGGCATCCATCACGTCCGCGCGGCCCACGCAGGCGGACAGCGGGAAGCCGCCCGTCAGCGCCTTGCCGAGGCAAATCACGTCGGGCACCACGCCGCTGCGTTCGCAGGCGAACCACTGCCCCGTGCGCCCAAAGCCGGTGTAAATCTCGTCGAGGATGAGCAGCGCGCCGTGCTCGTCACAGAGCTTGCGCAGCAGCGGCAGAAAGCCCGGCGGCGGGACGCGGATGCCACCGCGCGCCTGCACCGGTTCGACGAGAATCGCGCCGGTGTCGCCACGACGCAGGAGCTTCGTAGCCGCTGAGGTGAGGAGGCGGAGCTGTCCGGCGTCCGTTGCCTTCCGCTTTCTCATTTCGGTGGCTACGGGAAAGGGCAGGAAGTGCCCGAACTCCCCGAGCTGCGAGCGGAACGGACTGCGGAAGTGCTCGCGATGCGTGACGTTGAGCGCGCCGTAGCCCAGCCCGTGATACGCACCCTCGAACGCGATGACGCCGCGTCTGCGAGTCGCGAGCGTCGCCGTTTTCAGCGCCGCTTCCACCGCCTCGAAGCCTGAGTTGCAGAAGATGGTTTTGCCCGTAGCCGCCGAGGTGAGGAGGCGGGTCGGCTTGAGTCTCGTGGCTTTCCGCCTCCTGACCTCGGCGGCTAGAGGCCACCGCTCAAACGTCAGCGCGGAAAGCTCGCTCGCCAACTTCGCCTTCAGCGGATGCGGATGCACATCGCCCATCGCGTGCAGCAGCGTCGCCATCTGGCGCTGTCCGGCGCGGACGACGCGAGGATTCGCGTGCCCGGCTGCCGCCACGCCGAACGCAGCAGTGAGGTCGAGATACTTTCGCCCCTCGGCATCCCACACGTTCACGCCGCGTGCACGCGTCCACACGATGGGCCACGAGCCGTCCGCCTCCATGAAGGTCACGTTGCGTGACTCGTAGGAGCGGAGCAGGTCAAGGGTTTGTTGGGTGGTCATGAGTTCCGCCTTTTTACGTCGTCGGCTACACGCCGCGCTGGTCCGGCGCCCAGACGATCTTGTGCATTTGCAACTGGAAGCGCACGGGCAGGGCGTCGGCGATGATGCGTTCGACCAAGTCCAGCCGCGCGATTGGCGTTTGCCCAGCAGGCACGGGCTTCAAGACCTTGTCCTGCTGGTGCGGTTGCAGCGGCGTGACCCACGACATCAGCAACGGGCAAAGCACCGCGAGGTTGTGCTTCGCGATCTGCTCCTTCGCCCACTCGTAGTCCTGCACCGTGCCGATCACGAACTTGATTTCGTCCCTTGCCTTGAGGTGCTTGAGGTTCTCCCAGCGGTTGCGCTCGACCTCGCCGCTGCTGGGGCATTTCAAGTCCATGATGCGCCGCACGCGCGCGTCCAGGGCCGCGATGTCCAGCGCGCCGCTGGTCTCCAGCAGCACCGTGAAACCTGCGTCGCACAGGCGATTCATCAATGGCAGCGCGTTCGGCTGAAGCAACGGCTCCCCGCCCGTCAGCTCCACGAGCGGCAACCGCTGACCGCTGACCGCTGACCACTGATAGCTGACAGCTATGCGCTCGACCTCCGCGACGATCTCCCCCAACTCCCGCCGCTTCCCCTCCGTGAATGCATACGCCGTGTCGCAGTAGGAGCAGCGCAGGTTGCATGCGGTGAGGCGGATGAACACGCACGGCAGCCCGGCAAAGGTGCTCTCCCCTTGCAGGCTCAGGTAAATCTCGTTGACGACGAGGCTCTCGGACACGCGCGGACCCTAGCGCGCGGGCGCACGCGCGTCGCGCAGAAAGCTCGCCTCGCACGGAAGCTACCGCTATCAAGCGCGCGTGAGCAAACTCAGCGGCAAAGTCCTCGTCGTCATCGGCGGCACCAGCGGACTCGGCCTCTCGGCAGCGCGAGCGTTCGTGCGCGAGGGCGCGCGGTTGATTGTCGTGGGCCGCAGCGCAGGGAAGGTCCAGGTCGTGGAGAGTGAACTCGGTTCCGCCGTGGCTGGCTTGGTGGCTGACGCATCGCAGCCTGACACCGCAGCCCGCGCCATCGCGCTTGCGGTGGAGAAGTTTGGCGGCTTTCACGGGCTGTATCACGTCGCGGGCGGCAGCGGGCGCAAGCAAGGCGACGGCCCGTTGCACGAACTCACGGATCAAGGCTGGCAGTTTACGCTGAACGAAAATCTCACTTCGCTACTCTACTCAAACCGCGCCGCCGTCCGGCAGTTCCTGGCGCAGGGCAGGGGAGGCAGCGTGCTCAACATGGGCAGCGTGCTCGGCTGGTCGCCCTCACCGCAATTCTTCGCCACGCACGCCTACGCCACGGCCAAGGCTGGCATCGTCGGCCTCACGCAGACCGCCGCCGCGCACTACGCGAAGGACAACATCCGCTTCAACGTCCTCGCGCCCGCGCTCGTCGCCACACCGATGTCCGAGCGCGCGCAGGCGGATGCGGCGATTCGCGACTTCATCCGCACCAAACAACCGCTCGACGGCGGGCGCATTGGCCAGCCGGAGGATTTGGATGCCGCCGCGGTCTTCTTCATGAGCGACGACTCGAAATTCTCCACCGGCCAGGTGCTGGCGGTGGATGGCGGGTGGTGCGTAAGCGAGGGACAGGGAAAGTAATCAGTGTTCAGTTTTTAGTCATCACTTCCATGCGTGCGACGAAATCAAGAAGGTCGGTTCCACTGAACACTGACTTACCGAACACTGAATACTTCCTTGGCCTCGACCTCGGCGGCACGAGCATCAAGGCCGTGGCCGTGACGGCGAAGGGCGAGAAACTCCGCCAGCGCAGCGTGCCGTTCGTGGACCGCGACATGGAGTGGGCGAGGAAGATCCGCACGCTTGTCCGCGCGTGGCGGCGGGAGTTGGGCGAGCCGGCGGGCATTGGGCTTTCCGCGCCGGGTCTGGCGGCGAAGGACGCGCGCAGCATCGCCGTCATGCCGGGAAGGCTGCTCGGCTTGGAGCGGTTCGAGTGGGCGGACTACCTCGCTTCGCCCCGACCGATTCCGATTCTCAACGACGCGCACGCTGCCTTGCTCGGCGAGGTCTGGCGCGGCGCGGCGCGCGGCTTGCGCGACGTGATGCTCTTCACCCTCGGCACCGGCGTCGGCGGCGCGGCGATGGTGGACGGTCATCTGCTGCGCGGTGCGATTGGCCGCGCCGGTCACCTCGGCCACATCACGGTGGACTGGAACGGGCCGCGCGATGACTTCAACACGGCGGGTTCCCTGGAGCACTTCATGGGCAACAAGTTCATCCGCGAGCGCAGCAAGGGCCGCTTCGCCAGCACGCACGAACTGGTCGCCGCCGCCGTGGAAGGCGACGCCGCCGCGAAGGAAATCTGGGACCGCTCCGTGCGCGCGCTAGGTTGCAGCATCGGCTCGCTCATCAACGTGCTCGACTCAGACGCCGTCATCATCGGTGGCGGCATCGCTCGCGCGGGCGAGGCGCTGTTCACGCCACTGGAGCGCTACGTCCGCCACTACGAATGGCAGGCCGGCGGCCATCAGGCGAAGATTCTTAGGGCGGAACTCGGCGACCACGCCGGGGCCTACGGCTCGGCAGCGAACGCGCTGGGATTCAACGCCGCGAAACCTTCGCGCCCCGCCAAGCAGCGCGCTCAGGAGCTATAGCGGCGCTCTGTGAGCCCGTCTGCGGGGAGATATGAGACCGGACTCCGAAGTCGCCCGCCGCGCCGTCGGCGATAGCGCAGCCTTGCAGCCTGCTGTTTCGCGGGTTTTCAACCCGCAGACGCCACTCACTTTTCCGAACGTCGCTGATTGCAGCACGACCGGCCGACTGCAAGTCGGCGGAAACAGCAGACTACAAGTCTGCGCTACGGCGCTGCGCGGCTCGACTTCGGAGTTCGGGATGAGCAGGATCGCCCGGTTCAGACCGCCGCTATAGCGGCTAGCGGGCCGCGCGATTCACCAGCCAGTCCTTCCCCAACGCATCCGCCAGCGGGTCAATGTCGGTCACGCTGAAGCCGAGATGGAGATGGCGACGCCAGCCTTCGGCGAGGCGGAACTTCTTCGAGAGCTTGCCGACAGCGCGGGACATTGCCTCCATCGAGAGCAGGTAGGAGTTCATCCCCTGGCTCACGTCCAGCCAGCCTTGCTGGCTCTTGTGCGCAGCGAGCGCGGCGAGCTTGGTGGCGTGGACTGAAGTCGTGTTCACGAACGCATCGGGGATGATCGGATGCCGCAGCGGATCGCACAGGCCGTGCGGCATGGCGTGATAGACCGTCACGTCGTGGGAGTAGGTGGCGCGCGGCGGCACTGAGTGGAAGTTCGGCATCCCGTGCGTGAAGGCTGCGGTGACGGCGAGCCGGCAGGTGCTCATGTGGTCCTCCATGTAGTCCTGCGGCGAGTGGGTAAGGACGATGCTAGCGTGCGACTCGCGGATCACGGCGGAGAGGCGGCGCAAGGCCTTCATCTCGTAGCGGATTTCCAAATCATCGCACAGCGGCCCGTGGAAGTGCGCTCCGAGCATCTTGGCCGCCGCCTTTCCCTCTGCGAGCCGGACGCGCCGGGTCTTCGCCGGGCTGAACTCGGCGCTGCCGCAGTTGCCGGTGGAGACATTCATGTAGTGCGTCTCCCAACCGCGCTGCTTGAGCTGCAACAGCGTGCCGGCGGCGACGAACTCGATGTCGTCAGGATGCGCGAAGATGGCGATGGCGGATTTCATAAGTGCGTTTGAACTACTTGGCCTCGGCTTTCTTCGCCTTGCCATTCTTGCCCTTGGGCTCGGCATCAGGCGCAGTGGTTTTCGACGCTCCCTTGCGCGCGGTGACTTCGGCTGGCTCGGGGATGCGGCCTTGGTCGTTGCTCTCTTCGATCCATTTTTGCAACTCGGCGCGCAGGCGTTTCAGCGCGTCTTGATGCTCGGGCTTCGTCGAGGCGGCGAGGTTGGTCATCGACTGTGGGTCGGCGTCCATGTCGAACAGCTCCTCGGGCGGCATGGTGGGCGCGAGGTAGAAGTTTTTTTGCCAGTCGGTCAGCTTGCCCGCCACGCCGAGTTCCTTGATGAGGTGCCAGACGGGATAGCTGCGTTCCTTGTAGTCGTTGGTCTGGAGGAAGGGGCGCTCCGGCATGAAGTTCTTGATGTAGCGCCAGCGCGCGTCGCGCACGGTGCGGAAGCGGAACATCGTTTCATCGCAGCGGTCGCGCGCGCCGAAGACGTATTGGCGCGGTGGCTCAGATTGGTCGCCGAGGAACACGCGGCCCTGCATCGCGTCGGGTTTCTTCACGCCCGCGAGCGCGAGAGATGTGGCTGTGAAATCGAGCGAGCAGACGAGCTGGTCGCTCACGGTGCCAGGCTTGAAGTTCTTCGGAGCGGGGAAATTCTTCGGCCACCCGATGATGAGCGGGATGCTCAGGCCGTCGTCATAGACGAATTGCTTGCCGCGCACGTGCGCCTGGCCGTGGTCGCCCATGAAGAGGATCATCGTGTTGTCCGCGAGTCCGTCGGCTTCGAGCTGCTTGAGGATGAGGCCGATCTTGCGGTCCAGCTCGCTCGCGGCGTCGAGATACTCGGCCCAGTCTTGCCGCGCGATGGGGTGGTCCGGGTAGATGGGCGGCAAGGCGACCTTCGCCGGGTCGGCCTTTGCAGGCGCGCGGAACTTGCGGTGCGTCTCCTGGAAATTGATTTGTGCGTAGAAGGGTTGCCTGGCTTTCAACTCCTCCCAGCGCTGGCCGTCGAAACGCGGGCCGGTGTAGGTGAAGTTCCAGTCGGTCTTGCCGCTGCCCTTGAAGCCGAAGCTCGCGGGCAGGTCCACGAGGTTCGCCGTGAAGTAACCCGCCTCGCGCATCCGGTCGCTGATGATCTTCACGCCGGCGGGGAGCTGGTGGCCGTCGTCGCGATGCGAGCGATGATGATGCGCGCCGATGGTGGTCTGATACATCCCGGTGATGAAGGCTGAACGGCTCGCGCTGCACACGGGCGCGGTGGTAAACGCGCGCGTGTAGCGCATCCCTTCGCGCGCGAGCTGGTCGAGGTTCGGGGTCCAGACTTCCTTCGTGCCATAGCAAGCGAGGTGCGGACTGAAATCCTCGCCGATGAGCCAGAGGATGTTGGGGCGCGGCGCGGCGGCGGCGAGGGAGTTGAGAGTTGAAGGTTGAGAGTTGAGGGCCAGCAGCGCGGTGATTAGGAGCAGGCGTTTCATGATGGGAGCCTAGCGGCGGGCGGGGGCTGGGTTGAGGAGAAAGTGCAGTGGGAGCCAAGCTGCGCTCCGTGTCGCGTCTCAGGCCGTGACCCGGAGCAGCAGGGAAACGCTGTAGGCCACGACGAAGAATTGCACGCCAATGCCTGTGTGCAGCACCGCCTTGGCCGTCCGTGGCCGGCGGACGACGATGACTTGCGCCGAGACCGCTGCGATCGCGAGCATGATGCACTTGAAGCCGATCAGCCCATGCACGCCACCCGTGAAGATGAAGAAGCGCGCCAGGGGATTGGCCTCATGCACCACGCCGGTGTTCAGCAGGATCGTCGTCAGCACCAGGTCCGCCACGCCGAGCAGGAGGAACCAGCTCGTCTCTGTTTCCAGCGACAGCGGGTGTCGGAACAGGTAGTGGAGCGGGGAACGGCGCTTTGGTTTTGGCTCGTCGTTCACTGGCTCAAGAGGAATGCCGCCCGGCGACGGCGTAGGAGAGAATTATCGGCACGAGTGGTTGACGCTCCTGCCGGACAGTTCCTTGAATCATAGTTCCTTTGGTCGGCGGCATGGAATGCGCATTCGTTCGGGGCTCAGATCGTCGCGGCGGACTTCCGTGCCTGAACCTGCCGCCCAACGTAGTCGTAAACCGCCGCCGGATTCCCGGCCAGTGAGTTGAACTCCGTCTGCATCGCGTCCACCAGCGCGGGCGACACCATGCCGCGCGCAAGCAACTGCTCCGCGCCACTCATCGCCAGCGTCCTCCAGTAGCCAATGAACTCTTCGCGCCGCGCCGGGTTCGTCATCTGCGCGTCCATCCGCACGTGAACGGAGTTGGGCTGGATTTCGGCAAAGCCGGCCTGGGCGGCGAGCGCCTCTAGTTCTGCGCCCACGTCAGGAGCGCCGCCGAGCTGGCGCTGAAGCGCGTCGAACGTGCGCCAGTATTCCGCGATCGCCGCGCAGGCCGGTTCCACGCGAAGGCTGGCATTGAAAACTTCCGTCACAGAGAGCACGCCGCCGGGCCGCAGGACGCGCCTGGCCTCGCGCAACGCCCGCACCGGCTCGCTCAGATGCTCCAGCACCCAGATGAGGCACACGCCGTCGAAGCTCGCGTCGGCGAAGGGCAGTTCGTAGGCGCTGCCGTGGTGAAGTTCCACCGCTCCGGCGGCGAGTTCCGTGTGCAACAGCTCGCGGGCTTTCGCCAGTTGCGCCTCGGAGAAGTCCAGCCCGGTCAGGTGTGCCTGCGGGTAACGCCGTCGAAGGATTTGCAGTTCCGCGCCCACGCCGCAGCCGACCTCCAGCACGCGCGTGCAGCCGGAGAAGTCAATCGTGGGGAAGAAGTAAGGCTCCAGAAACGCCGCCTGAGCGACGAGCCGTGCCTGTTCCTCGGCGGAGAAGGTGTGGATGTAGCCGGAGGACATGGCCAGCAAGTTGGGAGTTGAAGGTTGAGAGTTGAGAGGGTGGCGAGTCTTCGACTCCGCGCGCTCAACTCTTCGTCTCTGCGCCCGTCACCGTCTTGCGTCCTTCCACCCGCACGAGGCCGCGCGCGAGGGCGGAGATGGCCATGGGGTAGAGCTGGCGCTCGGCAAACTGGATGCGCCCGTGCAGCGTGTCCGCGTCGTCACGGCTCAGGACCGGGACGGTCTGCTGCGCGATGATGGGGCCGGTGTCCACGCCCTGGTCCACGAAGTGAACGGTGCAGCCGGTGAACTTCACGCCGTAGTCCAGCGCTTGCTTCCACGCTTCGAGGCCGGTGAACGCGGGCAGCAGCGAGGGATGGATGTTGATGACGCGCTGCGGAAAGGCGCGGAGGAACTCGCCCTTGAGGATGCGCATGAAGCCCGCGAGCACGACCAGCTCGACGCCCGCGTCCTTCAGCGCCGCGATGTAAGCCGCCTCCGCCTCCTCGTCGAGCTTGGTGCGGAACTTGCCCGGTGCGATGAACCGCGCCGGCAGCCCGCGCTCCTGCGCCCGCGTCAGGATGGGCGCATCCGCCACGTCGCTCAGGACGATGGCGACCTCTGCCGGGACGCTCCCCGCGGTAATGGCCTCCGCGATGGCGACCATGTTGGTGCCCTTGCCGGAGCCGAGTATGCCGAGGCGCAATTTCTTTTCGTCACTCACGCGCGAGTTCGTAACAGAACGGGAAGTCGCGGCAAGGGCAAAGGACACGGCTGGTCCGCGAGAATTCTTTGAACGCCCCGGCCTTCCTCCCAGTCCGACACGGCGAATCTTCACCGGGGACGCCCTCAAGAAGCGTCCTCGTTGCCAACCATCCCGTCCTCCGGGAAGCCCGCCTCGCGCAAGCGAGGCGGGCAGGTGTGGCAGCCCTGCCCATGAGCCCTGCCAGCGATTTGCAATCGCCGTCCACCGCTGCCGCAAGCACCACCTGTCTCGTCATGCTTTGGCACCTCAGGCGGTGATTTGAACCAAAGCATGGCCGAGCAAGGAGATTGAAGGCGGTCTGAACCACTGACCTGCACTTACCCGCACTGATGGATTCCATGGAGATACGTTCCAGTGCCATGTGCGGGCGATGGCAGACTCGCCTTAGTGCCAGTGAGTGCAGGTTAGTGGTTTCTGGTTTCCACAAACTTCAATGGCTGCCTTGAGATTCCAATCAACAGCACGAGCTTCGGCGTGCAAAGGACCGCGTATCCTACCGGCAGAGGTCATTTTGCCGTCCGCAGTGCATACGGTGGAGTCTCCGGCTGCTAGGGAGAATAAATCGTTCGATGTAGGCATCTACGAGGCGCTGAAGTCGTATCGGCTGGCGGTGCCGGCGCGGCTGCCGAACAACCAGCCGTTGCTGGACACGCTGCCGAAGTTGACGCCGGAGGGCGGGCACACGCCGGACGCGGTGAACGCGAGCGCGGTGTTCGTCGCGCCAAATCAGTTCCGCGTGGTGTATGACGCGAGCCCGGACGCGGACTTGAAGGAGTATCAGTTGCGCGGCAACGCGGGCGCGACGTTCAAGAGCGAGGACGCGGTGGTGATCACGACGAACGGGAAGAAGGCGGCGCGCGAGTTCCTGTCGGCCTTCGCGCTGACGCAGCCGGGCGCGAAGGTGTCGGTGGCGGTGTATGTGATCACGAACGCGGGCAACGAGAAGGGCAGCACGCCGATGACCATCACGCGGCCGGCGGCGTGAGAAGCGGAGCCGGGGGTGCGGGGAACGGGGGCGGTCGCAATGCGGCCGTCTCCTTCCCGGCTCGCGACGGTGCCACCGCTGCGGGAGGAGGATTGATTCCGGCTTGCGGCCTGCGCGATGCTCGCGGGCATGGCAGTTGATTCACCAGCCTTGTCGCCGGGGCAGATCATCACGGTGGCGATTCACGACCTCGCGTTCGGCGGCGAGGGCGTGGGGCGCGTGGGCGAGCTGGTGGTGTTCGTGCCGTTCGTGATTCCCGGCGAAACCGTCGAGGCGGAGGTGACGGAGGTGAAGAAGAAGTTCGCGCGCGCGCGGCTGGTGCGGCTGGTGACCGCGTCGCCGGAGCGGGTGGAGCCGCGCTGCCGGTATTTCGGCGAGTGTGGCGGCTGTCAGTATCAGCACCTGGCGTATCCCGCGCAGTTGCGCGCGAAGCACAAGCAGATCGCGGATTTGTTCCAGCGGGTCGGCGGGTTTTCAGCGGCGGTGATTGATCCGGTGGTGCCGTGCCCGGAACCCTACGGCTACCGGAATCGCATCATGGTGCGGACGCAGTGGAACAAGCGGCAGCAGCGCATCGAGCTGGGCTTCCTGGGCATGGACAACGAGTTCGTGGTGAGCATCAACGAGTGCGCCATCGCAGAGCCGGTGCTGAACGAGGATTTGCAGAAGGTGATCGCGAATCCGCCGCCGCGCGGGGGCTTGAAGGTGACGCTGCGGGTGACGCCGGAGGGCTGGGTGGTGCCGCGTGATTCCTTCTTCCAGAATAATTTTCACCTGCTGCCCAGGCTCGTCGAGACGGTGCGCGCGCGGCTGCGGGACCCGGGATCGCGGCACTTGATTGATGCGTATTGCGGGGTGGGCTTCTTCGCGTTGGAGTTGGCGGACTTGGTGGAGTCCTTCGTGGGCGTGGAATACGACGGCCTCGCCATCAAGGCGGCGAAGGAGAACATGAAGCTGCGCGGGGTGACGAACGGGCAGTTCGTGAGCGGCCCGGCGGAGGATTATCTCGGCGGACTTCTCCAGCGGCATCCCGGCCAACCGACGACGCTCGTGATTGACCCGCCGCGCACCGGCGTCCCGCCCGACGCGCTGCAACGCATCCGCCGCGCGCATCCGCAGCAGGTCATCTACGTCTCGTGCCATCCCGCCACGCTGGCGCGGGACTTGCAGATCCTCTGCGCCGAGGGCGGCTACTCGCTGG
Organism: Verrucomicrobiales bacterium; assembly: GCA_005791875.1. Classification (GTDB taxonomy): domain Bacteria; phylum Verrucomicrobiota; class Verrucomicrobiia; order Limisphaerales; family SXTU01; genus SXTU01. The sequence continues at coordinate 13,564 of SXTU01000233.1, forward strand.
TGAAGGTGACGCCGCACGACATGTTTCCCCAGACGCAGCACGTCGAGTGCGTCGCGGACTTGCGGTGGCTGGGCGAGCGGGCCAGTAAATAGGCGATCTCCTCCCTTGACTCCGAATAGGGGTCTAACCATATTTGGCGGCTCTTTTCCGGCGCGGAAAGCCGGAGCGCACCCGACCGACCATATGGCAAAGATTAAGCCCCCGAAGACCGCCGCCAAGAGCGGCACCCGCAAGCCCACAGCCAAGCCCTCGCACGCTCCGCGAACGCCTGCCAAGCCAGCAACCGCCACCGCCCACGTCACGAAATCGCCCGTTCCGGCACCGGTCAACGGGGCCTCCGCGTCAAAGGCCCAGCCTGTTCCTCCGAGCGACGGGGTCGTGCCTGGCGTGCCGGTGATTACCGAGGCGATCAAGACTTCTGCGGGCGTGGACTTGACGGAGAAGGTCAAGGAGCTTGTCCGCCTCGCACAGGAGCAGGGCTACCTCACCTACGGCGACATCAACGACGCGCTGCCCGACAGCATCGTCACAGCCGAGGACCTCGACGAGATTTACAGCAAGCTTCGCAACCTGGAGATCGAGATCGTGGACCAGGCCGAGGTGGACCGCGTCAAGCAGCCCGAGCCGGAGGAGGAGCAGGAGGACAAGAGCCGCCTCGACATCCTTGATGATCCGGTCCGCATGTATCTCCAGCAGATGGGCCAGGTGCAGCTCCTCACGCGCGAGCAGGAAGTCGAGATCTCCAAGCGCATCGAAGATGCCGAGAACGAGGTGAAGCGCATCATTTACAGCTTCGGCTTTGCCGGCAAGGAGCACATCGCGCTGGCCGAGAAACTGATCTCCGAGCCGCCCAAGGAGCGCTTCGACCGCGTCATCATCGACAAGAAGATCGAAAGCCGGGACGACCACCTCAAGGCGCTGCGCAAGCTCGTGAAGGAAGTTCGCGGACAGGATCAGACGGTGGATGAGCATTACGCCAGCTGGCAGCACGCGCCCAACAAGGCCAAGAAGGACAAGCAGCACGCCGCCTTCAAGAAGACCGACGAGAGGCTCCAGCGGTCGTTCCCGAAGTTCTTCTACAAGCAGAAGGTCATCGAGGAAATGGCGCTCGTCGCGGAGAACATCCACGACAAGATCCAGGCCAGCCTGCGCACCATCGAGGAAGTCGAGTCGCACCGGAAGTCCACGCAGACTCAGTTGATCGCCGAAGGCGAGCGCAAGAAGATCAAGGCGCTCGAGGAGTTCGTCCGCATGCCCTTCGCGGACTACCTCATCGCCTACAAGCAGCTCCTGCACTTCTCCGCGAAGGCCCTCCAGGCCAAGACCGAGATGGTTGAGGCCAACCTCCGTCTCGTCAGCTCCATCGCGAAGAAATACACGATTATCACCGCCAG
>SXTU01000234.1 GCA_005791875.1 Verrucomicrobiales bacterium
CGCACGGCAAAGTGGTTGGCCTCCTTCTCCTCCAGCGCCCGCCACCAGATGCGATTCAGGTCCGGGGACTGAGGCGCTATGTTGCTCATCAGGAAGGTCTCCCGCTGCGCCTCGTGCCCGTAGCGCGTGCCGATGGCGTAGTTGGGTGCCATGTGTCCGCGGTCATACCCTGAGTTGCTGTAGTCCTGATGCGCGACCCGGCTCGTCGTGCGTCCCCTCCAACGGGGGACTATGCGGGGCTCGTCACCGTGGCGGTGGCGGGGTTGAGGGTTTCGGTTGTGGTGCTCGACTCCGTAGCGGAGCTCACGCGGGTCAGGCCGCTCGCGCGGTCCATGTCCGTGACGTAGCCCTGCGCGCGGATGAGGGCCGAGTTGTCCCCGTGCTTGGGATGCGCCCGCATGCCGTGGACGACTTTCTGGTATTCGGCCCACGCCTGGTCGTCCGCCTTTTCCCGGGCGACCAGCCAACGGTTGAATTCCAGAGCCAGCTCATCCAAGCGGCGGCGGGCCTCCAAGGCGGGCTCCACAACGGCTTTGAACTGCACCAGTGTATAACCCGCGAACTCATCGGTCGCGGCCAATTGCTCCCATGCCGCCATGGCGGTCAGGAGTGATTCTTGCATTTCTTTTTTGGACTTAGTTGACATAAGCTAATTATACCTTAATTTTGATGCTTGTCAAGCACAAATCGTTGCATTGTAGCACTTTGCATATCTTTCATATTAACCGTTTGAAACGATTAATATCTCAATCCCAGCGGGGTATTTCTAAATTCCGGCGTGTGGGCTGCTTTTGGGCTGGGGATGCCCGCCTCCCCGTTGGGTAGGGCCGTCTCCCCAGTGGGGAGGGTCGCCTACCCGCTGAGTATGGCCGTCTCCCCGGCGGGGAGGACCGCCTACCCACTGGGGCTGCGCGTCTCCCCAAGGGGGAGAGCCGTCTCCCCGGCGGGGAGGGCCGTCTCCCCAGCGGGGATGGCTGCCTTACCCAGTGGGAATGCGCGTCTTCCCAAGCATGAAAAAAGTTGTGTGCGTCAAGTTCAGCAAAAGAGTTTGGGCCATGGCCGCTGGGGCGCTGGCCCGCCTCGCGTTCCTCCCGACGCGCCCCTGAAGGCTGAGGGATAATACCGACTGCCGCTGAAGTCCGGTAGAATCCGGCGGGCTCCACGCAGCCATCTCCCTCTCCCTTTGCGGCGCAAGGGGAGAGGGCTGGGGTGAGGGGTGAGCGTCGTCGGCATGGGCGGCCGCACTCCTCATCCGGCCTTCGGCCACCTTCTCCCCTCGCTGCGCGAAGGGAGAAGGCAATCACAGGCAACCACACTTCATTCCACCAGGTTCCATCAGGAGTTGGTATAATTTATCAAAATTGCGCTTGCCCCCCGACGGAAGGCCATTCTCCAAAAATAAGCCCGACCCAAAAGAAAATCCCATCGAACGGGGGGGCTAAAAAGCAAGATTGTATCAGTTAAGCAAGAATCAAAATAAACACCATGAAATCACACCTCAGCACTCGTTCGTTCGTCCTCACTGCACTCGCACTGTTCGTGGCGGTCTGCCGCCGCGAGGGCGCGCAGCTCGTCGTCGGCAAAACCAGCCAGGCCACCGGGAAGACGGCCTAACGCCCGCGCCGGCGGTTTGCAACCGCCGCAGCTAGCGCGAGCGACATTGAACCTTCCCGGTCCGCGCGCCAGCATCGCGCCGATGACTTCGCGCCCGCGCCCGTTCCGCTTCGAGCGAGGTGCGGTGCATTTGCCCGAACTCGCGCTGTGGCTCGACGCGCACGACTCGCGCGGCCCGGACGAATGGGCAGTTGTCAGCCACGCGCACTCCGACCACATCGCACGACACAAGCGCGTGATCCTCACCGGGCCGACCGCTCGGCTGCTGCGGCAACGGCTCAGCGGGCAGCGTGAGGAGCGCGTGCTGCGTTTCGGCGAACGCACGGCGTTCAACGGGCCAAGCGGCGACTTCGCGCTCACGCTCCTGCCCGCCGGCCACATCCTCGGCAGCGCGATGGTGCTCGTGGAGTGGCGCGGGGGCTCGCTGCTCTACACCGGTGACTTCCGTCTGCGAGCCAGTCCTGCCTGTGAACCCTGCGACTTCAACCCTGCGCGCGGCTGCGACTGGCTCGTGATGGAAACCACTTTTGGGCACCCGGAATATGTTTTCCCGCCCACGGTGCAAGTCGCGGCAAACCTGCTGCACTTCTGCCGCGAAGCCCTCGGCGCGGGCGAGACTCCCGTGCTCCTCGGCTGGACCCTCGGCAAGGCGCAGGAGCTGATGCGCCTGCTCGCCGACAGCGGCCTGCGCGTCGCCGTCCACGCGGCCGTGCTCCCGCTGGCCCGCATCTACGAGCAGTGCGGCGTGCGGCTGGGCACTTACGAACCGCTCGACGCGACCCAGGCAAAGGACCGCGTCCTCATCTGCCCACCCACGTTCGCGCAATCCGCAGCGCGCGCTGCGCTTGGCCCGTGCCGCCTTGCCGTGGCCACCGGCTGGGCGATGGAGAGCAGTTGCAAGTATCGCTCCGGCGTGGACGCGGCGTTTCCGCTGAGCGACCACGCCGACTTCAACGAGCTGGTTGAGTTCGTCCGCCAAGTGCGCCCGCGCCGCGTCTTCACCACGCACGGCTTCGCGGCCGACTTCGCCGCGACCTTGCGTGACCTTGGTTTTGCCGCAGAAGCCCTCGTGGCAGCGGAGCAACTGACCCTGTCCCTCGGCGTGGCCCCCACCCCGAGCCTGCGCCCGGCGCCGTAGAGGCCGGAGTCCGGAGCCTTTTCCTTGGCGCCCTGCGCGACCGTTGCGAGGGGCACAAACTCCACTTGCCTTTGCGTTCTCTTCCGCAACACTCGCGCCGCTTATGAGCAAAAACGCTGGCCCCAAAGTCTCCAAAAAATTTGCCGCCTATCCTCGCCTCAACCCACTCGGTGTGGGTAAGGACATCTCCGCCGCCGATTTGATTGATCAGGTCATGCTCGCCTACAACGGCGGCCGGCTCCGCGAGGCCAGCCAGCTCCTCGCGAAGAAGATGCTGCCCCAGGACGGCTTCATCGGCATGAGCCTCACGGGCGCGCTCACGCCCGCCGGCCTGGGCAAGTCCTGCCTCATCCCACTGATGAAGGCCGGCTTCGTGGACTGGATCATCTCCACCGGCGCGAACCTCTACCACGATCTCCACTTCGGCCTCGATATGCAGCTCCACAGCGGCTCGCCGTTCCTCGACGACGTGCAACTGCACCAAGACGGCGTCATCCGCATCTACGATGTGCTCTTCGACTACAACGTGCTGCTCGACACCGATGCCTTCGTGCGCGAGGTCATCCAAGGCCCCGAGTTCCAGCGGCCCATGGGCACGGATGAATTTCACTACCTCCTCGGCAAATACGTCGCCGCGCGCGGGGAGAAACTCGGCCTCAAGGACAGTTCCGTCCTCGCCACCGCCTACGAGTGCGGCATCCCTATCTTCACCAGCAGTCCCGGCGACAGCAGCATCGGCATGAACGTCGCCGCGATGGCCATGCGCGGCTCGGCGTTGTTGCCTGACGTGAACCGCGACGTGAACCAGACCGCCGCAATCGTCTATCATGCCAAGTCCACCGGCCACACAAGCAGCGTGTGGATCCTCGGTGGCGGCAGCCCAAAGAACTTTATGCTCCAGACCGAGCCGCAGATTCAGGAAGTGCTCGGCATCCAGGAGAAGGGCCACGACTATTTCCTCCAAGTTACCGACGCCCGCCCCGACACCGGTGGTCTCTCCGGCGCGACCCCCGCCGAAGCCGTGAGCTGGGGCAAAGTGGACCCCGACAAACTCCCCGACAGCGTCGTCTGCTACACCGACAGCACCATCGCCCTGCCGCTCCTCACCGCATACGTCCTCTCGCGCGTGAAGCCGCGCAAGCTCAAGCGCCTCTACGACCACCGCGACGCCATCCTCGACCTGGTGAAGCAGAAGTATCTCAAGTCCGGCACGGTGACGAAGGTGCTGACCAGCCGGAAGCTTTCGAAGCGCGGCAGCAGCGTCGGCCTGAAATAGTTCCGTTGGAGACAGTGAGTGTCCGAGTGGAAATGCGCTTGCGCGGTGCCAGAACCGCTGATTAGGTTCCCGCCCGCGTTTGACCGGACGCGTGTCCTCGGCGGGCTGGTAGCTCAGTTGGTAGAGCAGTGCCCTTTTAAGGCATTGGTCGCGGGTTCGAGTCCCGCCCAGCCCACCACCTCTTATTCACCCTGTCTCCCTCGATTCTGGGGCGTGGGGACATCTTGTTCATGGGCTACGGGACAAACTGCGCACCTCTCACCCGCGGCCTTTGTGGCCATCGCAGCGGGTTCGCCACTGGGAAATTCCTTTGCCCCGCGTTTGCTCGCCGCTACTTTCCGTGCGTGGATCATTCGCCCGGCTTCCTCAAGCTCGTCAACGCGGCCCGCGCCTCGGTGCGTGAGGTGACCATCGAGCAGTTGCACACCCGGCTTGCCGCGAACCCGCGCGCGGTGCTGCTGGATGTGCGCGAGGATTCTGAGTGGCTGGCCGGTCACGGGGAGCAGGCCCAGCACCTCGGCAAGGGCATTCTGGAGCGCGACCTGGAGCAGCGGTTCCCCGATCCGGACGCGGAGATCATCATGTATTGCGGCGGCGGCTTCCGCTCTGCGCTGACGTGCGACGCCGCGCAACGCATGGGCTACCGAAACGTCGCGTCGCTCATCGGCGGCTACAAGGGGCTGGTCGCCGCAGGCTGGCCGATGAAGAAGGAGGCCTGAGCAACGTCCTCAATGAAGTTCGACTTTATGAAACACCTGCTTCCTCTGTTCGCCGCCTTGTTCATCGCACAGCAATCCGCCTTCGCCCAGGCGACCACCATCGTCACGTTCGAGTCCGCCAAGGTCACCGCCGGCGAGGCGCTTCCCGGCAGCAATTGCGTCGTGGCCGTCAGCTTCAAGATTCAGGCGGGCTATTACCTCCACTCCAACCGGCCAACGGTCCCCCGCGTCACTCCCACAGTCATCCAGGTCGGCGCGCTCGGAGCGACCCGCGCGCTGCCGCCCACGTATTCCGCGGCTGGGCAAAAGACTATCCCCGGAAATCCAGCGCCAGTGCCTGTGTATGAGGGAAGTTTCACCGCACTAATCCCCGTGGTCCTCGCGCCTAACGCCACCTTCCCCATCACCCTGCCCGGCGTTATCGGCTACGCGCCGGTGAACGAGAAGACCCAGTCCGCCGGCCGCATGGAACAGGTGCGCTTCACCATGACCATCCCGCGCTCCACCAACCCGCCGGCGGCCAAGTCGCCGACGCCTGACCCGAAGAAGAAGAAATAGGCCCGTGCGAAGGACGACGCTGTCCTGCGGTGCGCTTGCCAACCCTCCTTGCCATTCTTGCGATGAAGAGTTCAGCCCCCGCCCTGACCGTCGTCTGGCTCCTCGCGCTCGCCTTCCCCGTCGCAGCGTTGGAGCGCGTGAAGTTCAACCACCCCGGCCTCACCGTGGATCTCGGGGTCGGCCTGTGGGCGTGGCCCGTGCCTGCGGACGCGGGAGGCAACGGCCAGTTCGATCTCTTCGTCGCGTGCCCGGACAAGCCGTTCAACGGCGTGTGGCTCTTCGAGAATCCCACCGGCGCCACGGCGAAGAATCCTTTCCCAGTCTTCAAAGCCGCGCGCCAACTCAGCCGGGCCGTCCACTACGTCACGCCTTCGTATGTGGATGGTCGCGTGCGGGTGCTCTCGCCGACGACGGAGTATCCCGACTTCCTCACAGCTGGACTCGCGAAGTCGCTCAAGCTCGGCCTGCCCGCGAACATCCACACCAACCTCGTCAATCCCAAGGCCACCAAAGGGCCGCGCATCCGGCACAACCAGTGGCGCTTCGCCGACTTCGACGGCGACGGCGCGCTCGATCTCGTCGTGGGCGTCGAGGACTGGAGCGACTACGGCTGGGACGACGCGTGGGACCGGGCGGGCAAGTGGACCAACGGCCCGCTGCACGGCTTCGTGTATCTGCTGCGCAACCTCGGCACGACGGCCGCGCCGCACTACGAGGCGGCCCGCAAGGTCGAGGCCGGCGGCGCCCCCGTCGACACATTCGGTTGTCCCTCGCCGAACTTCGTGGACTTCGACGGCGACGGCGACCTCGACCTGCTCTGCGGCGAGTTCCTCGACGGCTTCACTTACTTCGAGAACGTCGGCACTCGCACGCAGCCCCGCTACGCGCCGGGCCGCCGGCTCAAGCTGCCAGGCGGCCCACCGCTCACGATGGACCTGGAGATGATCGTCCCCGTCGCGTTCGACTGGAACAAGGACGGCCAGCCGGACCTCATCGTGGGCGACGAGGACGGGCGCGTCGCGTTGCTGCTCAACACCGGCAAGCTCGCTGCCGACCGCACGCCGCAGTTCCTCGCGCCGCGCTACTTCCAGCAGGAGGCCGACGATCTCAAGTGCGGCGCGCTCGCCACGCCGGTGGGCATTGATTGGGACGGCGACGGCGACATCGACATCCTCTGCGGCAACACGGCGGGCTACGTGGAGTTCTTCGAGAACCTGAGCGGCCCCGGCGTCGAGCAACCCAAGTGGGCCGCGCCGCGCCGGCTTGAAGCCGACGGCAAGGTCATCCGCTTCATGGCCGGGCCGAACGGCAGCATCCAAGGCCCCGCCGAGGCGAAGTGGGGCTACACCACGTTGAGCGCCGCTGACTGGGACGGCGATGGCCTGCCCGATCTCATCGTGAACTCGATCCTCGGCAAGGTGGTTTGGTTCAAGAACTCCGGCACGCGCAAAGCGCCGAAGCTCTCCGCCGCCCAGCCGATCGAAGTCGAATGGAGTAGCCCGCCGCCCACGCTCGCCTGGGGCTGGCTACGGCCCGAGGGCAAGGCGCTCCTCACGCAATGGCGCACCACGCCCTTCGCCGTGGATTGGAACCGCGACGGCCTCGCCGACCTCGTGATGCTCGACACCGAGGGCTACCTCACCTTCTTCGAGCGGGCGAAGCGCGAAGGCAAACTCGCGCTGCTCCAGCCCAAGAGGATTTTCTGCGATGAGCAAGGCCAGTCGCTCAAGCTCTCGGCCGGCCCCGCTGGCAAGAGCGGTCGCCGCAAACTCTGCGTCGTGGACTGGGACGGCGACGGCAAGCTCGACCTCCTGCTCAACGGCGAGAACGCGAACTTCCTCCGTCAGGTGGCTGCCCACGACGGCAAGTTCCACTTCAAGGACGTGGGCAAGCTTGCCGACAAGAACGTCGCCAGCCACGACGTCAGCCCGACGGTCGTGGACTGGAATGGCGACGGCATCCCCGACCTGCTCGCGGGCGCGGAGGACGGGCATCTCTACTATCTGCGCAACGCCCGCAGCGAGAAGAAGCCTTCGGCGAAGTGAGCTTGCCATGATGCTCATCCGCACGCGCGTCGCGCCCAGCACGATCCACGGTATGGGCCTGTTCACCGTCGAGCCGGCCGTGAAAGGCACGCCCATCTGGCGCTTCGAGCCGGGTTTCGATCACGACTTCTCGCCGGAGTAGTTCGCCGCGCTGCCGTTGCTGGCAGGTGACCACACGCGCTGGTTCTGCTTCGTCAGCAAGGTGGATGGTCACGTCATCCTCAGCGGCGACCACGCGTGCTTCATCAACCACTCACCGACGAACAACACCGGTGCGCCGCCAAATCCGCAGCCGCCCGTCACCACCGTCGCGCTGCGCGACCTCGCCGCCGGCGAGGAAACCACCTGCGACTACTGGAGCTACGACGCGGACACCCCGTGGAAGCTCGGCCTCGTCCCGCGCGACGCACTGCGGGGAGCCTCGTAGCCGCCGACGTGAGGAGGCGGACGGTTGGAATACGGTTGGTTCCGCCTCCTGACCTCGGCGGCTACTTGAGTTCAATCCCCACTGGGCAATGGTCGCTGCCCGGGACCTTCGCGCGGATGAACGCGGACTTCAGCTTCGGCCGCAGCGAGGCGCTGAGGAGAAAATGATCCAGCCGCCACCCGACGTTTCGCGAGCGCGCGCCGCCCATCGGACTCCACCACGAGTAGTGGCCGCCGCCCTTCTCGAACTCGCGGAACGTGTCCACGAAGCCGGCGTTCACAAAGGCTGTGAAGCCCGCGCGCTCCTCCGGCGTGAAGCCGTGGTTCTTCACGTTGGCCTTGGGGTTTGCGAGGTCCAGCTCCGTGTGTGCCACGTTCAAGTCGCCGCACCAGATGACGGGCTTGGTCCGCTCCAGCTTCTTGAGATACGCGAGGAAATCCCTGTCCCACTGCTGGCGATACGGCAGCCGCGTCAACTCGCGCTTCGAGTTCGGCACATAGACGTTCACGAGGTGGAAACCAGGATACTCGGCGGTGATGACGCGCCCCTCGTGGTCGTGCTCGGCGACGCCGAGGTGGTTCGTGACTTTGAGCGGCCGCGTCTTGGTGAAGACCGCCGTGCCGCTGTAGCCCTTCTTCTCGGCGGAGTTCCAGTAAGTCGTGTAGTCCGACGGCCAGAGCTGCTCCACGTCGTCGGGCGTGCATTTGGTTTCCTGAAGACAGAGCACGTCCGGATTCTCCTCAGCTAGGTAGTCGAGGAAGTTCTTTTTCAGCACGGCGCGCAGGCCGTTGACGTTCCAGGAAATAAGTTTCACGAGCGGCGACGCTAGCGGAGCCAGTGTAACTGCGCCAGCCCGAGGCGCGCGGAAGGCGCCGCAGAGGAGGGAAAGTCGCAGAGAAGAACCTTGCTGAGATCGCCCCTCTGCGTCTTTCCCGCCTCTGCGGTGCTCCACTTGCCTTCTTGCTCGGGGCGCGCGCGCCATCGCAGTCTCAGCATGTATGAACTCTCCCATCCGCCTCGGCATCGACAACTACGCCCTCCGCTCGCTCGGCTGGAAGGCCGGGCAAATCCTCGACCACGCCGCTTCGCTCCAACTCGACGCCGTGCTTTTCTCGGACTTCGACGTCTATGAGTCGCTGGCTGACGACCACCTCCGCGACCTCAAGCGCCGCGCAGACGACCTCGGCCTCCATCTCTACGCCGGCATGTTGAGCATCTGCCCGACCTCGGTGATTTTCGACGCGCGGCGCGGCACAGGGGAGGAGCAACTGCGCCTTTGCCTGCGCATCGCGAAGCTGCTCGGTTCACCCGTCGCGCGCTGCGTGCTGGGCAAGGTCGAGGACCGGCGCAGCCCTGGCGGCATCGCCGCACGCATCGCCGAGACGCTCACGGTGCTGCGTCCCGTGCACAGCGAGGCGCTCGATGCAGGCATCAAAATCGCCCTCGAAAACCACGCGGGCGACATGAACTCCACCGAACTGCTCGAACTGATCGACGCGGCAGGACGCGACTTCGTGGGCGCGACGCTCGACACCGGCAACGCGCTGTGGGCCTTGGAGGAGCCGATGGACGCGCTCGAAACGCTCGGCCCCGTCACGGTTTGCACCGGCATCCGCGACTCGTATCTGTGGGAAACCCCCGAGGGCGCGACGCTGCAATGGACTTCCGTCGGCACCGGTCTCGTGGACTGGCCCGCCTTCTTCCGCCGCTTCGCCGAGCTATGCCCGCGAGCACCGATAATCATCGAGACGATTTCAGGCCGCCCGATTTCCCTGCCGATGCTGCGCGACGATTTCTGGTCCGCCTACCCGCGCGCCACGCCGCAGATCATGTCGAAGCTGCTTCGTCTCGCCCGCGCTGGAAAACCGCGTGAACCGTTCACACCCCCGCCGGGAACCGACGGGTTGCGCGCAGAGCGGGAACAGCAACTGGCCGAGCTGGAAAGCAGTGTGCGCCACTGCGGGGAATTGTTCAGGGAACTGGGCGGGGCGGGGCGGAGGTAGTCGCATCCTTCAGGTTGCGAACTTGATCCTGTGGCGGCGCTCTGTGAGCGCCGGGCGAATATCATCCGAAGAAACGGCGGTCACAGACCGCCGCTACACAAGCGCAGGCTGAAGCCTGCGGCTACGGTGTGCGCTGCGGCAAATAGTCCGGAAGCGGCTTGAGCACGCCGTGCTTCACCAGCGCGATGATAAGGAGGGTATAGGCCAGCGAGATGCCGATGTCTCCGGCAAGCTGCCGGCGGGTGTAAGGCTTGGGCTCGCCCGACAACACCTGCTGCGCGCCCTTCTGCATGAGCACGAGGCCGAGTATGTTGGTCAGCCAGTAGCCCAGGACAAAACTCGCCCCGAACACCGCAGGCCAGAAGAGGCTCACCACCCACGCGAACGCCAGCGCGAGCGGGACGTTTACAAAGAGGTCGTTCCACCACGACAGCGGCGAAAGCATGAAGCCGATGAAAGCGAGAGTGCTGCCGGTGAGTTTGCGTTTCCAAAGCATTGGAATGGCGAGTGGCGAATTTCGAATGGAGAATCAGTGCGGACGCACGACGAATGATTCGCCATTCGCAATTAATTTACTCCAGCACCCGCATCTGCACCGCGTCAACGATCTGCGTGCCGCTGGACATGGCGCTGATGATGACGACGGTGTGGCCGCGATGGAGGATGCCGGCGGCCTTCATGTTGGCGAGCGCGACATCAATGTTCTTCTCGGGGTTGTTGTAGTCGAAGGGGAACACGACTGGCGTGACACCCCAGTTGAGCGCAAGGGAGTCGGCGAGCGGCCACGTCTCGCACACGGCATAGATGGGCGAGAAGCGCGGGCGCAGCCAAGAGGTCCAGCGTGCCATGTTGCCGCCGCGGGTGAAGACGATGACGGCCTCGGCGCGGAGCTGGTCGGCCATGACGACGGCGCTCTTGACGAGTTTCTGGCGCGGGCTGGTCAGCTCGGCGCGCTCGTGATAGCCGGCGTTGCCGCTGCGCTCGATGCGGCGGGCGATCTTGTCGAAGACCTCGATGCATTTCACCGGGTATTTGCCCACGGTGGTCTCCCCGGAGAGCATGATCGCGTCGGTCTGCTCGAAGACGGCGTTGGCCACGTCGGTGATCTCGGCGCGCGTGGGCATGGGGTTCTCGATCATGCTCTCGAGCATGTGCGTGGCGACGATGACGGGCTTGCCGACGCGAAGGCAGATTTTGACGACCTTGCGCTGGATGATGGGCAGCTCCTCGTAGGGCACCTCGATGCCGAGGTCGCCGCGCGCGACCATGATGCCGTCAGCCTCGGTGATGATCTCGTCAATGTTCTTCACGGCCTGCTGGTCCTCGATCTTGGCGATGAGCTGCGGGCGATGCTTGGAACCCTGCGTGAGCGCGCGGAGCTGCATGATGTCCTTCGCCTCGCGCACGAAGGAGAGGGCGATGTAGTCGACGCCGAGTTCAAGGCCGAGCGCCACGTCAGCGATGTCCTTCGCGGTGAGCGCAGGGAGGCTGACCTTGACGCCGGGGAGATTGATGTGGCGGCGGCTGCCGAGCTTGCCGGGGGTGAGGACTTCGCACTCGACCTTGTTGTGGTGCTTGGCGAGCACCTTCATGTGGATGGCGCCGTTGTCGAACAGCACGACGTCGCCCACGCTGATGTCGCTGACGAAGTGCTCGTAGTTCACGTCCACGGAATGCTCTTCCTCGCTCTTCTCACCGCGCACGGTGAGGGTGAACTTCTGGCCGGGCTTGAGATCCAGCGGCACGGGGAGGTCTCCGGTGCGGATGGCCGGCCCCTGCGTGTCCATGAGGATCCCGATGGAGCGCTTGCCGGCCTCGGCGGCGGCGCGGAGATGCTTCACCGTGGCGCGCACCCAGTCGTGCGGCGCATGCGACATGTTGAGCCGGGCGATGTTCATGCCGGCGTCCACGAGCTGGCCGATGATCTCCGGAGAACTCGTGGCAGGCCCGAGCGTGGCAATGATTTTGGTGCGGCGCATAAGCGGTGGCATGGGGGAACCCGCGGCTGGCGGCGGCCAGCGCAACTTGGCCGACGATAGTTGCGCGCCGAGGGAATGAAAGAGCCAAGTGGGGCCTGAAAAACCTTTGCGCGCCCGCGCCCGTTCGCTAGGTTCCCGGCACGGTTTGTCCGATGGTGTAATGGTAGCACAAGGCCCTTTGAAGGCCTTTGTCATGGTTCGAATCCATGTCGGACAACCAAAAACACAGAGGAAATCGAAGAAATACGGCCTGCGGACACAGATTTGTCACAGGTTTTCCGGGAATCCAGCGAGGCGGAAGTGATCAAGTGGCCCAAGAAGGTGAAGCGCCACGGCAAGGTGCTCGCCAAGATTTACCGTTCCACCGGACGGCGAGGCTACCGCGTGGGCTGGCAGCCAGCCGGAGGCCGGCGGCAGATGAAGTCCTTCGCCACCTATGGCGGGACCAAGGGCGCACTCCAATTCGCGGAAGCAGTCGTGAAGGAAATCGCCACCGGCTCCGACACTGCGCGCCTTACTTCCAAGCAAGCCCGTGCCGCGCTTGCCATCTTCGATGCCCTGGACGCCTTCCACCGCAAGACGGGCCGCGCCATCTCTGCGCTGCAAGCCGTCACCGAATACCTCGACGCCGCGCGCAAGCTCGGCGAGCAGCACACGCTTTCTGCCGCCGTGACGGGCTTTCTCGCCAACGCCGCCACCGTCCGGCGCGTGACCGTGTCCACCGCCGCCGAGGAGTTCCTCGCTGCCTGCGCTGCCAAGACGCACGCCCCGGAGGGCAAGCGCCCGCAGTTGTCCCGCACCTATGCCTACATGACCGGCCATTTCCTCCGCCGGTTCACCAACACTTTCTCCGGCTACGCCGTGTGCGACCTGACCAGGGACAACCTCGACCTCTTCCTCGGCGCACTGGCGAAACTCTCGCCCAAGACGCGGAACCACTACCGCGCCACGCTCAAGATGTTCCTCGGCTGGGCGGTGAAGAAGGATTACCTCTCCGTCACCCACCGGCTGCTCGACGCGCCCGCCATGAAGCCCGAGCCGCTCACGGCGGGGGACACGGATTACTACCGGCCCGCCGAACTGCGGCTCATGCTCGACCACGCGGACGACGAGTTGCGCCCCATCATCGCGCTTTGCGGGCTGGCCGGCCTGCGCTTGCAGGAATCCCTCCGCCTCACCTGGGAGGACGTGTTCCGCAGGCGCGGCCATGTGGACATCACCCCGGCCAAGAGCAAGACCCGCAGCCGCCGGCTCGTCGAGATTGTGCCGGCGCTGGCGGAACGGCTCCGCCCCTGGCACCAGCGCACCGGCCCGCTCTGGTCGCAGAGCGTGGACCGCTACATGGAGCGGTCCATCGAGCTGCGCGAGTCCCTCGGCATTCCCACCCGGCGCAACGGTCTGCGCCACGCCTTCTGCACCTACCACTACGCTCTTCACAAGGGCAACGAGCACTACACCGCGCAGCAGGCCGGCAACTCCCCGGCCATGATTCACGCGCACTACAAGGGCCTCGCCACCGAGGAGGAGGCGAAGGAATGGTTCGCCGTGTGCCCGCCCGACGCCGCGCAGAACATCGTCAGCCTGCCCCTTGCCGCCGGAGGTGCCGCATGAAGAAGACCATCACCATCACGCTCGACGAATACGACGCGCGGCTCCTGGAAGCTGCTTTACGCGCCACCCGGCGGCCTTACAGCTCCGGCGAGGAAGTGGACCGGTCGCAACGCCGTTGCGTCTTGGGCTGGATGCTGCGCTCCGTCGCCGCCGCCATCCTCCGCCAGGGAAATATGCCTGCGCCGCTCGCGGTGGAACTGCGGCATGAAACCGAGGTGGAGACGGAGCAACGGTTGCGGAAGCAGTTGCCCCGGCCGCCGCTGCCCCCGCTGTCGGGCGGCGGCCAGCCTTCGTGGTTGAACTGAACCCGCAAGAGCCATGAAAAAAGCATCCCAAGAAAAGGCGCATGCCCTCCGCACGCCAAGAGCACCGCAGGGCAACAGCAAGCCGGTGAAGCCCGTAGTCATGCAAGACGAACCTTACGAGGCGAAGGTGCTTGGGCAGGCGCGTGCAGTCCTTAGAGCATGGACGCCCGAAGGGAACCTGTCGTTGGCAGATGGCACCGAGTTCGTGTTCGAGCCGCTGGTGAAGCCGTCCTTCGGTTTCCGCTCCCGCGCGTTGCACTCTGTCGCTTCCCTTGAGCTTACTGACGACGGATGGGATGAGGACGGACTCGGGGAAGACCGCTGGCTCTTGAATGGCGAGAATTGTCTCAGTCGAGACGCTGTGAATGCTTTGGCTGACAAAAACGACCCCGACGCCTTTCGCTTTTTGATTCTACGCGCCAAACTACAAAGCCTCGACGACGAGGCTTCACACTCGGTGTGTGCCGTCGCGTGGTTCGCTCCAACCTATGCGCTCAAGGGCCAGGATGAGCCGGTGCTGCTCCGCGAGTTCTACAGGGTTCAGACTGCCATCAAGGAGCCACCTGCCAGTCCGCCAAGTGAGAAGCACGAACGGGAACTCTGCTGGTGGCACGATTCGGAAATCACAAACATCAAGGGAACAACGAAGCGAGGGAAAGAGTTTGTGGTTCCCATCTCGCCGGCACTGCGGGAGGTCCTCCAACTGCTTCTCGAACAACCGGGGGAGCCTGTGCCGCTGGCTCGGTTGAAGGACCGAGTGAACCAATCGCGTGATACGGCAGGCTACCGCGCGGCGAAGATTCTGGACTCAGCCGAGGCCAAGGAATTGCATCGGGTCGGCGTGCTGAAATGGCACAAAGCACCGGGAGGCAAGCTGGTTTCCTACTCAGTGGTTCCGCCCAGCAATCCTGTGTCGTAACGGAAGAAAACGGGCACAAAACGGCCAGATAGCTCCCGTGGCTTGTCGGTGGCAGGTGCGCTTTCCTTTGTAGCGACGAGCAACGCTCGTGCTGCAAATGAAAACTGAAGCAACGACCACCCCGCCATCGGCTGAGAGAAACAGCCCCTTCCTAGACTTCCCCGGCCTCTGCGCTCGCGTGCCCTACTCTCCGCGCTCGCTGCGTGCGTTGGTGCAGCGCGGCGAAATTCCCAGCATTCGCCTCCCCCGCTGCCGAAAGCTGCTCTTTGACTGGCCCGCCGTCGAAGCCGCGCTGCGCCACAACGCCAAGGGAAGCGGCCTGTGAACCTCGAACGCGAACAGCAGTGGCTCCGCTTCGGCCGGCTCACCGACACGCTGCGCTGCATCGAGGCCAAGCACGAGTTGCCGCGCACCAACCTCGCGCCGTTGCTCGACGAGTTCTTCGCCAACCCCGAGGACGCGCTCACCGCGCTTGAGCGCCATCTGCTCTCCGTCGTCGCCGCGACCTGAACCGCACCGCTGAATCGCCCTGCTCCTGCCGCTGCCCCTGCCATGAACCCGCTCCTGTCCATGACCCGCAACGCCCTCGACCCCGCCACCAAGGACACCCGCACCGTCGCCGTCATCGAGGCCATCCGCTCCGACCGCTGGCGCGAGCCAGTCGAGCAGCTCCGCGCGGAGTATGCCCGCGTGCTCGCCGCCACGGGCGACGTGAAGCAGGCGAAGAAAACCGCCGGCCCGCTCAAGACCCAACTGCCCGGCGTGCTGTGGAGCGGCAATTTTTCCCAGCGCCGCGCGGAATCGCTCGTGGCCCATTCCGGCCTGCTCTGCGCGGACCTGGACGACCTCGGCGAACCGCTTGGCGAAGTCCGCGCGCGGCTGCTTACCAGCCCGCATTTGTGGGCGCTGTTCACGTCGCCCACGGGCACGGGCTTGAAGTCCGTGTTCCGCGTCGCCGCCGCTGCCGCGCCGCACGCCGCCAGCTTCGTCGCCGTCGCCGCGCACGTCCGCGAGTTGTGCGGCGTGGAGATTGACCGCGCGTGCCGTGACGTGGCCCGGCTCTGCTTTGTGAGCCACGACCCCGACGCCTTCCTCAACCGCGACGCCACCGAGCTGCCGCCACACGTCGAGTCCACCGGGCCAGCGGCAAAGCCTTTGGCTCCCGCGCCTGCCACCCGCGCGGCAGCAGCGGCAAAGCCCGACCTCCGCCGCACCATCGCGGGCGAGCTGCTCGGTGAAGTCGGGTGGACAGACGACACGCGCGGCTTCTGCGCCTGCCCTGGCCGCGCGCAGCACACGAACCCCGACGGCCCGCGCGACTGCCGCGTGCATCTGGACGGCGCACCGACGCTCCATTGCCTTCACAATTCCTGCCGCGCCGCCGTGGACGCCGCCAACCGCGAGCTGCGCTCCCGCATCGGTGTGGCCGAGTCCACCAACGGCGTCGAGACGGCGGAAGTCGCGCGGCTCGCCACACTGCCGCCCTTGGATTACGACCGCGAGCGCCAGCTGGCGGCGGAGCGGCTCGGCGTGCGCGTCGGCGCGCTGGACGCGGAGGTTGCCCGGCGGCGCACCAGCGCGGGCGGCGTGCAAGGCGGCGCGGTGGAGTTTCCCGCCGTCGAACCTTGGCCGGAGTCGGTGGACGGCGCGGAAGTTCTCGCCGCCACCGCTGCGGTCTTCGCGCACTATGTCGTGCTGCCACCGCACGCGGCGGACACCCTCGCGCTCTGGACCGCGCACGCGCACGCCTACGAGTCATTTCTCCACACGCCCCGGCTCAACCTGCGCTCGCCGGAGAAGGGCTGCGGCAAGACCACGCTGCTCGACGTGCTCGCCGCCTTGGTGCCGCGCCCGCTCCGCACCGAGAGCATCACGCCCGCCGTGCTGTTCCGGCTCGTCGAGGCGCACAAGCCCGTGCTGCTGCTGGATGAAGTGGACACCTACCTCCGCGACAACGAGGAGCTGCGCGGTCTGCTCAACGCCGGCCACAAGCGCGGCGCGAAGGCTTACCGCTGCGAGGGCGACCGCAACGAGGTCCGCGCGTTCGCCGCGTTCGCCCCGGCCGTGCTCGCCGGCATCGGCGAGCTGCCCGGCACGCTCCACGACCGCAGCCTCGTGGTGAAGCTGGTCCGCGCCAAGCCCGGCGAAGTGCCGGCCCGCTTCGACTCCCGCCGCACCGCAGCGGAAGCGGACGTGTGCCGCCAGCTCGCCCGGTGGACAGCGGACGCCACGCCACAGCTTGAGTCCCTCGACCCGTCGTTGCCGGAGTCCGCGTTCAACCGCCTCGCGGACAACTGGCGCCCGCTGTTCGCCCTCGCGCACGCGGCCGGCGGTGACTGGCCCGCCCGCGCGGTCGCCGCGTTCAACGCCTTCACGACCGGTGACGACCTCGACGCGCACGGCCTGGGCACCACGCTGCTCGCCGACATTCGCGACGTGTTCACCG
This sequence comes from Verrucomicrobiales bacterium, assembly GCA_005791875.1. GTDB lineage: Bacteria > Verrucomicrobiota > Verrucomicrobiia > Limisphaerales > SXTU01 > SXTU01. Next base: position 17,041 of record SXTU01000234.1, read on the forward strand.
CCGGGCGAGTGGACCGGCTCGCCTCCGCGCGGCTGGCCGAATTACTCAGCGACATCGAAGGCCGGCCTTGGGCGGAGTTCGGCAAGAGCCGCCGGCCCATCAGCGCCAACCAGCTCGCGCGCCTGCTCCGGCCTTTCGGTGTCAGCAGCCGCAACATCCGCGTGGGCGACGACACGCCCAAGGGCTACCCGCTCGACGACTTCGCCGAGGCGTTCGAGCGTTACCTGCCCGCCGCCCCCCTTTCCAACCGCCACACCGCCACAAGCCCCGTGAACATTGAGGATTCCGCCCATTTGGAAGCGCCACAGCCGGGAGACGTGTGGCGGATTGAAAAGCCTGTTCCAACCAATGAAATCAATGCTTGTGGCGGTGTGGCGGATGCGGAACCCCCGGCCGAGGTGCTTCATGTCTGACGCCGCCGCCATCCTCGCCCGCTGCCGCCTGGCCGGGCTGCACGTCTGGCGCGACGGCGACGGCCTCGCCATCGCTCCCGCGCGGCGCTGCCCGCCCGAGTTGCTCGCCGAGATTCGCGCCGCCAAACCGCAGTTGCTCGACTGGCTCGACGCGCGCGCCAGCGAACTGCCCGCTGACGAAATCCCGTGGCTCCACATCGCGCGACAGGTGCTTGCCGGCGAGTTCGCCGGCTGCGACCGCAGCACCGCCGCCAGCCTCCGCATCGGCCTGCGCGGCCTCGCCAGGCGCGGCATCCGTCTCGCGCGGCGCGCGGAGGAACACCTTCACCAGCCCCATCGCCACGCATGAACGCCGCGACCCTTTCGGCTCCGTCGGAGTTTCCACGCCACCCGGCGCGGACGGCGGAGCCGCAGCCAAAGCAACCGCAACCGCAACGCACTGAAAGGAACCAGACATGAAACTCACCGAAGCCTTCCCCTCGAAGTGGCTCCGCGCCGCCGACCTCGACGGCCAACCCCGCCTCGTGACCATCGAGGGCGTGAAGCTCGAAGCCGTCGAGCCGGGCAAGCCCGCCAAGCCCGTGATTGGCCTCCGGGGCATGACACAGGGCTTGGTGCTCAACAAGACCAACGGCAACACTCTCGCCGCCTTCCTCGGCGACGACACCGACACTTGGCCGGGGAAGAAGATTGTCCTCTATCCCACGCAGGCGGAGTTCCAAGGCAAGCTCGTGGACTGCCTCCGCGTCCGCGCGCCCAAGCCGCAGCCGGCCAGCTCCGCACCGGAGAGCGCCGCAGCCACGAAGCCCGCTGCGCCGCCGGCCCGCCCCAGCAAGGTCGCCGAGGAACTCGCCACCGCCACCGCCGATGACGTGCCCTTCTGAGTCAGCCGTCCGCCCTCGCGCGCGCACGCGCGCGCGTAGGGTGGTGCAAATTACCCTCGTCCATGAGCAAACTCCGCAAGACCCGCGCGCCCGGCCGCCCGGCGCTAATCACCTTCGCCGTGATGGAGCAGGTCGCCGCGCTGGTGGCGGAGGGAATGCCGGAGCGCGCGGCGTGCGCCCTGGTGACACCGCCGGTGTGCCACGAGTCGTTTCGCTCGGCCAAGCGCCGCAACCCCCGGTTCGCGCTCGTCATCCACCAGGCACAGGCGGAATTCCTCGCCCGCGCGCTTACGGTCATCCACACCGACGGGCCGGGGAGTGGCGGCTATCGCTGGTTGCTGGAACGCCGCCACCCCGAGGACTTCGGCCCGAAGGCAGTCCGGCGCACGGTCGGCGACTGACAGCGGTGGCAAGTTGACCGCGCGCGGCCTTGCAACGCGCTCCATCCGTGTTCACGATTGGCGCTGCTGGGCCCTGAACTGTCACTGCGGGCACTGCCCCGATGGGCACCCAAGCGGAGGGAGAAGCCTCCACCAGCCTGACGCCGCGCGCGGCGTCAGGAAGGCGCAGCGGAACCGGGTGGAAATCCCGGTAGCAGTCCAGCCACTTTCCTTTTTCTCCGCGCCGCGCGCTCGGCCGACTCGTCAATCTGCGCCGCCAGCGGCGTGCGGCGGAACAGATGCCAGAAGCAGAGGCGCACCCGGCGCAAACCAGGAGCGGCCGAGCGGCGGCTCGTTTTGCCCCTCTTTTGCGGCGCAGTAGTCGTCATGCTGCGCTGACTATTCGCCAACCCCGCCGGCTGCTCAAAGTCCTTTTGCTGTAAATTTTCTCTCACCCTACCTATCGCATCTCCCGTCCGCCCCGCGCAACGCAAATCCTCCTACCACAACCACTGGGCCTTCACGTTTTCAATCCGATCCTGCAATTCCTTGGGCAGCGCCGCGTAGAAATCGAGGCCGGTCTGCCTTTCGACTTCACGGACGCTGGTAAGGAACTGCGACAACGGTTCATTCCCAGTGACTGATTGCGGGACAAGGAAGGCGAGCACTCGGGGCTGGCCGTTCTCCTCGTCAAGGACCTCGTCGAGGATGATGCGATAGAAGGCGGTCGGAACGTCCACGCCTCCGTGCAGTTTCTTGACGGTGCCGTTGAACACTGGCCCCGTGACGATCCACACCCGTTCGAGCCTCACCGCGAAGTCGTTGGCCTCCTTCTCTTCGAGAACACGCCACCACATCTGGTTCAGCTCTTTGGTTTGCGGTGAGATGTTGCTCATGAAGAACGTCTCCTTCTGAGCTTCCTGTCCGTAGCGCGTGCCGATGGCGAAATTGGGTGCCATGTGTCCACGGTCGTAGCCGCTGTTGGTGAAGTCTTGATGCGTTGCGCTCCGTGTCCGTGAGTCCGTGAAGAATTTGCTTGGGCGTTTTGCCAGCGAACCAACCGTGATGCTGCTGATGCTGAACCCGACCCACGCGGGGTTGCGCCGCGCCTCACAGTAGCCACTTAGGTAGCCAATGTTGGTGAGGACCAGAACTGGATGGCCGTAGTTGGCGGCGCTGGGTAGGCCGCCGTAGATGCGAAACTCCGAGGAGTCCGTGCGCGTAGCAGCGGCACGACTGGCCGTGCGGTTCCGCTCGACCATCAGCGCCCAGACCACCGCCGTAATCAGGGCGGCGACCAGGAGCAGCACGGCCAGGGCGACGATCCAGCCCTGTTTCCGCGACGTGCTGGGAGGCTCCGGGTCACTCACGGCACCCCGCCTCCGGCCATCCCTTGCATCAGGTCGTCGAGCGGCTGAAGCCACTCAGCCTCCATCTTGAGCAAGGTGTTCCCACCCAACCAGACCCTGCTTTCAGGCAGGTGGCAGAACGGGCATTGACCGACCGTGGACATGGGAGAGGAATAACGGAGAGGGGACGCAGGCTCCAGCCGGAAGTCGGTGCGGCGAGCTACCGAGCCGGGGAGAAGCGGCCCGCCTGGCGAGTTGTCCCAGAGGTCAAACCAAACAACCCAAGTGCGGAGGCTACCCGCTCTCGCCAGCCGGACCAAAGGTGAGGTGCTGGAACTGCCAGACAGCCCGACACTGCGCCAGTGCAAACCGGGCTTGGCAGGCAGCGGCGACTGGGCGCACTGGGCGCGTGCCGCTGATCTGCCTCGCTGCCATCAGCTGGAACAATTGAAAATCCGTTGAGCGCAACCATTTGAAACGCTTTGAATTTGCCACGGGCGGCGTGCCCCTTACGATGCAGTCATATTCATGCACTGGATCGCCCCTTCCGAAAAAGACGCCGCCTCCGCCGCGCTGGAAAAGCGCCTCTGGGATGCGGCTGACCAGTTCCGCGCCAACTCCGGCCTGAAGTCCCAGGAATACTCCGCGCCCGTCCTCGGCCTCATCTTCCTGCGCTTCGGCGAAGTCCGCTTCGCCGCCCAGCGCGCCAAGCTGGAGAAAGTGGCCGCGTCGTCTCGACGCGGTTCTCGACTCGACGAACCCGCCGCCTATCACGCCGAGGGCATCCTCTATCTGCCCGCCGAGGCGCGGTTCGATTACCTGCTCAACCGCCCCGAAGCCGAGAACATCGGCGCGAAGGTCAATGCCGCCATGCGCGACGTAGCGAAGTTCGAAGTTCGAGTTGCGAATTCCGAAGTTCCGTCCGTTCGACATTCGACATTCGTCATTCGCACTTCCCCGGTTCCCGCCTCGCTGGACTACGACGCCTTCGGGCGCATCTACGAATACTTCCTCGGCGAGTTCGCCATGAGCGAGGGCCAGGGCGGCGGCGAATTTTACACCCCCAGCAGCATCGTCCGCCTCCTCACCGAAGTCATCGAGCCCTACCACGGGCGCATCCTCGACCCCGCGTGCGGTTCGGGCGGCATGTTCGTCTCGTCCGCCCGCTTCGTGGCGGAACACAAGCGGCAACCTGCCGCTGGGCAATCTGCGGGGAATAGGCCAAAGGACTATTCCGGTGAACCAACTCGCGAGTTGTCCATCCACGGCGTCGAGAAAACCGACGAAACCGGCCGCCTCTGCCGACTGAACCTCGCCGTCCACGGCCTCGAAGGTGAAATCAAACACGGCGGCAACATCAACAGCTACTACGACGACCCGCACGACGCCACCCGCCGCTTCGACTTCGTCCTCGCCAACCCGCCGTTCAACGTCAACGCCGTGGACAAAGAGCGGTTGAAAGACCAAGTGGGATCAAACCGCAGGTTTGCCTTCGGCCTGCCGCGCACCGACAACGCCAATTACCTCTGGATTCAACTCTTCCACTCCGCGCTCAACGCCAAAGGTCGCGCCGGTTTTGTGATGGCCAACTCCGCCTCCGAGGCCCGCGCATCCGAGCAGGAAGTCCGGCAGAAACTCATCGAGAGCCGCGCCGTGGACGTGATGGCCGCACAATGCTGCAATTTGGTGCTTTCATGCCCTTGTGATTCTTCACCCTTCAAGCGTGGAAAAAGGAGGAACTTCGGCGTGAAACAACACGGAAAAACGAATGATCTTGGATGTAGGAAATGGAGCAAATGAAATCTATGAAAACTGCAAAACACAATCAGACTATGGGCTGGTTAATGTTCATCTCAACAGCCGTCATGCTGTTGTCCACCGCTGTCGGGCGTGGCGCAAGCGTCAGCGGTTCAAACACCGGAAATGTGACAATCCCCGATGCGGGTGGTTATGTTTCCAGCACCATCGCGATTTCAAGCGCGCCCGCTGGTTCGGTGGTGACAAGCATTGATGTCAATTTCAAATGCACCCACACGTATTCAGGCGACCTGACTGTGGATTTGAATGCCGACTCAACTGGCAGCTTGGGCAATCGCAACCTTTGGAATCGCGAAGGAGGATCGGCAGATAATCCGACCAGAACCACCACCGGGATTACGACGTTCAATGGTCTTTCAGTCAATCGAACCTGGTATCTTTACGCTAAGGATTTCGTGGCGGGCGACAGCGGATACATTGATGAGTGGACAATTACCATCAACTATTCGACTCCCAACACAACGCCGACATCGGGTTTGGCGAACCAATATCGCACTGACAGCGGTGCGGCGATTCCACTCGGCGGCACAATCCCATCGGGCGTGAACGTAAATTTCAAAGCCACGGTCAACGATGCAGACGGAGACACGGTGAAGTTGGAAGTGGAGTTGCGACAATTGCCAGCAACTTTCACCGGCGTTGCGACCCACAGCAGCGGCTTCGTCAGCAGTGGTTCGCAAGCGACGACGGCGACAGCAAGCGGTTTGGCGGCAGGAAACTGGGGCTGGCGTTATCGCGTCGTGGACAGTCGCGGAGCAGCGGGGAATTGGAGTTCGGTCGGCAATCCCGATTTTGTTGTGCAGGCGGCGAATCAGACGCCGACTTCGGGTTTGGCCAACCAGTATCGCACTGACAGCGGCGCAGCGATCCCGCTCGGTGGCACGATCCCATCAGGCGTGAACGTGAATTTCAAAGCCACGGTCAATGATGCAGATGGAGACACAGTGAAGCTGGAAGTGGAGTTGCGACAATTGCCAGCGACTTTCACCGGCGTTGCGACGCACAGCAGCGGCTTTGTCAGCAGCGGTTCACAGGCAACGACGGCGACGGCTAGCGGTTTGGCGGCGGGGAATTGGGGCTGGCGTTATCGCGTTGTGGACAGTCGCGGAGCAGCGGGGAGTTGGAGTTCCGTCGGCAATCCCGATTTTGTTGTGCAGGCGGCGAATCAGACGCCGACTTCGGGTTTGGCCAACCAGTATCGCACTGACAGCGGCGCAGCGATCCCGCTCGGTGGCACGATCCCATCGGGCGTGAACGTAAATTTCAAAGCCACGGTCAACGATGCAGACGGAGACACAGTGAAGCTGGAAGTGGAGTTGCGACAATTGCCAGCAACTTTCACCGGCGTTGCGACCCACAGCAGCGGCTTCGTCAGCAGTGGTTCGCAAGCGACGACGGCAACAGCAAGCGGTTTGGCGGCAGGAAACTGGGGCTGGCGTTATCGCGTCGTGGACAGTCGCGGAGCAACGGGGAATTGGAGTTCCGTCGGCAATCCTGATTTTGTTGTCCAAGCAGCCAACCAAACGCCGACATCCGGCTTGGCGAATCAGTATCGCACGGACACCGGCGCGGCAATTCCTCTCGGCAGCGCGATTCCGACAGGCATCAACGTGAACTTCAAGGCTACGCTCAACGATGCGGATGGGGACACAGTGAAGTTGGAAGTCGAGTTGCGGCAATTGCCAGCGACATTCACCGGCGCGGCCACACACAGCAGCAGTTTCGTCACGAGTGGGACACAGGCAACCACAGCTACCGCAACTGGACTAGCGGCGGGCAACTGGGGCTGGCGTTATCGCGTGGTTGACGACCGAGGAGCGGCGGGCAACTGGAGTTCGGTTGGTAACCCGGATTTCATCGTCCAAGCGACGGTGACACCTGCCATCACCAGCGTCAGCCCGAACCCCGTAACCGGTTCAAACAGTCAGCAGCCGTTCACAATCAACGGGAACAACTTCGTTTCCGGCTGCAACGTCACGCTGCGCGATTTGTCCACTGGCGAGGTGTTTCCGAATCGAGCGATTTCGTCATTCAGCGCCAACCAAATCGTCGTCAATCCGAACTTCACAACTGCCGCGCACAACTGGAGCGTGGAAGTCATTAACCCCGGTGGAGCAACTTCCGGGCAGTTCAATTTCACCGTTGGTGCTCCAGTCGCGACACCTACGATTACGGGCGTCAGTCCCAATCCCGTGACCGGCTCATCCAGCGCGCAGCCGTTCACGATTCTCGGTAACAACTTTGCCTCCGGGTGCAATGTGACGTTGCGGGACTTGTCCGCAGGACAGTCGTTTCCAAACCGCGCCATCAGTTCTTTCAGCGCCAATCAAATCATCATCAATCCGAACTTTACGACGGCGGCGCACAACTGGAGTGTCGAAGTCATCAACCCAAATGGTGCATCATCCGGCCAGTATGCTTTTGCCGTGGTTGCTCCCGGTGGTGGATTCTATCTCAGCTTCCCGCTGGCTAATCGGACTCCATACACGGCAACGATTAACAGCGTGTTCGACCACGCGACTGGCTCAGGAGTGGTAATCGCATTCACGGGTGAGAAAGGTGAAGAACAGTATGGCCGCTTGTCACAAAGCGATCCCAGCTTCAAGCAGGCGAACGGAAATAACTTTTCCGTTACTGGGAATGGCCACTACAGTGGAGGCGGGTTTCCAAATTACCTTTCCTACGACGGCCACCAAGGGTTCGACTATCGAACCAGAGATGCCGACCAAGACCCGGTAAATGGCAGAGTGAACGTGATGGCGGCTGCGCCGGGTGTCGTTCACTGGATTGCGGGAAGCCAATACAACACCATCGAAATTGACCACGGGGGCGGCTACACGACTCGGTATCTGCACCTCTACAGCCGCCAAGCCGGACTTGATGGTGTGACGGTGACTCGCGGCCAGGTGATTGGCATTTCCGGTGACACTGGTTCGCTGGGAAGCCCGCATCTCCATTTTGAAGTGCGCTTGAATGGCGTTGCTGTTGATCCGTATGGCTGGTCCGGCGTTGGCACAGACCCTTACAAGACCGCAACCGGCATCGAGAGCGTCAACCTCTGGAACGAGCCGCAGGGATGCACGTATGTCGTTTCACCTGTCAGTCGTTCTCACGGCTCTGCTGCTGACTCCGGGACTTTTTCAATCACTGCGGGAACAGGTTGCACTTGGACTGCCACGCCAAACGCGGTCTGGATAACCATTAATAGCGGGAGCAGCGGAAGCGGCAACGGCACGGTGAGTTATTCAGTGACCGCGAATACCGGCAGCGGCATCCGCACAGGCACAATCAATGTGCAAGGAACTGCGTTCACGATTTCACAGGCCGGCGTTGCCGGAGACCGAATCTATGGAGTTGATGTTTCGTCCGTCGGGCAAGGGACAATAACGCCTTCGCAATGGAGTCAGGTGAAGAACTCCGGCAAGAGCTTCGCGTGGATTCGCGCTTCCAAGGGCAATGCTGATTCAGACGGTAACTGCCGCTTTCTCGACCCGAAATTCTACAGCAACATCAGTAACGCCAAAGCAGCGGGCTTGATTGCAGGTGCGTATCACGTCGGCAATGTCGTTCAACACTCAGCCGTCGAAGAAGCCGCCTTCTTCGTCAGCGTGGCTGGTGACTACATCAAGCCGGGGCATCTTCGCCCGGTGCTCGATTTGGAATCGCACTCCTGCGGCGACCCTGCATCGCTCGGAGCTTCCGCTCTCTCAACTTGGGTTGACCAATGGGCAACCGAAGTCCAGCGGCTCACCGGCGTCTCGCCAATCATTTACTGCAACCAAAGTTTTCTTGTGAATCTTCAATCCAGCATCGCGCAGAAATACGACTTGTGGGTGGCGAAGTTCACTGAGAATCCCGAATCAGCCGTCAGCGTCACTCCTTGGAGCGACTGGACTGCTTTCCAATACAGCCAGAGCGGGTCGGTTGGCGGAATCTCTCCTGTTGACCTGAACGTCTTTCGCGGGACTCTGGCAGAGTTCCAAAACCGGCTCGTCATCCCGATGCCTCAAATTACCGGGATCGGCGGCGGCGGAATTCAACCGCCCAGCAACGGGCAGTTCCAGTTCGAGGTTTCAGCGCCAAGCCAGCAGCAAGTAATCTTGCAGGCGTCTGACGACTTGGCGACGTGGACAGACGTTGGCGCAGTCATCATCGTCAACGGCAAGGCGACATTCACAGACTCGGACGCGAACGCACACCCCAAACGGTTCTACAGGCCGAAGCCTTGAGCTTGACGCTAACGACATACTCGGTTGCGCGCGGCGCTGGAGCGGCTCAATCCCGCGCTGCCACCCGAGGCCATCACCGCTGCGATTGATGATTTGACCCGAGACCGTTCGGTCATGGGGCTTCCGGCGGCCAATCGGGAAATCTATCGGCTCTTGAAGGATGGCATTGCCGTGTCGATTGCCGCGCCAGAAGCCCCACCCTCATCCCCGGCCCTTCTCCCAGGGGGAGAAGGGAGAGTAGCCGTTCCCTCTACCTTTGGGAGAGGGATCAAGGGTGAGGGTGGCGGCGACGATGCTTCGCGGCGTGACAGCGGTGGTCAGCGCACCGAGAGAGTCCGCGTCATCGACTGGGAAACCCCCGCCGCGAATGATTTCCTGCTGGTCAGCCAGTTCAGCGTCACCGGCGCGCTTTACACCTGCCGGCCGGATTTGGTCGGCTTCGTCAACGGCTTGCCGCTGGTGGTCATCGAGTTGAAGAAGCCCGGCGTGCCCGCGCGTGCGGCGTTCGACGAGAACCTGACACACTACAAGGCGGAGATTCCGCAGCTCTTCTGGTTCAACGCGCTGCTCATCGCCTCGCACGGCACGGACAGCCGCGTCGGCTCGCTCACGGCGGATTGGGAGCGGTTCTTCGAGTGGAAACGCATCGAGCGCGAGGACGAGCCGCGCCGGGTGTCGCTGGAGGTGATGTTGCGCGGGACGTGCGACCGGGCGCGCCTGCTCGACCTGGTGGAGAATTTCACGCTGTTCTCGGAGCACAAGGCCGGGCTGGTGAAAATCATCGGGCAGAATCACCAGTTCCTCGGCGTGAACAACGCCATCGCCTCGATGCTCCAAATCCGACGTAGCAGCCGACGTGAGGAGGCTCTAACTTTTCCGGCACACGGGAGAGAAGTGAGCCTCCTCACGTCGGCTGCTACGGGAAAGGGTGAACGAACGCCCGCACCTCGATCCGCCTCCGCCAATCCGAACGGCGTGGGTGTGTTCTGGCACACCCAAGGTTCAGGGAAGTCATTCTCGATGGTGTTCTTCGCGCAGAAGGTGCTGCGCAAGGTGGCGGGCAACTGGACGTTCGTGGTCGTGACCGACCGCGTGGAGCTGGACGACCAGATTGCCAAGACTTTCAAGGCCACGGGCGCGGTGAGCGAAGCCGAAGGCGACCATTGCCACGCCGCAAGCGGCGCGCATCTGCGGGAATTGCTGCGCGGGAATCATCGCTACGTCTTCACGCTGATCCACAAGTTCCAGCCCGAAAAGGCTCGGGCTGGAACACCCTCACCCGGCCCGTCGGGCCCCCCTCTCCCAGGGGGAGGGGGAGAGGGTGAGGGTAACGAGGGCGTCATGCCTGTGTTGTGTGACAGGCATGATGTCATCGTTTTGACGGACGAGGCGCACCGCAGCCAATACGACACGCTGGCGTTGAACATGCGTGCGGCGTTGCCCAAGGCGCTGTTCCTCGCCTTCACCGGCACGCCGCTCATCGCCGGCGAGGAGCGCACCAAGGACGTGTTCGGCGATTACGTGTCCATCTACGACTTCCAGCAATCCGTCGAGGACGGCGCGACCGTGCCGCTGTTCTACGAGAACCGCACGCCGGAGTTGCAGCTCGTGAACCCGGACCTGAATGAGGACATCTACAATCTCATCGAGGCGGCGGAACTTGACCCCGAGCAGGAAGCGAAACTCGAACGGGAGTTGAGCCGGCAATACCACATCCTCACCCGTGACGACCGGCTGGAGACGGTGGCGCAGGACATCGTCCGGCATTTTCTCGGGCGCGGGTTCGTCGGCAAGGCGATGGTGGTGTCCATTGACAAGGCCACCGCCCTCAAGATGCACGACAAGGTGCGAAAGTATTGGGACGTAGAGGCGCGGCGCGTGCGGTTGGAGTTGGGGAAGCACGGGCTGACCACGGAGCAGAAGGACGAACTGCTCGACCGATTGCAGGTGTTGAACACGACGGACATGGCGCTCATCGTCTCGCCCGGTCAGAACGAGATTGAGCAGATGCAGAAGCACGGCCTTGACATCGTGCCGCATCGGAAGCGGATGAACGAGTCGCAGCCGCCGCTGGACGAGAAGTTCAAGGACAAGGATGACCCGCTGCGGATCGTGTTCCTGTGCGCCATGTGGCTGACCGGCTTCGACGCGCCGAGCTGCTCCACGGTGTATCTCGACAAGCCGATGCGGAATCACACGCTCATGCAGACCATCGCGCGGGCCAACCGCGTGTTCCCCGGCAAGCACAGCGGCATGATCGTGGATTACGCCAACGTGTTCGCCTCACTGGAAAAGGCACTGGCCATCTACGGGGCAGGCAAGGGCGGTAAGAATCCGGTGAAGGACAAGGCCAAGCTGGTCGCGGATTTGCGCCGGGCAATTGATGAGGCAACAGCTTCTTGCGCCACGCGTCAGGTGGTTCTTCCCGCCATTGAACAACTCCCGACTGGAAGCCTGGCGCGCTTGCAGCGGATTGACGATGCGGTGAACGCACTGATTTCACCCGACCCGCTGCGCCGTGAGTTCTTCGGCCATGAACGCATCGTCAGCACGCTCTACGGTGCGGTGAAGCCCGACCCGGCCGCGCTGGAGTTCTCTGGCCGGGTTGCCTGCCTGATGGCCATCGCGGACGCCATCCGCAGCAAGCTCAATCCGAATCCCGCGGACATCACCGGCGTCATGGGCGACATCGCCAAGCTGCTCGACGCCTCGATTACCGGCGTGGACATGCCCGCCAAGCCCGCGCCAGTAATGGACTTGTCAAAGATTGATTTCGAGGCGCTCCGCGTCCGATTCAAGGAATCGAAACACAAGAGCACAACCCTTGAAGTCCTCAAGTCTGCCATCCGCGCTGAATTGGAAAAGCTGATTCGCCTGAACCAGACCCGCGCCGATTTTGCGGAAAAGTTCGAGGAATTGATTGAGTCCTACAACGCCGGCACCCGCAACATCGAAGAATTGTTCGAGGAATTGGTGAAGTTGAGCCGCAACCTGAGCGAAGAACAGCAACGCCACATCCGCGAGAACATGACCGAGGAAGAACTGGTCATCTTCGACATCCTCACGCGCCCCGCGCCCGAGCTGAGCGCCGACGAGCGCGCCGAGGTGAAGAAGGTTGCCCGCGACCTCTTGGACCGGCTCAAGCAACTGCTGGTTCTGGATTGGCGTCAGAGATCGGCCTCTCGTTCCCAACTCAAGCTCACCATCGAGGACGTGCTCGATACCGGCCTCCCGCGCGCCTACGATAAACCTCTCTACGAGCAGAAGTGCTCCGCCCTCTTCGAGCACGTATTCGAGAACTACCCGGAACGGGATGCGGGAACCTACGCGAATGCGGCTTGATGTCAGCGGTCAGTAGCACTGCATTGCACGGCGTTCCACCGCAACAGCGCTTCCCAGTTCGGCTTGCGTCGCCAGAGCCGCCAGAGAGTGAGCTGCCATTTGCTGAAAATTTTCTCGGACCCAACCCATCGTCTCGCTTCACCCCCGCCCCAACGCACGCCCCCCCCCCGCCGCCTCTTGGTCCGTGACACAGATTGGACACAAGAACCGCCCGTTTTAGGTGCGGACACACTTTGGACACACGCCGCGCGTCGTGACACAAACGGTCACAGCTTTTCGCGTCACTCATTGCCGCGCACTGCAACGAGACCATTGACAGCAAAGTCGATTTCGCGCATTCGTCGTTGCAATGAACAACACGAGCGTTGCAACAAACGGCTCTTGTGTTCGCGGCGAAACGACATTGGAAACAGGTTCGAATCCATGTCGGACAACCAAACTTCAACCGCTCGCCTTCACGCTGCGTCTCGCGCTCCCGATCGCCCTCGTCCTCCTTTCCACCAACCTCACCAGCGCGGCCATAGAGTCCGGCCCCGCTGTGGACAGCCCGCTGCCGGAGTTGAAGGCCGACGCTGTCACCGGCGATGACGCGGGCAAGAAGACAACCTTCACCACCACGCGCAAGGCCAAGCCGACGGTTTACGTTTTCATCCGCGCGGACAAGTTCGCCCGCCCCATCGCGCGCTACCTCAAGGTTCTCGACAAGGCGCTCGCCGAGTTGGGCAAGGACAGGCACGTCGTCGCCGTGTGGATCACCGAGGACGCCGACAAGACCCGCGAGTATCTGCCCAAGGTCCAGCAGTCCATCAAGCTCGAGGCCACCACGCTAGCGCTCTACGCCGAGGACAAGAACGGCCCCAACGCGCGGGCCATCAACGATCGTGCCCATGTCACCAGCATCGCGAGCGACGGGACGAAGGTGAAGGCGCGCTTCGCCGAGCAGTCGTTCAACGAGACCAACGTCCCCGAGGTCACCGCCGCGCTGAAGGTCCTGTTGAAGTGACGCGCGGCGCTCGCGCGGCTTGTCTTCGTCACTCCTTTGCCGCAGTCTTCGGGGATGGCAGAAATCGTCCAGTTCGTTCACCGCGGCGCGGCGCAGGTCACGCCCAAGATTCTTGAGGGCATCCACCGCAAGCTGCCGATGCTCAAGATCGAGTTCGCGCAGATCAACGCGCCCAACCATCCCCACCTCGTCGAGCAGCTCGAGTTCCTCGCCGATGTGGTCGAGGACAACGTCGAGGGCGCGGACAAGGAAGTGCCTTTGTTCGTCGTCGCGGAAGCCGCCTTCGCCCTCGCCTACGCGCACAAGCAGCGCGACCTGATTCCCGACACCAACGTCGAATTCGGCTACGCGGACGATTCCGCCGTCGTGCGCGCCGTGCTCATTGAGAACGAGCGCGTGCTCGCCGCCTACGCCAAGCGCCACAAGCTCAACTGGAGCCGGGTCACGGTGAAGGCGTGAAGGGCGCTGAAAGTAATTAGTGATTAGAAATCAGTTCGCCGCCTCCGTGCCGCCGCCCACTAATCACTAACTACCAATCACTCTTCCATGCCCCTCCCTCCCGCCACGCTCGCCCAGCTCCGCGCACTTCTCGGTGCCGACCATGTGCTGACCGGGAAGGAAGACCTCATCCCTTACGCCTACGATGGCACGGCCGCGATGAACCAGATGCCCGGCTGCGTCGTGTTCGTTACGACCACCGAGCAAATCGCTGGTGTGCTCAAGCTGGCGACCGCGACAAAAACCCCCGTCGTCACGCGCGGCTCCGGAACGGGCCTCAGCGGCGGCAGCCTGCCTTCGCGGGATTGCATCGTGATGTGCACCGCGCGGATGAACCGCATTCTCGAAGTGGACCGCGCGAATCTCACCATGCTCGTCGAGCCGGGCGTCACCACGCTCGCCATCGCGGACGCCGCTGCTGCGGTCGGCCTCTTCTACCCGCCCGACCCTGGCTCGATGAAGATTTCCACCATCGGTGGGAACGTCGCGGAAAACTCCGGCGGTTTGCGCGGCCTCAAATACGGCATCACCCGCAACTATGTGATGGGCCTCGAAGTGGTTTTGCCCGACGGCGAAGTCCTCTTCACCGGCAACAAGTGCGTGAAGGACGTGGCCGGCTACTCGCTGAAAGACCTCTTCGTCGGCAGCGAGGGCACGCTGGGCGTGATGACCAAGGTGCTGCTCAAGCTCATCCCCAAACCCGCCGCGAAGAAGACGATGGTCGCCACCTTCAGCGCGATGGACGCCGCCGCGCAGACCGTCAGCGATATCATCGCCGCGCAAATCATCCCCTGCACCCTGGAGTTCCTCGACCGCACCACGATCCACTGCGTCGAGGACTTCGCGAAGGTCGGCCTGCCGCTTGATTGCGAAGCTCTGCTCCTCATGGAAACCGACGGCCACCCCGCCGCCGTCGAGGACGAGGCCGCGAAGATGGTCGAGCTGGCGAAGAAAAACGGCGCGATGGAAGTCCGCGTGGCCAAGGACGAGGCTGAGGCGAACAAGCTCGCCGCCGCTCGCCGCAGCGCGTTCAGCGCGCTCGCCCGCCTCGCGCCCACGACCATCCTCGAAGACGCCACCGTCCCGCGCAGCGAGCTGG
The DNA here is from genome assembly GCA_005791875.1 of Verrucomicrobiales bacterium. Taxonomy (GTDB): domain Bacteria; phylum Verrucomicrobiota; class Verrucomicrobiia; order Limisphaerales; family SXTU01; genus SXTU01. The sequence continues at coordinate 32,056 of SXTU01000234.1, forward strand.
CGAAGATGGTCCGCTTCGTCGCTGTCATCGCGAAGAAATACAACCTGCGCGTTGGCACCTTCGGCCACATGGGCGACGGAAATCTTCATCCCACCTTCCTCACCGACGAGCGCAACCACGCCGAGATGCACCGCGTCCACGAGGCGTTCAAGGAAATCTTCGACGAAGCCATCCGCCTCGGCGGCACCATCACCGGCGAGCACGGTGTGGGGCTGGCGAAGAAGGACTTCCTCCCCAAGTTCATCGGTCCCGCCTCCCTCCGCGTCCACCGCGAGTTGCGCAAGGCGCTCGACCCACACGGCATCCTGAACCCGGGGAAGATGTTTGATTAATCGTGCCAGCGAGGGCCTCAAGCCCGCTAGGTCCGCGTCAGCCGGGGGCAATGCGCGTTTCTCCCTCCATCTGGCCGCGAGTCACGCCGAGCTGGTGGTGCAGTTTCAACTCGCGCCAAAGCTGCTCGCCGGTGAGTTCACCGCGCAGCAGGCCGCGATAACGCGCGATGGTGGTGGCGACCTCGTCGGGCGACTCGTTCACGAACTCAATGCGGAAGCGCCGCACGCCCTGCGCCTGCAAGCGTCCGACAAACTCCGCGCCTGTCTGCGCCCGGGCGTTGAAGACGGTGTTGCGGCAGCCGGCATCTGCCTTCAGCGGGTGTTCTTGCCCGACGCGGTCACGCACACGCACGTCGTGGTGATCGCAGGGGCGGCCACAGTCGCGGAAGTCTTTGCCCGTCGAGAGAAAGGCGCAGAAGACGCAGTGCTCCATGTGAAACATGGGCATGTGCTGGTGAATCGTGACCTCGAACCACGCCGGGGGCGCGGCGCGCAGCAGCGACTCTAGCTGACTGATGTTCAGGTCGTAGCTCGCGGTGAGCCGCTCCAGGCCGAAGCGTTGCATGAAGTGCTCGGCGGTGAGCGGGTTCGCCACGTTGAGCGAGAAGTCGCCGACGCGCCGGCAGTCGGAGAAGAAGTTCAGGTGGTCGTAATTGCGGACGAGATAGCCATCGGCGGCGCAGGCGCGGACCTGCTTGAGGATCCATTCCTCGGCGGACTTCGTGATGCGCGGAGGAGCGACGAAGATGGCGGGTGACGGGTGGCGGGTGACAGGTGACAGGTGGGGCGATGGGCGTTCGGACGCGTCAATTGTCACCAGCCACTTGTCACGTGCCACCTGCACAGCTTCGCGATAGCGCTTCGGGTCCTCGAATTCGCAGTAGATCGTCGTGATACCGGAGCGGAGGGCGGCTTCGAGTTGTGGGAGGGTGCGGACCAGGACGAGAAGTTCTGAGTCGCGCGACGCGGCTGCCGCGCGCTGGCCTTCTCCCTCTCCCCCATCGGGGGAGAGGGTAGGGGTCTGGGGACGAGCAACTTGCGCAAGCAACGCCACATCACCTCGAACGTCTTGCCCCCTCACCCCGGCCCTCTCCCCCGATGGGGGAGAGGGAGGGGAAGCGTCGGGAGCTACGGAGATCGTCCACCGCTTCGGCCGCGCGCGCTGGCGTTCGAGCTCGGCGGCGACTTCGCGGCGCAGTCGGTTCAGTTCGCTGACAGGGGCGATGACCGCGCCTTCGAGCTGGTTGCGGAGCGCGCCGAGCTTGAAGGGCGTCCCGCCGAGGCGACCGAGTTGCGCTGTCAGACGCTCGGTGGTGAGCGGCTGCTTCTGCGCAACGGCGAGCGGTGCGGTGGACTGGGCTTGGGCGACGTGTCCTTGTTCATCGCGAGCGATGAGCGTGAGTGGCGCGCCCACATGACCCTGGACTTCCATGCTGATGGGCCGCTGGAAGCGCGGGGCATCGCCGGCAAACGTAGCACGAACGCGCTTCTCCAGTTCCGCATCGCTGGTTTTCCACAGTTTGTCGCCGGGATGAACACGGGAGAAGTTCACCGCCTCGGGCATGAACGTCAGGACGGCCTCGTCATTCCGCGTTCCGCGTTCCGCGTTCCGCATTTCAAACACACGCCCGCCTTCCTCGTCGTCGCCGCCGTGGCCGGGGTCAAAGACGATGCCATCACCCGCCTTGAGCGAGCCGCCGAGGCGGACGTGGACGCGGTCGGCGGCGACGCGCGTGACTTCGCCGACGAACGCGCCGCGCTTCTTGCCGAAGCGGGCGTGGACGAGCTTCTGGTTATCCACGCCGCCGAACCAGCCGGTGGAGAGGCCGCGGCTGAAGGCCATTTCAAGTTCGTATTGCCGATTGCCGATTGCCGATTGCCGATTCAGTCCCGTTCCGCGTTCCGCGCTACGCGTTCCGAGTTCATCCAGCACCTTCCGGTAAATCCGCGTGATGCTGGCGACGTATTCGGGAGACTTGAGCCGGCCTTCGATCTTCAGCGAGGCGACGCCAACGCGAGCCAGGTCGGGCAGGACTTCGAGGCCGGCGAGGTCTTGCGGCGAGAGCAGGTAGTTGCGTCCACCCAACTCGACCTTGCGGCCGTCGGAGATCAGCTCGTAAGGCATCCGGCAGGCCTGCGCGCACTCGCCACGATTCGCGCTGCGCCCGCCGAGGGCTTCGCTGGTGAGGCATTGGCCGGAGTAGGCCACGCATAGCGCGCCGTGGACGAAGACTTCCAAAGGCAGTGTCGGGTGACAGGTGAGAGGTGACACGGGGGGCATCGGGACTTCCGCCGTGCCACGTGTCACTTGCCACGTGTCACCGGCCGCCCTTTGCGCCGCTTGAATCGCTTCGATCTCCTTAATCGAACACTCACGCGCAAGGACGACGAGATTGCACCCCAACTCGCGCGCGAAGGCCACGCCCGCCGCGCTGGTGATGGTCATCTGCGTGCTGGCGTGGATGGGGAAGTCCGGCGAGAGGCGGCGGATGAGCCGCGCGATGCCCACGTCCTGCACTATGGCGGCATCCACCCCGGCAGCGATGATGCTGCGGAGGTAATCCTCGGCGGTGGCGAGTTCGTCCGTGAAGACGAGCGTATTGAAAGTCACGTAGCCCTTCACGCCGCGCCGGTGCAGGAACTCCATGAGCGCCGGGAGGTCGGCCTCGGTGAAGTTCTGCGCGCGCATCCGGGCGTTGAAGCGGTCGAGGCCGAAATAGATGGCGTCAGCGCCATTCTCGACGGCGGCTTTGGCGCATTCCCAATCGCCGGCGGGGGCGAGAAGCTCAGGCACTGCCGGGGCCGCACCCGTGGAAACGGGCGGCAGAGAGGCGGGGTCGGGTGTGGCCTGAAGAGCGGTGGACATGGAAAAGTGCCAGCACGAGTAGGCTAGGGCGCGGTGCCGGGAGCGTCGAGCCTCGTTGATGGATGAGCGCGAGATTTTCGTGTGGGCTGTCGGAAAGCACGCGGCTTGACCTGGCCGGCAGCGTGGTGGATAGTATTTGCCGCTGACTGGGGGCGCACTGGTTTCGACTTGGGAGATGCGCCAGAGGCGGCATGCCGAGGACGGTTCGTTTGCCTCGTTAATCCTCGAACCAAAACATAGTTGCTAACAACGAGTTGGCTCTCGCGGCCTAACGGCCCCGACGTTCACCGGTGGACACCTGCTACGCCGGATGAACGCTACAGCAGGTTAGGTTGCTGACGGGGACCGCGCGGCAGCAGCCGAAATATTTTCATGCGGACTAAGCAGCGGGTTTCGAGTTCAAGCGCTATCCCGTGGCCGACAATTCACCTTGGACTAAGCATGTAGTCGCGGCTGGCAATTCCACCAAGGACGGGGGTTCGACTCCCCCCGCCTCCACCAGTCTTTGATCGTGTTTCACAGATTACAAACGCAGTTTTACACCGGCTTGTTCCGCCTGCCGCACTGAACGCCACGCTCCAACTGAATGGTCCCGGTTTGGCCGCCCTGCGCGCCGGACTTCTCGCAGGCGCACTTCTGGTCGCAGCCTCGGTCGCCGCGCGCGGTGCTGACTGGCCGCAATGGCGTGGACCGGATGAAAACGGCATCTCCAGCGAACGGCTGCCGGACAAGCCCGACTTCGACAAGGTGAGCTGGCGCAAGCAGGTGGGCACGGGCTTCAGCTCGGTCGCCGTGGCGGAGAAGCGCCTCTACACGATGGGCCATCTCGGGCCGAAGGTGGGCGGATCGGAAACCGTGTGGTGCCTCGACGCGGAGAGCGGCGCGGAAATCTGGGCGCACTCGTATCCCGCGCCGTTGCTCGATCGCTTCTACGAGGGCGGGCCCGGGGCCACGCCAACCGTGCGCCAGGGCCGGGTGTTCATTTACAGCAAGCACGGACGGCTTCACTGTTACGAGGCGCAGACCGGGAAAATTGTCTGGCAGCGCGACATGCTGGCCGAGGCGGGCCTGGGCGGGCCGCCGGAATGGGGCTTCGCCAGCTCGCCGTATTTTCTCAACGACCAGACGCTTATCATCGAGGCGGGGGCGACCTTCGCGTTGGAGGCGGCGACGGGGAAAGTGTTGTGGCAGGGCGAGCGCTTCACCCCCGCGTATGGCACGCCGAAGCGGTTCGAAGTAGACGGCCGAAAATTGCTGGCCGTGATGAAGACGGAGGGCTTGGCCGTGGTGGATGCGGGGAATGGCAAGACCGTGGCGACCGTGGATTGGAAGACGGCCTTCGACACGACGGCCACGACGCCCATCGTGCTGGGCAGCCGGATTTTCATCTCCACGGGATACGATCGCGGCTGCGCGCTGTTCGACCTGGCCGGCGATCGGCTTCGGAAAATCTACGAGAACAAGCGCATGGCCAACCACATGAACAACAGCGTGCTGCTGGACGGCCATCTGTATGGCTTCGATGGCACGGCTCACCGCGGCCGGCCGACGGAGTTCGTCTGCATGGAGCTGGCCACTGGCACCGAGAAGTGGCGCGTGCCTCCGAGCGAAACGCTGGGCTGCGGGTCGATGATGGCGACCGCTGGGGGCACCTTGCTGATCCTCAGCGAGCGCGGCGAGTTGGTGTCGGCTCCGGCGGCTCCGGCGGGTTTCAAGGCCACCGCTCGATCTTCGGTCCTAGGTGGCAAGTGCTGGACCGTGCCCGTGCTTTCCAATGGCCGCATCTACTGCCGCAACTCGCGCGGCGACCTGGTGTGCGTGAACTTGGCCGCGCAGTAGCGGAGCGTGCCGAGAGGCCCTTGTCTAATTGGCCCCAAAGCGGAACACCGTCGTGCTCTTCAGTGTCTGGCCGGGCCGCAGGATCGTCGTGGGGAACGACGGCTGGTTCGGCGAGTCAGGATAGTGCTGCGTCTCCAGGCAAAAGCCGTTGCGGAATTCGTATGGCCGGCCGCTCTTGCCCGTCAGTTTTCCATCGAGAAAGTTGCCGCAGTAAAACTGCAGGCCTGGCTCGGTGGTGAGCACCTCCATCGTGCGGCCAGTCGTCGGCTCATACACGGTGGCGGCGAGGGCGAGGCTGCCGGTCTGGTTGTCGAGAACCCAGTTGTGGTCATAGCCGCCGCCGAACTTCATCTGCTCGTCGACCGAGTTCACGCGCTCGCCGATGGCGTGCTTGCTGGTGAAATCGAACGGCGTGCCCTTGACCGGCCGCAACTCGCCAGTGGGGATCAACCCCGCGTTCACTGGCGTGAACTTGGAAGCCTTGAACGTCAGCTCGTGGCCAAGGATGTCGCCGTTGCCTTCGCCCTTGAGGTTGAAATAGCTGTGCTGCGTCACGTTGATCGGTGTGGCCTTGTCCGTCGTGGCCAGATAATCCACGCGCCACTCGTTGTTGTCGGAGAGCCAGTAGGTGACGGTGAGCGCGAGCGTGCCGGGATAGCCTTCCTCGCCGTCCTTGCTGACGTAGCGGAACCTCACGCCCTGTGCGCCCGCCTGAGTCACGCCCTCGCCCTGCCACACCACCTTGTCGAAGCCCTTCAAGCCGCCATGCAGCGCGCACGGCATGCCACCGGGAGTGTTGTTCGTCGCCAGCGAATGCTGTTTGCCGTCAACCTTGAACTTCCCCTGCGCGATGCGGTTGCCGTAGCGCCCGACTATCGCCCCGAAGTAGGGCGTGCTCTTGATGTAGTCGGCGAGCGTCCGATAGCCCAACACGATGTCCGCGCTCTTGCCGTTGCGGTCGGGTGTTTCGAGACTGAGCACAATCGCTCCGTAAGTCATGGCGCGGAGCTTGATCCCCTTCGCGTTGGTCAGCGTGAAAACTTCGACGGGCGTGCCGTCAGCGGTTTTGCCGAACGGCTCTCCTTTTGGTTTCGCTGCGGCAGCAGCCGCTGAAGCTGTCGTGATGGTCGCGATGGTCATGGCGGCGGTGAGGCAGTAGGCGATGAGTTTCATGCTGACTTCGGTTTGAATCGAACGAGTTGTCACCAGCAGCGCTCACGAAGGCGCGGACACGGCAGTCCCAACGTCGAGGCGGCTGATGCGATGGGCGCAGACTACAGGCCGCGATGCTCAGGGCAAGTCCGGGAACTCACACGGCGCATCAGGCCCGGCAAGCCCCACCCAATTCACCGCTCGTAAAGCCGCCGCAACTCCTCCAGCGGCACGCCGCGATAATAGCCCAGCGTCACCCGCCACATCAGTGCGTATGTCCGCAGCACGCCCAGCTTGCGGAACTTCCGCGCCGAGGTGACGACCGTCGCGTCCGCCAATGCGAGCCGGCCGAGCAGGCGAAGCCGTTTGCACAGCTCGAACTCCTCCATCAACGGCACGTCCGGCACGCCGCCGATTCGCGCCAGCGTCTCGCTCCGGAGAAAAATTCCCTGGTCCGCCATCACGCGCCGCGCGACCATAAGCCGCCACCAACACTTGAAGCGCGACCCGCGCACCAGACAGCTCGGCGGGTCACGGAACACTTTGTAGAAGCCACCCGCCACCACACGAGGCTGGGCCAAACACGCTAGCAGCGCCCACCCCGCATCCTGCGGAACCCAAGTATCCGCATGCAGGAACAAGATCACTTCACCCGTCGCCCGCTCCGCTCCCGCGCGCAGTTGATGTCCGCGTCCCGGCGCGCAGTTCACCACAACGCAGCCCGCCTCTTCTGCCAGCTTCACCGTGTCGTCCCGGCTCCCGCCATCCGCGATGAGGATTTCCCTCACCTCCGGCACCCGCCGCAACCGCCGCAACGTCTCCGGCAGCTCCGCCGCCTCGTTCAGCGTTGGGATGACGACGGAGATGTTCTGGGCAGTTTCGGCCACGCGCGCAGTGTAAAAGCTCAACGGCGTTTTGGCACAAACTTATGCCAGTCGCGTAGCAACGACCGGATTGTAGCCGTGGGTTTCAACCCACGGACAGCCAAGCAAGCAAAGCGAGTCGCGTAGCGACGGAAGGACGACGCGCACCAAATGCGCTGTCGGCAACGCGCGGCTCAAGCGTTGTCCAAATCGGCTTTCTCCCCACCCGCCGCAGTGCTACTGTCAGCCCACCAAAACATCATGCGCCGCGAACGCCTCCTCCTGTTGCTCTCCCTGACTGCGAACGTCCTGCTGCTCGCGACCTTGTTCTATGGGCTGAACCAGTTGGCGCGAGCGAGAGTTGTTGGGGCGAAGGAGCGTCAGCAAAGCGACCGGCTGTGGAAACGTGTCAACGAACTTGAATCCGCTGCCAAAGCTGCCGCACCGAACAAACCCGCCCTCTCCGACTCCGAAGTCCTCGAACTCGCCCGGCTCCGCAACGAAGTCACGCGCCTGCGCAACGAACAGCGCACCGCAACGCTCACCAACTCCCCGTCCGTCCGCCGCCCCACCACCCCACCGCCGACTTCACCTCCGCTCGCCTCACCGGTCACGAAACTGACCAGCACTGTCTCAGCGCAGATGCCGCTCGGCCACGCGCTGGCCCTCGGCGGCTGGGCCGGGCCAGAGCCGGGCCAGCGCATCGTCGGCTTCATCACACCGGCTACCGATGCCAGCATCCCCGGCCAAGTTTTCCTCCAAACGCACTTGGTGACCATTCCCGACCGCCTGCTCGACCGCCTCGGTTTGCAAGATCTGCGCACTGATCAGCCCGTCAGCCAAAGCGCCGCCGGTCTTGACCCAGCGCGGCTCGCCGCGCTGCTCAAGTTGGCTGAGGGGCAAACCGGCGTGTCCATTCTCGGCGCACCTCGGGTCGTCACCAACAGCGGCCAAGACGCGCAAGTTTCCGTCGCCCAGATTCAACCTGATGGCACTCAGACCGGCCCGGTCCTCAAGCTCACACCCACGCTCGACGCCACCGGAACCTCGGTGCGGCTTGATGTGGGGCTGGAGTGGAGCCTGCCGACGAAGCCCTAACCCGTGCCGGCGACTTGCAGTCGCCGCCACACCACCCTTCCGCCCAGCCCCGCTCCCTGTTACGTTCCGCGCCGTCCTGATTTGAAAGCACTCATCGCCAACCCCAAGCACAAGGCCCAGCGCGTCTTCCTCGTCGGTGTGGAGTTGAAGTCCGGAACGGAGTGGGAGACCGCCGATTCCATCGCGGAGCTAGAGGAACTCGCGCGCACCGCCGGCTCGAACATCGTCGGCGAGGGCACGCAGAGGCTGGAGTCCATCAGCCCCGCCACCTTTATCGGCACCGGCAAGGCGGAGGAATTCGCCGCTAGCTGCCGCGAGTCCAAGGTGGACACGGTCATCTTCGACGACGAGCTTTCGCCCGCCCAGACGCGCAACTTAGAGAAGGTCTTTGACTGCACCGTGCTTGACCGCACGGCGCTCATCCTCGACATCTTCGCCCAGCGCGCCCGCACGCGCGAGGGCAAGCTTCAGGTCGAGCTAGCGCAGCTTCAGTATCTGCTCCCGCGCCTCACGCGTTACTGGACGCACCTCTCGCGTCAGCGCGGCGGCGTGGGCGCGATGGGCGGCGAAGGCGAATCGCAGCTCGAAGTGGACCGCCGCAAAATCTCCGAGCGCATCTTGAAGCTCGACGAGGAACTCATTCTCGTCCGCCGCCAGCGCGCGACGCAGCGCGCCGGCCGCCAGCGCAACCAGTGGCCGCTTGCGTCCATCGTCGGCTACACGAACGCCGGCAAGTCCACGCTGTTCAACCAACTCACCGGCGCGACGGTGCTCGCTGAGGACAAGCTCTTCGCCACGCTCGACCCGACTACGCGCCGCCTGCGCCTGCCGACGAACCAGAACGTCCTGCTCTCCGACACCGTCGGCTTCATCCGCAAGCTGCCCACGCGCCTCGTCGAGGCGTTTAAGGCCACGCTCGAGGAAGTCGTGGAGGCGGACCTGCTGTTGCACGTCGTGGACTGCTCGCACCCGCAGGCCGAGGACCAGATTCGCGCGGTGAACACGGTGCTGGAGGAAATCCACGCTGGGGACAAACCCATTTTGCTCGTGCTCAATAAAATTGACCGCGCCGAGCCTGACCTCGTGGCCCGTTGGCTGATGCAGCACCCGCGTGCTGTGGCCGTCTCCGCGCGCACGGGCGAAGGTTTCAAGGCGTTGATGGCGGAGCTTGGCACCGCGCTGCGGCCGGTCCGCAACTACGTTCAGCTCGCCATCCCGCACGAGCAATCCGCCGTCATCGCCAAGCTCCACGAGGTCGCGCAAATCGTGGAGCGCAACTACCGCGGCAAGGCCGCGCGCTTCAAGGCCCGCATCCCGCCCCACCTGCACGCGGAGTTCGCGGAGTTTGTGGTGAAGGAGCTATGAGCGGTCAGCTATCAGCAGTCAGCGGTCAGCCATGCGCTGGCTCCCTCTCCCTTCCTCGGAGGAGGGGAGAGGGTTGGGGTGAGGGGTTACGTGCGTTGGCATTGGCGGCCCCTCCCCTAATCCGGCCTGCGGCCACCTTCTCCCCTCCTCCGAGGAAGGGAGAAGGCGCGCGCGGTGCCCACCGGTTGGCAGGCCAATACCTGGAGCTTGGAGCATTCCCCCCATGAGCGGTCCGCGCATCAAAGACATCCCCGCCAATGAGCGCCCGCGCGAGCGCCTCGCGGCGAACGGCGCGGACACGCTGGCCAACTCCGACCTCATCGCCATCCTGCTGCGCACTGGCTTGCAGGGAAAATCCGCACTGGTCATCGGCTCGGAGCTGCTCGCGAAGTTCCAGACCCTCGACCGCCTCTCGCAGGCGTCGGTGAAGGAACTTTGCGCAGTGAAAGGCATCGGACGCGACAAGGCGGTGACACTTCAGGCCGCGTTCACCCTCGCGCGCCGCATGGCGGCGGAGATTCGCACCGAGTCGCCGCTGCTCGACACGCCCGAGCGCATCGCCGACCTGCTGCGCGAGGATGCGCGCGGCTACGCGGTGGAGCATTTCCTCGTGCTGCTGCTCAACACGCGCCGCCGGCTCATCCGTGTGGAACGCATCTCGCACGGCACGCTGGACTCCATCCACGTCCACGCCCGCGAAGTCTTCAAGCACGCCATCGTCGCCAACGCCGCCGCCATCGTGCTCGTTCACAACCACCCCAGCGGCGACCCGACGCCGAGCGAGGCCGACATCAAAGTCACGCGCGACCTCATCCGCGCCGGGCAGTTGCTCAAGATTGAAGTGCTGGACCACGTCATCCTCGGCCACCGCACGACGGAGCGGGCGCGAGATTTTGCGTCGCTGCGGGAGTTGGGTTTTTTCTACTCATGAAGGCGAAGCAAGTATTCAGTGTTCAGATTGCGGCCCGGTGCGCCCCTTCCGTCACTGCTTACTGAACACTGACTACTGAACACTTTCCCCATGCTCCACCCCACCGCCCTCATCGCCCCGACCGCGCAACTTGCGCCCGACGTGCAGGTCGGCCCCTACGCCGTCATCGAGGGTCACGTCACGCTCGGCCCCGGCTGCGTGGTCGGGCCGTTCGTGCATCTCCTCGGGCATACGACCCTCGGCGCGCGGAACCGGATCCACGCCGGCGCGGTTATCGGCGACACGCCGCAGGACTTGAAATACAAGGGCGATCCGACGCGCCTGGTCATCGGCGACGACAACATCATCCGCGAGCACGCCACCATCCACTGCTCGACCAAGGAAGACACCGCCACGACCATCGGCTCGCACTGCTTCATCATGGGCAACGCGCACGTCGGCCACGACGTGCAGGTGCGGGACCACGCGATTCTGTGCAACGGCATCGCCATCGCCGGCTTCGCGGTGATCGGCGAGCGCGCGTTCCTCTCGGCGAACTCACTCGTGCATCAGTTCTGCCGCGTCGGTCCGCTGGCGTTGTTGCAAGGCAGCGCAGCGGTGAGCAAGGACGTGCCGCCCTTCTGCATTGCCACGGGCATCAACTCGATCTGCGGGCTGAACACCATCGGCCTGCGGCGCGGCGGCTTCACTGGAGAGCAACGCGCGGAGCTCAAGCGCCTTTACCACCTGCTGTTCCTCAGCGGCAAGCTGCGCCGCGACGCGCTCGTGGAGGCTGGAACGTTCACCACCGGTGAGGCCGCGAGGCTCCTGCTCGACTTCGTTGCCGCCAGCACGCGCGGCGTCTGCGGTCATGTCAGCGAGCGGCAGCATGAGGAGTAGGTCCGGTTCCCCGTTGGTTCCGAACTCCGAAGTTGGCCGCAAAGAACGCAAGAAGACGCAAAAGGGACACGGCATTCCATCACTGGGCTTGGAACTTTTTCCGCCCTCCGCTTGGTCTCCCGCAATGGCTTCTCTTTGCGCCTCTTTGCGTTCTTTGAGGCAACCCTGTTTCGGACTTCGGGTTGATTCCGAACTCCGAAGCGACCCGGCGGACTGAGACCTGTGGAACAGGAGCGGCAGACGGCTGCAATCCAGCGAAACAGGAGACTGCAAGTCTGCGCTGCGATGTCTAGCCGTCTCGACTTCGGAGTTCGGGACAACTGCCGGCCGTTCAAGAAAGCCGCGTCCGCCTCCAGAGGACGCCGCAGCCCAGCAGCGTCGCCAGCGAGATGCACGCACCGATGCGGAAGGGCCGGTCCACGTAGTCGAGGCGGACGGCGCTCTCGCCGGCGGGAATGGGGATGGCTTGGAAGGCGTGGTTTGCACGGAGCACGGGTGCGGGCTGGCCGTTCACGGTCGCGCGCCAGCTTGGATAGAAGTTTTGCGCGATCGCCAACCCCTGAGCGGCGTTCACTCGAACATTCAACTCCAAGTGCGCAGGACCGACGCTGGTGACGCGGGCAGAACCAACCAGCGCGGCGATGTCGGGCGGGCCATAGTCCCACTTCACCCCGCCATTGCCCGTCACCGGCAGTCCGGTGACGAAAGCCTCCCGCTGCGGGTCCCAGTCTGGCGACATCATCGCCTTGAGTGCCCGGCCCGGCTCTGTTGCTTCAACCGCCTCGGCTGGAAATGTCACCAGTGGCATCGCGTTCGTGCGGCGTTCCCACTGCATCAGTTCGCCGGGCTTGGTGGTGTGCGTCACGCCGAGGAAGTCCATGAGGTTCGCGGGCGCGGGGTTCGTGGTGCCGTAGAGGAAATACTCCACGTCGTTCCACTCGCGCGTCACGAGGGTGGACGCACCGTTCACTTTGGGGAGTCCGTCGAGCAGGTTTAGGTTGCCCCAGAACGCGAGCCGCTGGCCGATGAAGTCGTCGTAGAACTTCGGCACCATCCGCGTGTGCAGCGCCCGCTCGGCCAGCGGACTGAGCATGAGGCGCGACTCGCCGAGCTTCGGCACGGGCGTGAGCGCACCCTTGCTGGCGTGGTAAGCGGCGGCCAGGCCCGGTTCGAAGGCGGAGGCGGGGATGGTGGGGTTGAGGCCTTTGAGGTGAAACACACCGTGGGCAGCGACCAGGAGAAGCAACGTGAGTTTAACCGCAATGGACAGCGGGCGCGCGCCGCGAAACTGAGGGACAACCACCATCGCAGCAGCAAAGGCTAAAACCGCGATGCAACCAGCTATCGAGTTTTGCACATCGCTTGAAACGCGGGACAGCACCGGGAACTGCGTGTTCACCTTGAGGAGCAAAGCACCCAGCGCTCCAACGGCAGTTCCCACGATCAGGCATTGCTCAAGGATACGAGGGAGCCGCTTGCCATCTTGTAAAACGTCCGCCTCCGCCGCGCGGAGTCGCGCTTCAAACTCCGCAACTCCCCACGCCGCCAGCAGTGGCAGCGTGAAGGCCGCCAGCAACAGCGCCTTCACCGGGAAGCGCACCACGCCCAGCGGCAGCACTTCGCGCAGCCAACCCCACAGCACAAAGTTGTCACCGAAGGCCAGCAGCACGGCCAGCAGTGTGGCCGCGCCGAGCAGCTTCACCTCCGGCGTGCGCACGCGCCACACCGCCAGCAGCGCCAGCGTGAGCGGCACGAGGCCGAGATAGACCGAGGGGAAGAACGCTTGGCTGATCATCACGAACACGCCCTGCTCGGTCTGAAAGTTCATGAACAGCGGGAAGAACAGGTTCACCCAGCCCCAGCCGGGCAGCGACCAGAACGAGTTCACCGCATCCCCGCTGCGTTGCGAGAGCGAGAGGAGCTGGAAGAAGGGGAGCAGTTGCGCGGCGCAGAGGCCGGTGATGAGGGCGATGACGGCGGCGAAGCGGCGACCCAGCAGAAAGTGTTCAGTGTTCAGTATCCAGTGTTCAGACTTGGCGTTGGGTTGTCCGGGAGGCGCGGGGAATTTTGCATCCTTACTGAACACTGAACACTGAACACTGACCACTTCGGTCAAAGCCAGTGCCGCGAGAAAACCCCCCGTCAGCAGAATGATTTCCGGCGCGCCGGAGAGCATCTGCATTGCGCCGGCCAGCGCGGCGAGGACGAGGCTTCGCCCGCCTTCCTGCCACGCGCGCCGTGTGGCGAGCACAACCCACGGCATCCAGCCCAGCGCGACGAGGTAGTTCGGATAGATGACGCAGCTCAGCACCAGCCCGCTGAAGACGAATGTCACACCCGCCACCGCCGCGCCGAAGCGGCTGCCCGTCCAACGCTCCGCCAGCGCGCGCATCCCCATGCCGCCGAGGAGCAGGTGCGCGACGCAGAAGAAACCCAGCGACCACGGAAGCGGGAGGAGCAGGTAGAGGAGCGAGCCGGGGTAAAGGCACAGCGTGTTCCACTGGGCGAGGTAGGGCGCGCCGCAGTTCACGTAGGGATTCCAGAGCGGGAAGAAATCGCCGTTCCAGAAACACTCGCGATGAAAGAACGCGAATGGGTAGCCGAGGAACCCGTAGTCACGATAGAAGAACGCCTCGCCGCCGAAGAGCACGCGCCAGAAAGTGACTGCGAGGAGCGCGGCGAGGATGAGCGCGAAGCGGTTCGGCGTGAGCCAGGTGTCCGCCGTGCCGGGGTCTGGTGTCTGGGGTCTGGCGTCTGGGGTGGGAGGTTCGGGAGTCACGATGACTTTGGACTTTGGACCTTGGGACTTGGTCTTTTCCACCAGAGGAAGCCGCACACGGCCAAGCCCGTCAGCGAGATTCTGACACCGAGGCGGAACTTTTCATCCACATACACCAGGCGGACGGTGTGCTTTCCCGCCGGGACGGCGAGGGCTTGGAAGGCGTAGTTCACGCGCCAGAGCTTGACCGGTTGGCCATCCACGAACGCGCGCCACGGGTGGTAGAACGACTGCGCCACGGTCACGAGCGTCGGGGCGTCGGTCTCGACCTCGGCGAGGATTTCGTGGGCGGCGAAGCGGTGGGTGGTGAGGCGGGCATTGGCAGCGTTGGTGGGGATGGAGGCTTCGGCTTCGGGCGGGAGGTGGGCGACTTGGCGAGGGTTGAAGTCGGCGGCGAGGAGTTGTGAAAGGGTCTCGATGGCTGGGGTGAAGTGCGGCGCGGCTCCCGCGAACACGAGTGGCTGCGCGGTCGTGCGGTTGGACCACATCGAACCAGCGAACAACGCGGTCTGCTCCTTGACGCCGAGGAAGTCGAGCAGGCCCGCTGCGGCCAGAGCGTTCGTGGCACTTGGTGGGTAGAGGCGGCGTTGCAACTCGTCCTGCTCGCGGAGGCGGAGGTTGGAGGAGCCGTTCACTTTGGGGACGCCGTCGAGCAGGTTGAGGTGCGACCAGCCCGCGCGGAGTTTGCCGGCGAAATCGAGCACTTGGAGATTTAGCGGCGAGGCGGGCACACCGGGTGGGAGGCGTTGCGGATCCACGTGGCGGCCGTAGAGGAGGAGCTCTTCGTCGGTGGGAGAAATCATGGCGCGACCAGTGGGAAGGGTGGCCAGCTCGGGCTGCTCAGGGGAAATACCCGCGCGGTTCAGAACCGCTGTGGGGATGCGCGGCGATTGGCTTGGCAGGTGAGAGCAAGCGTCGCCCGCGAGCAAAACGAGAGCGGCACCGGCGGCGAGGAGGCGTTCCCGCACTGCGCGCGTGCCGAGGCCGGCCACGATGGCGATGGCTCCGAGCGCAGTCGCCAGCCACGCGAGGCGGACGAGGGCGTTGGCGCGCGTCTCCGGCCAGCGGTCGTATTGCAGCGGGTGCTGCTGGCCAAGCCAAATTATCAGCGCCACGCCAGCCACGAACGCGAGGGCGATGGCGAGGAGTGCCGAACTCCGATTCGGCCCGCCACTGGCAGCCGACGACGTGAGGAGGCTTTGACTGGATTCCGCACTCCGCGTTCCGCACTCCGCATTGTTAGATGTAGCCTCCTCACGTCGGCTGCTACCGCGCAGGAGCCACGCGACGCCGAAGGCGGCAAGCATGGGCACAGTGAAGGCGGCGAGGAGGACGAACTTCACCGGGAAGCGCGCGATCCCGCCGCCGGGCAGCAGGTTCTTCAACGCGGTGTAGAGGAAGCCCGCGTCACCGAGGGCTATGATGAGGACGAAGAGTGTCACGCCCGCCAGCAGCCAGACACGAAGCTCGCGAAATTTCCACACGGCCAGTAGCGCGAGGGCGAGCGGGGCGAGGCCGAGGTAGTAGCTGGAGAGGAATTGTTGGTCGTGCTGCACCCAGAAGCCTTGCGGGGTTTGGAAGTAGCGGAAGAGGGGCACGAAGAAATTCGCCCAGCCCCACGGCGGCATCGGCCAGCGGGCGTCGCGATAGGCGGCGTCGCGCTGCGAGTGGGCGAGGAGGTCGAAGAAGGGGAGGAGTTGCGCGGCGGAGAGGGCGGCGATGAGGGCGATGACGGCGAGAAAGCGGGTGAGGAGTGAGAAGTGATTGGTGATTAGCGGGCTGGGGTGCGGACGTTCGGAAGCGGTGGGTTGTGGGTGGCTTGCCCCCTCACCCCGGCCCTCTCCCCCGGTGGGGGCGAGGGGGACCGAGGTCGTGGGTGCTTGGTGCGGTCCGGAGCATTCGTGCGCTGACGGACTTTGGACTCTGGACTTTGGACCTTGGACCCATTCGGCAATGAGCATCGCCGCGAGCAGCCCCCACGTCATCGCAACCAACTCCGGCACACCCGTCAGCATCTGCATCGTGCCTGCCAAGGCGGCGAGGACGAGCTTGCGACCACCTTCGCACCAGGCTTGCTCGGTGAGCAGGATGATCCACGGCATCCAGCCGAGGGCGACGCAGTAGTTCGGCCAGGTGATGCACGCGAGCGACGCGCCGTTGAGGGCGAAGGCCGTGCCGGCGACGGCGGCGGCGAAGCGGTTGCCGGTCCAACGTTCCGCCAAGGCGCGCACGCCGAGTCCGCCGAACCAGAGGTGCAGCAGGCAGAAGACGCCCAGCGCCCACGGCATCGGCAGCGCGACGAAGAAGAGCGAGCCGGGGTAGAGGCACATGGTTCCCCATTGCGCGAGGAAGGGCGCGCCGCAGTTCGAGAGCGGGTTCCAGAGCGGCAGCTCGCCCGCGCGCAGGCTCTCGCGCAGGTAGTGCGCGGATGGGTAAGCCATCACGCCGTAGTCGGAGCGGAAGAAGGTCTCCGTGCCCGCCCAGATGCCGGGGAAGGCGAGGACAAAGGCGAGCAGGAGAAACACGGCGAAGCGGCGCAGGGTGAACCAGGCGGGCAATTGCGAATTGCGAATTGCGAATTGCGAGTCGGCGATGGGGACGGGGTCGGACAAGAGGAGTGATTAGTGATTGGTGATTAGTGCTACGCGCGGTCGGCTGCGCCACCAGAGCACGATGCACGCGATGAGTCCAAGTGCGGACAGGACGATGCCGAGGCGGAAGCGGCGGTCCACATACTCCAGTCGCACGGTGCTGCGGCCGGCGGGAACGGGCACGGCTTGGAAGGCGTGGTTGGCACGGAGGATTGTGGCGGGCTGGCCGTTCACGGTGGCTCGCCAAGGATGGTAGAACGCTTGTGCAATGACGACCAGCGTGGGCGCGGAGGATTCCACTTCGCACTCGATGCGCTGGGCGGACCACTTGGCGGAGAGCACGCGTGCGCTGGTGCCGACGGTTTGCAACCGCCGTTCTGCGGGTTCGTTCGCAACAGACGGCGATTGCAAATCGCCGGCACGGGGGACGAGTGCCTTGTCCCACGGATGGAGGAAAACAGTTTCTGTTGGGATCCAGTTCGTGCCGGCCATTGCGGGCAGGGAAATCTCGGCGGCGGCGAATTCAGGGCGTTGCCCGGCGGTGATGAGCGGGAGCGAGGTGTCGCGGCGGTGCCACTTGAAGATGTTCGTCGGCGAGCTGACGTGCGCGATGCCGAGGAAGTCCGCGAGCGGGCCGGGCAGCGAGTTGGTGCCGCCGGACAGAAAGAGGCGCGCCTCGACTTCCTGCTGCGGCCGAAGGTAGAGGCTGAAGATGCCGTCGGTTTTGGCGAGGCCCTCGAGAAGGTTCAAGTTGTCGTAGAGACCGACGCGCTGGAGCAGGAGCGTGTCGGCGAGGCTGGGGAGCATTTTGCTTTTGAACTCTTTCAGCGCGGCCCAGGTGAGGGACGCGCGGGCGGTGCCGTCGCGCGGCGCGGGGGTAAGTGCCTGCAAGTCCGGCTGGCCGGGCTGGAGGTAGCCAGGCGGGACACGCGGGGTGAGGTTAGGTAGGTGCAGCCGCAGGTCGGCAAAAAGCAGGCCCAGCACCGCCAGCGACCACAATGTCTGTCGCCATCGACTCCCGGCGTGCCGCAGACCAAGCACGGCGGCGGCGGTGAAGACGACGAAGAGTCCGCTGGCCAGCGCGCTGAAGAGGAGAAGCAGTTGCGTTTCCTGGCCCTCGCCCGCGAGCGGATTGAACCAGCCGAGCACGGCGATGAGCGCGATGGCGGCGGTCATTACGGTGGTAATCGCCCGCAGGCGGTGGCGGGCCATGCGGGAGCGGACTTCGTCCACGGTAGCAGCCGACGTGAGGAGGCTCTGACTTTCGTTTGGCGTTTCGGGTTTGGAGGTGGGAGTTGAGTCGGAGGCGTCACGGAAGAGCTCCTTGATGGCGAAGGCGGCGAGCATGGGCATGATGAAGGTGAGCGGGATGATGAACTTCACCGGGTAACGCATGACGCCGAGCGGGAGCACGCGGTCGAACAAGGAGTAGAGGAAGCCGCTCTGGCCCAACGCCAGCAGGAGGAAAATCGCGCCGAGCAAGGACAGCAGGCGTGAGCGCCGGTCCGAAACCCGCAGCACGGCGAGCAACGCCAGCGCGAGCACGCCCGCGCCGGCGTAGTAGGACGAGGTCCAGTTCTGGCCGCCGTGCAGTGGCACGCCGGGCGAGGTGAGCACGCAGCGGAACAGTGGCACGAGGTAGTTGGCAAAGCCCCACGCGGGCAGCGACCATACGGAGTCGCCGAAGCCGGCGTCCCGCTGCGAGTGGCGGAGGAGGTCGAGGAAGGGGAGGATCTGGGCGGCGGAGAGGAGGGTGACGAGGGCGGCGATCCCGAGGAGGCGGGAGTTTGCAGTATTCAGTAACCAGTGTTCAGTTTTCAGTGCGGGGCGCTCGGCAGACCCGGCGGGTTCCAAGCGCTCACTGACCACTGAACACTGAACACTGAACACTCCTCTGAGGCTCATCGATCCCAGTAGCAGCCACGTGGACACGATGACTTCCGGCGCTCCGGTGAGCATCTGCAACGCGCCGACCAGCGCGGCCAAGACGAGTTTTCTCCCGCCTTCGCGGACGCCGTTCTCCACGGTGAGCACAACCCACGGGAGCAGGCCGAAGGCGGCGATGTTGTTCGGCCACATGAGCGATTGCTGGGTGAGGCCGTGGAACGCATAGGCCACGCCGGCGACGGCGGCGGCGAAGTTCAGGCCGGTCCAGCGGCGCGCGACGGCAAAAGTGCCGAGTCCGCCCAGCCACAGATGCAGCAGCATGAAAAACCCAAGCGACCACGGCAGCGGCAGAAGCAGGTAGACCAAGGAGCCGGGGTAGAGCGTCATTGTGTTCCACTGCGCGAGGAAGGGCAGGCCGCAGTTGTTGAGCGGGTTCCAAAGCGGCAGTTCCCCACGCCAGAAGCACTCGCGGTGGTAGTGCGCGATGGGGTAGCCGAAAACGCTGAAGTCGCGCAGGACAAAGCTCGCTGAGCCGAGGAGCACGTCAGGCCACGAGGCGAAGACAAGCAACGCGAGCAGGGCGGCGAAGCGGGCGGGCGATAGTAAGTTGGCGGCTGGAGAGTTCAGGGAGAGTGATTAAGGAATCAGTGTCCAGTTTTCAGTGGGCCGCGAGTGCGGAGGATGCCGAGGAGCACAAGGGCAAGCGTGGTGAGCGAGAGCAGCGCGCCGAGACGGAAGGCGTGGTCCACGTAGCGCAGTTCGATGTGGTGGCGGCCTGCACTGATTTCAATGGCTTGGAAGGCGTGGTTGGCGCGACGGATGGGTAACTCGCGGTCGCCCTCGAAGGCTTTCCACGGATGGTAGTAGGTCTGCGCGATGACGACCCAGACGGGCGCGTTGGCCTCGACTTCGATGCTGATGGATTCGCGGTCCCAGCGCGTGGAGAGAACGGTCGCGCGCGTGATGGCACTGGCGTTGGTCGCGCCGGAGACGGCGAGCAGTTCCTTAGGTAAGAAGACGTTTCCAGCGGGGTCGAAACCTGTATCCGCAAGTTCGCGCAGAGTATTCGTGGCGTCAGTGAAGACCGGTTCCGCGCCGGCGGTCACGAGCGGTAGCGCATTGGTGCGTTGCGTCCAAGTGAAGAGCGTCTCGCTGGAGGAGATGTGCGTGATGCCGAGGAAGTCCGCGAAGCGATCTGGGAACGAGCGGGCGGGGTCGTAGAGCAGCCACCAGGTTTCGGACAGCTCGCGTGGGAACTGCGAGAAGAAGCCGTTCGCCTTGGGCACGCCGTCGAGGAGGTTCCAGTTGGCGAAGGCGGCACGGCGGGCACCGATGGAGTAGTTGAGAGCGTTGGGA